>DATEFT010000779.1:0-11047 GCA_035280505.1 Blastocatellia bacterium | reverse complement strand
GGAACACGCGAAGTCGATACCCGTTTGCGTGTTCCGCGTCTTTCGCGGTTTGGTAGCCAAAAACGGCCGAACCCTGGTTATAGATTGAAGACGAAGGTCAGAACGCTCTCGACTTTGACGGGCAGACCATTCAAGGTCGTCGGTTTGAAGACCCACTTGCGCGCCGCCTCCACCGCCGGTCCCCTCAACACCGGGTGACCGCTGATCGCCCTGGCCTCGACGACTCTTCCCTGCTCCGAAACGACGACCTGCACCATCACCGCGCCGCGCGCATTCAGACTTCTGGCGTTCGCCGGATAGATCGGCATCGCCTTGATCATGGCCCGCCCCTGCAAGATGCCTTCCTGGACCTTCTGCATCTGTTGCGGGACCGGTTCGGCAGGCGGCGCCGCAACCGGAGCGGCAGCGAGGGGAGCGGCAACCGACGCGAGCAATGGCGTGGCGGGAAAGATCGACTCTACCGGTCGAGCCTCCGGTTCGATCATGGTTTCGGCCTCCGGCTCCGGATAGAGCGCCACGTTCACGATCGAGGCGGCGACCGACTCCAGAGGAAGACTGACCGACGAGAGGCTGGCGCTAACTTCCGGTAACCGGACCGGTGCGGTGCGCGGCGACCGCAGGAAATCGGGCAGATCGCGCAACCGCGCAATCTCGTAGAGCTGATTGTCCTGCTCGATGACCGCCGAGTGGAAGGCCGGTTCGCCGGAGATCCCTTTTTTGAAGGTCCCGACGCTGATCGCCACCACCACCTTGCGACCGTCCGACAGGATGGCATCGGCCTCCATGCAGGCGATCAGATCCTGTGACGCTCCCGTCCTCCGGTCCTGACGCTCTCCACATTCGGTCAACTGCCAGACCACCCCGGCCTCCGGACCGATCAACTGATTGAACCAGTTGGCGAAGGACGAGGGCGGAAGTTCCGCGTCAAGCTTCGAGACCGGCATCCGCTGCACGGCGTCTAAAGCCATCTTCTCCAGCACCCCGACCGGCGGGATATCGGTAAAACACAGCAATAACATCACAACGGTAATAACATTCATACTGTAACGCGACTTTCTTCTGGACTAAGAGAATAGAATACTAGCTATTGGGGGTTCGTTCTTGAGAGGGACACTGATCGAGAGGGACTTGAGAGGGACACATCAAGGCTAGGCTAGAAGCGGCCATGAACACGGGACGAGTCTGGGTGATCGATACTATCTCTTCTATTGCAGCTCTAACTACGCCCTGAGTTTGAGAATGAAGCGCTCCCCACTCCCAAACGAGTAATGCTATCCGCCGGACCAAACCTGCGTACTACATCCGGACGACGTCTGCCATCTACCTGGGTAACCTACGATACCCATTTCACTAGTTTGTGATTAAAGATGCGTCACCTTACACACTTTGAATCCTGAAGTCAACGGCCGCGAGGTAGAAAGCGATTTCATTCATGAGCCGCTTCCACCTCGCCTCCGCTTCGGGTAGCGAATCGACACAAGGGCCCAGGGCAATCCCTGATCATCAATGGTATCAACTGAATTTGGTGGCGAGTTAACGGCCGGCCCGGTCTAAAAACGTCGAGGTAACACGCTTTAGTATTCGGCACCTTGACAGCCTACCATGCTGAATGTAGATTAGCGTGCACTGGATACGTCAATGAATTCAGACCTATTAATTAAGGTGTCTCCCCTCATCTGCCTATTTGAAGGCGACGGATTCATTAACAGGCATAGTTAAAAAATATCAATAACAATTTAACAGTAACTTACTAGTGTGGTTGTGCTGGGTCGTTTCGTGCAAGACCCTGGCGGGATAGCTGCGAGAGGCAGTAGCTCGCGGTCTTTCCGTGGAGTTTTGCGTTCCCCGAAATACATTATGAATAAATATAGTTGTCGAAAGGAATAGGAAGCTAAGTGATGACGTCACATTATAAAATTGTACATGGTCTCTTGTTATGTATTGTCTTATGCGGCACCTGGGCCCTGGGCCAGGCAACGAGCGGTATTATTTCAGGCAAGGTTCTAGATCCACAGGGAGAGGTAGTGGCCGGGGTGACGGTCCGGATCAAAAATTCGGCGACCGGGTTGACGCGCCAGACGACGACCACTGCCCAGGGTTACTATCGCGTGGTCGGGTTGCAGCCCGGCCGTTATGAGATTCGGACGGAGCAGCCGGGATTCGATCCGGAGGCCCGAATCAACATCGGGGTGACGGTCACCGAGGAGACCGTGATCAACTTCAATCTGAAGGTCAGCGGCACCAAGGAGACCGTGACCATCAACGTCGATACGGTCAACGTCGAGACCACCGGTTCGACCATGAACGGCCTGGTCGACGAGAAGAAGATTCGAGACCTGCCGCTCAATGGGCGCGACCTGACGCAGTTGGTCCTGCTGCAGACCGGCGTGGTCAACAGCCGCTCCAGCGCCCAGACGGCCAACACCGGCCGCGGTCAGCGGTTCTCGGTAAGCGGCGCGCGCCCGAACCAGAACCTCTTTCAACTGGACGGCACCGTCATCAACGACGCGCTCAACAACACGCCGGGCTCGGCCCAGGGCCTGCTGGTCGGGATCGAGACGCTCAAGGAGTTTCGCGTCCTGACCAATACCTACAGCTCCGAATACGGCCGGACGGCGGGCGGCGTCTTCGTGGCCGTCACCAAATCCGGGTCCAATGAGTTCCATGGTTCGGCGTTCGAGTTCATGCGCAACGACCATACGGATGCGCGGAACTTCTTCGATACGACGAAGCCCGAATTCCGGCGCAACCAATACGGATTCACGCTGGGCGGCCCGATCGTCAAGAACAAGACCTTCTTCTTCGGCAGCTACGAGGGGCTCCGGGAGTACAAAGGGGTCACCACGGTGGCGCTGGTGCCCAACGACAACGCCCGGCAGGGCCTCCTGCCGACCGGCACCTTCGCCATCAATCCGAACGCGGCGCCGCTGCTGGCGCTCTTTCCGCGGGCCAACGGCGGCGATTTCCTGGATCCGGTGACGGGCCGGCCGACCGGGGCGGCTTACTACAACAGCGTCACGCCGCGCAATTCGCGGGACGATTTCTTCACGCTCCGGGCGGATCATACGCTGTCGGCCACCGATACCATCCTGGGCCGCTACCTCTTCGACGACTCGGACGTGGTCCTGCCGCGATTCTTCTCGGACTACACCAACCAGGTAGTGAACCGGAAACAGGTCTTCACCATCGAGGAACGCAAACTGATCGGCGCCAAGATCTCCAACGAGGTCCGCCTCGGTTTCAATCGCAGCACGCCGTCCGAACTGATTCCGAACCCGGCCAGCACGCTTCAACTGATCGCCGGCCAGCCGCTCGGTGAGATCAGCGTGACCGGCCTCTCGCCGATCGGGACCGACCGCACCAACCCGAAGCTGTTCTATCAGAACAATCTTCAGGTCAACGACAACGTCTTCCTGTTGCTGGGCCGGCATAACGTCAAGACCGGCGTGACGTTCGAACGTTTTCAGTTCAACGGGTATCAGGAGTCGCGCACCCGCGGGCGGCTCCGGTTCAGCAACCTGCCCAATCTCCTGACCTTTAACGTCCGGGACCTGGAAGGATCGGATCCCAATTCCGACTTCACCCGCGGTTACCGGCAATCGCTCTTCGGGCTCTTCGCTCAGGACGACTTCAAATTCACGCCCCGGCTGACTCTCAATCTCGGCGTGCGTTACGAGTTCGTGACCTCGCCCGGCGAGGTCAACGGCAAGATCGCCAACCTGCGGAGCATCAACGATCCGGCCGTCACCGTGGGTGGAACCTTCTTCGAGACGCCGAAGACCGGGATCGCGCCGCGCGTCGGCTTCGCCTACGACGTCTTCGGCAACGGCAAGACCGCGTTGAGGGGCGGCGTCGGAATCTTCCACGAACAGCCGCTCTTCGGCAGCTACCGCAGCGTCGCCTACGGTTCGTTGCCTTACATCAGAACCCGGGTCCTGACGCGCGACGAGGTCAACCGGTACGTCAATCAGTCGGGCCTGGCGATTCCCACCCAGGCCTTCGCGGGGATGGCGCCCGGCGCCAGCGCGCCCCTGACGGAATCGATCGAGGACGACCTGAATCCGATCTATTCGGTGCAATACAACCTGAACGTCCAGCGAGAGATGGGCTTCGGGACCGTGGTCACGCTGGGCTATGTCGGCGGGCGCGGAGTCAACCTCCTGGGCATGGGCGACATCAACACCGCCCTCCCGACCCTCGACTCGAATGGGCGCGAGCACTATGAAGCCGGCAGCCCGCGCCGAAACACCAGCTTCGGGATCGTCCGATCCCAGATCCAGGGTTTCAACTCTTCCTACCACTCGCTGAACGTCGGAGCCGCCAAGCGGTTCATCCGGGGGACGCAGTTCCAGCTCTCCTATACATACGGAAAATCGATCGACGACGTCTCGGGCACCGGCGGCCGCCAGGAGTTCACCAACGGCCAGGCCCGGACCTTCGATCCGTACCACCGCGGTCTGGACCGGGGCCGCTCGAACTTCGACGTTCGCCACAGCTTCGTCGCGAATCTGACCTACGAGATGCCGTTCGGCAGCTACCTCCGGGGCTGGTCCAAGCGGGTCGCCGGCGGCTGGCAGATCAACTCCATCGTCACGCTCTCTTCGGGATTGCCCTTCACCCCGATCATCAGCGGGGACTCGGACCAGGACGGCACGGATGAGAATAGCGGCCGGCCGGACCTGATTCCGGGCGCCAGCCTCTATCCGGCGGGAGGCAGCACTCCGGACCTCTGGTTCAATCCGGCGGCGTTTGCGCAGCCGACGGCTGGCTATCGGGGCACGGCCGGGCGTAATATTCTGAACGGCCCCAACTACAGAAGCGTGGATTTCGCATTGGCCAGGATCTTTCCGATCGCCGAAGGGCGGAACCTGCAGTTCCGAGTTGAAGCTTTCAACCTCTTCAACCGGGCCAATTTCGACCTTCCGGCCAATACGGATGACGGGTCGGTGCTCTTCACCACCGGCATCGGCCGCATCACCAACGTCATCGGCGACGCCCGCGAGTTACAGTTCGCATTGAAATTGACGTTCTAATCCTTGTGGTTCCGCGAAACACGCGGAGCGCGCGAAGCTCATTAATTTTCGCGTGTTCCGTGTGTTTCGCGGTTTAAACCTGGAATCCCGAAGCACTGGTCGAGTTGAGAAAGGAGCGGCGGAATGAGAGAGATGAAAGATTGGATTCGGAAGTTGATGGCGGGAGGGATCTCCCGTCGTGAATTCGTGGAACGGGCGGCGACCGGCGGGCTCAGCCTGTTTTCGACCCTGACCGCGTTGCATCTCGAATCCCATGCCGAGGACCCTGGCCATCCCGGTCCTCATCATCACCATGATCACGACCATCACCACCACCATCACGACGGCCACGACCATCATCATTCGCCTCAGGAGAAATTGCGGGCGCGTCACAATCCCAATCAAACCAACCTCAATCCCTACGAAGAATGGTTGAAAGAGGAAGGAATTCCCGTCCATCGCGATCATCACATCGCCGACCTGCGGACGGCCGAGGTCAAGCCCTGGAAGCGGCTGGGAGTCCAGGGCGCTCACATCGACCTGGTCGGAGGCGAGGGCGTCAATGCCGGATATCTCTGCGAGATCGCGCCGGGCGCGAACACCCGGCCGCAGCGGTACCTCTTCGAAGAGGTGATCTACGTGCTGAGCGGCGAGGGCGAGACGGTGGTCTGGACTCCCAAAGGCCCCAAACAATCGGTGAAATGGCGAGCCGGTTCGGTCCTGGCGCCGCCGCTCAACGTCTGGCGGCAGCATTTCAACCGCGGGACGGCGCCGGCCCGATTCCTCTCGATGAACAACGCGCCGGTGGTGATCGACCTCTTCCACAACGCCGACTTCGTCTTCAACAACGATTACGTCTTCCGCGACCGCTACCAAAGCGAGGCGGACTTCTTCGGCGCCGGTCAGGAGAACTTCCACCACAAACAGACGACCCTGGAGACCAGCGAGCAGGTCCGCGGCGTCCATACCTGGGACAGCGGCTTCGTGCCCGACGCCAGAACCATCGGCCTCGCGGTCGTCAAGGAGCGCGGCGAGGGCAATTCACGGGTCGAGCTGCAACTGGCCGAGAACACCATGCAGTGCCACATCTCCGAGTTCGAGGTCGGCACCTACAAGAAAGCCCATCGCCACGGACCCGGCTCGCACGTCGTCATGTTGAACGGCCTGGGCTATACCCTGATGTGGAAGGAGACGCTCAAGTACTCCGATTCGCCGACCAAGGTCCGGATCGATTGGAAAGAGGGGAGCCTCTTCGTCCCACCCGACGGCTGGTTCCATCAACACTTCAACAGCGGCGGGGATCCGGCGCGCTACCTGGCTCCGACCTGGGGCGGCGACGGCAAATGGTTTATGCGCGCGCTCGGCGGCGGCGGACGCACACACCGGCTCGGCAAAACGAGCACCCGCAAAGGCGGAAACCTGGTCGAGTACGAGGACGAAGATCCGGCCATCCGGGAGATCTTCGAAGCCGAACTCAAAAAATCCGGAGTTAAGAACCGGATGCGCGCCGGCAAAAGTTAATTTAAGAGAGTAACGAAATGGACGAAACCCGCGGACGGTTCGAGAAGAATTCGCGGGTTTCGTTTATTTCATGGGCCTCGCTGGAGAGCCCTCCACGGGCGCTCCGCGCTCTAATCCCGAAGAGGCAGAAACAGTTTCTTGACAAGCCTTGTAAGCGGTCGTTATAGTCGAAACTTATTTTGTCCGATCAAGTAAAACCAATGAGAGAATCAGCAAATCAAAACTACATACGAATCCGGAGCACGACGATCCTTTCGGTCCGTCGTCATAATCAGGTCGCGGTCGCCGGCGACGGTCAGGTGACCATGGGGGACACGATCGTGAAGTCGGGCGCGCGCAAAGTCCGCCGGTTGTACAATGACAAAGTGCTGGCCGGATTCGCCGGCGCCAGCGCCGATGCCTTCGCCCTCTTCCAGCGTTTCGAATCGAAGCTCGAACAGTATCACGGCCAGCTCAACCGGGCCGCGGTCGAGTTGGCTAAAGATTGGCGCACCGACAAAACGATGCGCAATCTGGAGGCGCTGCTGGTCGTCGCCGACCCGCAAGCCACCCTGGTGGTCTCCGGCAACGGCGATGTGATCGAGCCGGACGACGGGATCGTGGCGATCGGTTCGGGCGGACCTTTTGCCCTGGCGGCCGCCCGCGCGTTGATCCGCAATACCGAACTCTCGGCACTCCAGATCGCCCAAGAAGCAATGAAGATTGCAGGTGAAATCTGCATATACAGCAATCAGAATATAGTGATTGAAGAAATATAAACCGTTGTGCCTGGCGGAGGGTCGGTGCTGATGATTGTGGCAATCCTCGCCTTCCCACCCCGACAACCCAAGATCAACTATGGTTATCTATCTTTCAGGCGAAATCGAAGAGTCATTGGGGCTGGACGAATTGACGCCGCGTCAAATCGTGCTGGAACTCGATAAGCACGTCGTCGGGCAGGCGGCGGCCAAGCGCGCGGTCGCGGTCGCGCTGCGCAATCGCATTCGCCGTCAAAAATTGCCGCCGGACCTGGCCCAGGATGTCATGCCGAAAAATATCATCATGATCGGCTCGACCGGCGTGGGCAAGACCGAGATCGCGCGGCGGCTGGCCCGTCTCTCTTCCTCCCCGTTCCTCAAAGTCGAGGCGTCGAAATTCACCGAAGTGGGCTACGTGGGCCGCGACGTCGAATCGATGATTCGCGATCTGGTCGAGATCGCCATCGACATGGTGCGGGCGGAGAAGGTCGACGAGATCGCCGACAAGGCGAGCCAGAACGTCGAGGAGCGGATTCTCGACCTCTTGTTGCCGCCCGGAAAATCGGCGGCCGTCGCCTCCGTCGACTCGGTCATCGACCAGATCGAGGAGAGTTCCGCGGCCGGAATCGACACCTACAACCGGACCCGCGAGAAGCTGCGCCAGCAGTTGCGCGAGGGCCGGCTCGATGCGCGGATCATCGAGATCGAGGTCCGCGAAAAGAACTTCCCGTCGTTCGAGATCTATACCAGCCAGGGCATCGAGGAGATGGACATCAATCTCAAAGACATGATGCCCGGCCTCTTCGGCGGCCGCACCAAACAACGCAAGATGCGGGTCGACGAGTCGATGGAGTACCTGATGCAGGAAGAGGAGCAGAAGCTGGTCGACATGGATCAGGTCGCCCGGATCGCGTTGGAGCGGGTCGAATCTTCCGGCATCATCTTTCTCGACGAGATCGACAAGATCGCCGGGCGCGAATCGGGGCACGGTCCCGATGTCTCACGGGAGGGCGTCCAGCGCGATATCCTGCCGATCATCGAAGGCACCACCGTCAATACCAAGTACGGGATGGTCAAGACCGACCACATCCTCTTCATCGCGGCCGGAGCCTTTCACGTCTCCAAACCCTCGGACCTGATTCCCGAGCTGCAAGGCCGGTTTCCGATCCGCGTGGAGCTGCAACCGCTGACCATCGAAGACTTCAAACGGATCCTGACCGAACCCAAGAATGCGCTGATCAAACAGTACCGAGCGCTCATGGAGACCGAAGGCATCCTGTTGGAGTTCACCGAGGACGCCATCGACGAGATGGCCAACCTGGCCTTCAAGGTCAACGAAACGACCGAAGACATCGGCGCGCGCCGATTGCAGACCATTCTCGAAAAAGTCCTCGACGAAATTTCGTTCGAGGGTCCGGATCTCAAAGAGAAGCATCAGGTGATCGATGCGGCTTACGTGGGTAAAATGCTGGCTGACATTGTAAAAAATGAAGATCTCAGCAGATACATTCTGTAACCACTGGATCGGACGGGTCGGGCGAGTTCTGAACGGCGGATGGCGGACCTTCCGGGGCTCGCGGGCCGGAAGCCCGCACTTCGTGATCGTGCTGTTTCTGGGGTTCTCGGTCCTGGCCGCTCCCGGTTGCGGGAAGGTCGGGGACCCGTTGCCGCCGATCCCGCGCGCGCCGCTGGTGATCGACGAGCTCTCGGTCTCCCAGCAGGGCGCCAACATGGTCCTGAGCATCCCGATCGTCCGCACGCCGCGTTCGCCCAAGTTGCAGCGGATCGACATCTACCGGCTGATCGAGACCACCGATGCGCCGCTCGGGCTGCCGCAGGACGCGTTCTCGACGCGCGCGACCATCGTCAACTCGATCGAGGGGGGCGAGCTGCCGCTCACCAGGTCGGTGACCAGCGTCGACGATGCGCTGGATCTCAGGAGCGGGGCGCCCAACACGCGATACCGTTACGCGGTCCGGCTGGTGACCTCGTCCGGAGTGGCGGCCGATTTCTCGAACTACGCCCTGATCACGCCGCTCTTCGATCTGTCGATGCCGCCGACCGATCTCAAGGCCGAGCAACGCGAGAACGAGATCGAGATCACCTGGTCGGCTCCGAACGGCAACGAAAACGGGACGACCCCGGCCAACGTCGCCGGCTACAACATCTACCGGCAGACTCCGGACGCGCCCGGCCCGCCGGTCAAGCTGACGCCCCAACCGCTGAGCGAGCTGCGATACGTCGACCGCAGCTTTCAGTTCGGCACCGCCTATCGATACATCGTGCGGCCCCTCTCGACCCTCTCGGGAAATTCGAGCCTGGTCAACGCCATCGAAGGCAATCCGAGCGCGCCATTGAACCATATCCCGGTCGACAGCTTCCCGCCCGTGGCCCCGACGCCCATCACCATCGCGTCGATCGGCGCAATGGTCAGTCTCTACTGGCCGCTCAATTCCGAGCCCGACGTGGCCGGCTACAACATTTATCGCACGGACAACGAGCAGGCCGCGCCCGACAAATGGGTCAAACTCAATCCGCAACTCTATAAGACCGCTTCTTTCCGGGATGACCGAGTAGAGGTGGGCAAGCAGTATTACTATCAGATTACGGCGGTGGACGCCTATGGGAACGAGAGCCCGCGTTCAGCGACCGTCTCTGAGACCGTCGCCCCTTGACGAGCGAGCTGAGTACCTGGGAAAGTGAATTTCTTGAAGTTTTGATTCGGAACCGCGAAAGACGGACGATTTAGCGCGTTTAGCGGTTTGCCTCTCAAATCCCAAAGAACTTAATTTCCAGAGTACGGAAGGTCGTGTCCGGCAGGTGGCCCTTACTGAAAACTGTTGATGGCGGTCTCTTCATCCTCGTAAATTTCGAAGACCGTCAGCAGCTTGGTGATCATCAGGAGATCCTTGATCTTCTTGGGCAGGTTGAGCAACTTCAGTTTCCCACCGGTATTCTTCGTCGTCGTGTAACGAGAGACCAGTTCGCCGATGCCCGAGCTGTCGACATAGGACACACTGCCCAGGTTCAGGACAATCCGGTTGCGGCCGGATTCCAGCAATCGGCTGACGGCGTCGCGTAATTGCACGCTCCCCTCACCAATCGTGATCTTACCGATCAGGTCGAGAACGACGATCTCTCCGACGGGGCGTTCTTTAATTTCCAACTGCATCGTGTCTGTGGTCTCCTTCGTCAGTCTGTTTCGGCGAACGACGTTTCGACATGGTGACGACCATGCCCCCTTCCGGGTGGCGGCCGTACTCGACGGTGTCCATGAAAGTCCGCATATAGAGGATCCCGCGCCCGGCCGGGTTCAGTAGATTGTTCGGATCCAGCGGATCGGGAAGGCTCGACGGATCGAAGCCCTCACCATGATCACGAATTGAAACGCGAAGCGCATCGACGCCGATGGTGAAGCGAATATCTACGGATTTTTGCGGATCATATTTATTACCATGCTCCACCGCGTTGGCCACCGATTCGCGGACAGCCATATTGATCCAGTAGGCGGCCTCTTCGTCGAATCCCACCATATTCGTGATATTGTCGGTAAGCGTCGTTACCAGATCAATATACTCTAACTGACTGGCGATCGTTAGTTCGACCACGTTTTCGGCTAGCATCATAAGCCGCAATTTCCTTCTTCAGGCGAAATTCAGATCTGCCTAAGCAAGTGTCGATCTGTTAAGATGCTCGCGAGTCTTGACTCAGCGATCATAGTCAGGTCCCGCTCTGTGTAACATAGGGGAAAAAGTGCTGTCAAGATTCGAGACCGTC
>DATEFT010000778.1:0-4189 GCA_035280505.1 Blastocatellia bacterium | reverse complement strand
GTGCTGAACACGGGATTCGGCTTCTCTTTCTATCCCAACCTCCATCTCGCGGCGACCTCCTGGTATCTGATCGCCGGGCAATCCGGCAATCCGTTCCGACTCTTCAAGAAATAGATTTGAGATTCGAAACCGCGAAACGCGCGGGAGACGCGAAAGATCGATCATTTCGCGTCCGCCGCGTGTTTCGCGATTCAAATAAAATACGGGAATTCGCGCCGCCAATTCGATATCTCACGATCGATCGTGAGATGTCGCGCCGCAACGCGGCCCGCATACGATTCCCGGGTCCTCAGCAAATAATATTATCTCTCTGAAATTAACGGTTTACTTTGGCCAACCGTGCCCGGTCAGGAATTCTGGTTAAAGAGTTGCACTCCGAAATGAGACCGCTTGCTTTCCGACCATTCAAGAAGACCCCGCCAGAGGGTCTCCGACAAGGCTACAAGTTGCTGGGAAGATAGAACAACGCCGGTGCATGGAGGAGGTTTTCAGCCTTGAACAGATCAACCCACATCAAATCAACACTCTTTGCCGGACTGCTCCTGTTCCTGTTCCCGTTGACAGGCCGGGCGCAAGTCACGGATGCCACCCTGAAACTCAACGTGACTGATGCTCAAAACGGCGCGGTGATGAACGCCACGGCGGAGATCGTCAACGAAGAGACCAACGTCAAGCGGCTCGCCGCCACCGACAATAACGGACAGGCCACCGTGGCCGGTCTGGCTTCCGGTCAGTACACGGTCCTGATCAAGGCCGGCGGCTTCAAGACCAATTCGCAAAGAAGCCTGCGGCTCAACGTGGGGCAGACCACGGAGCTCAAGGTCCAGTTGACGGTCGGCGAAGTCCAGGAGATCGTCAACATCGAAGCGACCGCGGCCCAGTTGCAGGTCGCCACGGAGGGCCGGGTCGCCGACACGCTCGATCAGAAGAAGATCTCGGAATTACCGATTCCACAGCGCGATGTCTTCGCGCTGCCCAAGCTGAGCGCCGCCGCCACCATCATCCCCGGCGCGGCCAACTCGACGAAGCTCACCAGTTCGCCCATCATCACGGTCAACGGCAATCGTTATCGCGGCAACAACTATGTGCTGGACGGAGCGATGAATTCGAACTCGAACAACTCCGGCGAACCGGCGATCGTGCCGAGCCTCGAGACCATCGAGGAGGTCCAGGTCCAGACCAGCAACTTCTCGAGCGAGTTCGGGCGCGGCAACGGCGCCGTCATCAATCTGCGGACGAAATCCGGCACCAACCAGTTTCACGGTAGCCTGTGGGAGTTCCACCGCAATGCGGCGCTCAACAACCGCAACCACTTCGCCTCCGGAAACCCGCCGCTCGTCTTCAATCAATTCGGCGGAAAGCTGGGGGGCCCGATCCTCAAGGACCGGACCTTCTTCTTCGGCAACTATGAAGGCACGCGCAACGCCGGCGGCCGCAGCGCCTCGTTCCTGGTCGAAACGCCGCAATTGCGCGACTACGTCGCCCGCACCGCGCCCAACAGCATCGCCAATCAGCTCCTGACCAAATACGCCGCGCCCGCGCCGCAGAACCCCGTCTCCTGCGCGAGCAGGGTCGCCAGCAACAATTGCCTGAACGACGGCGGGACCTTTATTCCGACCAACGGCACCCTCTTCACGACCATCGACGATTACGTCCGTTACAACCAGATGATGGGAAAGATCGATCATTCGTTCAATGACGGTAAGGACAAAATCTACGGGCGTTACATCTTCGAGAACCAGGCCGACCAGACCGGGGCCACCAGCGGCGCGGTCTCGCAATCGGGCCTGGGCCGCGTCATGCGCGGCATGCGCGGCGCTTACGAGGGAAGGTTCTCCAATACCAACCTGGGATACACCAAGGTCTTCAAACGCGCGGTCAACGATCTGCGCTTCGCGTTTCAGACCATCTACACCAATCGCGGCAATGACGACGCCGAGATCCCGCAGATCACGGTGACCGGCTGGACGGCCGGCTGGGGCGATTTCTTCAACAGCGCGACGAAGATCCGGACCTATGAATGGCGCGACGTCCTGACCCTCGATCGCGGGCGGCACGCCCTGCGGATCGGCGGCGAATACCGCCGGCTCTTCAAGGGCCTCTCGATCGCCCCGCCCGACACGGGAACGTACACGTTCAATAACATCGCCAGTTTTCTCGCGGACCGGCCGTTCAGACAGACCCTGACGGTCAATCCGGATACCGGCGAGCGAGCCAACTTTCCACGATATTTCGTGCAATTCGAGACGGGCTTCTTCTTCCAGGACGATTGGAGGGTCAATTCGCGGCTCAATCTGAATCTGGGGTTGCGTCACGACTACTTCGGCACCGTCAAGGAACGCGAGGGGCGGCTCTCGTCGATCGTCTTCGGCGCGGGCAATACCTTCCGCGAACGCCTGGCCAACGCCAGTCTGGTCCGAGTCGAACAGCTCTACCATCCGGAGAAGACCAACTTCTCGCCGCGCATCGGCCTGGCCTATGACCCCTTCGGCGACGGCAAATCGTCGATTCGCGCCGGTTTCAGCCTCGCTTATCAACCGCACCACGGACAGTCGATCTCGGGCGCGCGCCCCTTGCCGCCGGACGTCCTCCAGGGAGTCGTGCAGCCGGACAACGGGATCGGGACCAGAATCCTCTACGGCATTCCGGTGCCGTTCAATTCCGATTTTGCCCGCGGGTTCAATCCGCGGGGCGGGGTCAATACGCCTCCGGGACAGGCCGCCATTCGACCGACCGGTTTCGTCGTCAACCCCACCATCAAAACGCAGTACAGCGAGAGCTGGTTCTTGAACCTGCAACGCGAAGTCTGGCGCGGATGGATCGTCGAGGCCGGGTACACCGGAACTAAAGGCGTCAACCTGGAGCGGATCGACGACGTGAACCGTTTCGCCGGCGATCTGCTCGATGGGCGGGAGGACCGCATCAATCCCAACTTCAGCACCCTCCTGTTCGTCACCAACGGCGTCGATTCGATCTATCACGCCATGACCCTGGAGGTTCGCCGGAACCTCTCGAAACGGTTCTCGTTCCAGGCCAACTATCGTTGGTCGAAATGGCTGGACACCTCGTCCGATACCTCGACCGGGCAGTTCGCGGACAACTCCGAACCGGGCAAGGGCGCGGTCAACATCGATTGCCTGCGCTGCGAACGCGGACCGTCGCTCTTCGACATTCCGCATCGATTCTCGGCCCAGATTCTCTGGACGCCGAAGATCGAGGCCGGAAATCGCTGGCTCACGCGATTCACGAACGGCTGGGAGATGGCCGCTATCTTCACCAGACAGGCGGGACGCCCGTTCTCCGTCTGGAACGGCGCGGCCTCCACGACCACCGGGACCCCCGGCGATTACAACCGCGACGGCGGCGGCGGCGCGGTCGGCGGCGGATTCTACGACCGCCCGAATGCGCCGGCCCCCGGCACCATCAAGACCACCTTCGACCAGCAGGATTTTCTCAACGGGCTCTTCCCGGTCGGCGCCTTCCCCGCGCCACAGCCCGGACAATCCGGCACACTCGGCAGAAATACGTTTCGCGGCCCGAAATACTCGACGGTCGATCTGTCGCTCGCACGCAGTGTCACCATCCGGGAGGGCAAACAGTTGCAGTTCCGATTCGAGGCCTTCAATGCGCTCAATCAACTGAATCTCTATCTGCCCAACTCCGATCTGTCGCTGAGCAACACTTTCGGCAAATCCACCCAGGCCTTCGAGGCCCGCACCCTGCAAATCAGCGTGCGGTTCACCTTCTAAACAAAATCCGGTTACAGACCGCGAAAGACGCGGAAGACGGCGTCTTTCGCGGTTGAAGAAAGAGGAGTCCCGAATCTATGAAACTACCGATCACGTTTCTGCTCATGACTCTGGTCTGCTCCCTCTCGCTCGCTCAGGAGAAGACCCCGCTGACCTCGCTCGAGACGTTGAACCGACTCGCGAAGCAGAAGGTCGAGGCCCAGGCCAACGTTCCGCTGGCCGCCGAGACCTCCGAGATCTGCGCCGGCGCGGATGCGTTGGAGACCGGCAAGATCCCCAACTACGCTCGCGCCCTGGCCCTGTTGCCGAACGCCGCCAAGCCTCTCGCCCTGGCCTTCCGGGCCTACCTGTACGAGGGGACGATCGAACCGGAGACCAAGATGGCGATGGGGCTGAGAATCGCGCAGATCTACGGGAGCGCCTATCCGGCCACTCACCTG
>DATEFT010000777.1:0-3412 GCA_035280505.1 Blastocatellia bacterium | reverse complement strand
GTCGTCTATATCTCGGCGACCTCGATCAATCCTTACCGGGTGGCCGACCGCGTCGAACGAATCGTCGGCTCCGGTTTCATCATCGACGGCGAGGGAGTGGTCCTGACCAACTCTCACGTGGCGTTCGGACGCCAGTCGTTGACGGTCAAGCTGGACGACGGCACGGTGCTGCCCGCGCAGTTGCTGGGCGCGGACCCGCTCTTCGACATCGCCTTGTTGCAGATTCCCGTCCCGAAGGACGGAGCCCTGCCGGTCTTGAAGCTGGGCGATTCCGATCAACTTCACGTGGGTGAAGACGTGCTGGCGCTGGGCAATCCGCTCGGCCTCGATCAGAGCCTGACGCGCGGGATCGTTTCGGCGGTCAACCGGATTCTGCCTCCGACCTTCTTTTCGTTGCAGGAACCGCTGATTCAGGTGGATACGCCGATCAACCACGGGAATTCGGGCGGACCGCTGCTCAACCGCTGCGGCGAGGTGGTCGGCATCACCACCGCCGTCGTCTCCGATGCCCAGAATATCGGGTTGGTGATCCCCATCAATCTGGCGAAGTTCGTGATCCCCGAACTGCTCAAAGAGGGCCACCTGGCGCGCCCATGGCTGGGATTTCACGGGCAGTACATCGACAACACCCTCAAGAAGCTGCTCCGGCTGCCGCTCCGGACCGGGTTTCTGATCGAAGCCGTCGAACCGGGCAGCCCGGCGGACCTGGCACAACTCGCGGGCGGCGATCTGGAGATCACGATTGCGGGCGAGGACTTCCTGCTCGGCGGCGACATCATCACCCAGTTCAACGGCAAAAAGCTCGACAGTCCCGAGAGCGTCAACGACGTGCTGCGGCAATTGAAGGTCGGCGACGAAGTGAGCCTGACCATCTTTCGGGAAGGCAAGACGCTGGAGGTCCAGTACCGGTTGTCGGAACGGCCGTTGTTACCGGGCGATATCCCCGGTCAATCGGTAACTGAATCTACCGCCAGGTACCAGGCTCGACCATCCGCGCGGCTCAGGTTCTAAACAGGTATTCGGAAGCTCGGCGGGGCGGAGCTCTCGCGACCCTATAAATGTTGGGGATCAGTGTATCTGAAGTGACAATCGGTAGCAGGATCTACTCAGATCTCTATTATGGAAATTAATCGTGAATTTAAGTGCTAACGTATCTGCTAAGGTATATAATGCAGTCGGCCCCTCTCTCCCTCATCTAAAATAAGCGTTAACATAATTAGGCTTGCTTTACTGAGGAGTACCTATGCTTCAGCAGAAACTGTATCGAAGAGTTACCCGTTTCTCGTCGGCATTGCTGCTAGTTGGTTCCACACTCCTGCCGATTGCCGCTCAGAACCCTGGATCCGCGCCGCCGCCACAGCCTGTAGAGCAAGAGAAAGGCGAAAAATCGACGAGCCCGGAGCCCCCCAAGAGTCAGAGGCCGGATCCGAAACCCGATCCGAAAGCGCAACTCGACCGGCTCCAGAAAGAGATTCTGAAAGGCACGCAGCCCGTTCAATCCGGCGGCCAGTCGTCTCAGCCGGATGATCCGCTGGAGAGCTTCAGCAACGAGGCGATCAAGATCGATACGGATCTGATTCAATTGGACGTGACGGTGATCGATCCGTACAACAACCCGATCTTCGGCCTGAGCAAAGACGACTTCACGATCTATGAAGATAAGGTCAAGCAGAGTCTGGAGTCAGTCAGCAGCGAGGAGATTCCCATCAGTTTCGGAATCGTGGTCGATACCTCCGGCAGCATGCGGGACAAGCTGCAGACCATCTCGGACTCCGCGCTCAGCCTGATCAAGCAGAAGCGCGAGGACGATGAGGTCTTCGTCGCCCAGTTCAAGACCGAGTACGAAACCGTTCAGGACTTCACCGTCGATGAGAACGATCTGGAGTGGGCCATCGGACAGCTCTTCACCACCGGCGGCACCTCGCTGCTCGATGCGATCATCAACTCCTCCAAATATGCCCAGAAAGAGGGGAAACGGCGGCGGCGCGCCGTCATCGTGATCAGCGACGGATTGGAAGCCAATAGCTCGATCAAGGAGAAGGAGGCGTTGGACGCGATCAGGGAGAATGAAGTGCAGCTCTATATGATCGGCTTCATCAAGCGCGAAGAGTTGAGCGCGTCCTTCGGCAAGACCCCGGCCATGAAGGCCAAGGAGCTCTTGCTGCGCCTGGCCGAAGATTCGGGCGGCCGGGCATTTTTCCCCAACGACCTGAGCGAAATTCCCGCCATCGCCGCGCAGATCGGGAAGGATCTTCGGACCCAGTATATCGTCAGTTACTATCCGACCAACGAGAAGAAGGACAATACCTATCGCTCCGTGCGCGTGGATGTGAAGCCGCAGTCCGGTCAGCGCATGGTCGCCCGCGCCCGCCAGGGATACTTCGCCGGCGGAGAGAAAGAGATTAAGCAATCGGAGCTCGATAAGTAGGTCGAACCTCCCGAGCCCGGGGACGCTACTCTTTACAGCGGCGTCCCTTTTAGTTTACATCCGCCTCTCCTTTTACCTGATCGGCTCCCATCGTGACACCCGCCGATCTGAATGCTATACGAACGTTCTCAGCCTCGCCTTCGACTCCGTTCGCAGTCGTTACTCGGGAAGAAGTATCAATGCGAAGCAATATAGAACACCAGTGCACTGTTTTCGGTTCTTTTACATGCTATAGAACTTCCTAACCACCTCCTGGTCACATTAACCGGGAAAACTAATTTCAACCGCTGGCAACAGGGATCCCGATCTGGAAATCTAAGGCTACGTTAGAGTTAGATTTAATTGATTAGATATGGAACCATGTTCTACTCCCCGGGCGTAAAAGCCCTTGAACAGGGTCCCTCAAGCCAGATGGCCCGAGATCAGAGAGCGGTACAAGTATTGCAATACAAGTTTTGCTTTTTTGCTTTTGCGAAATTAGGAGGCATCGATGTATTACCTTGAGAGTCTTTTCAGCGGACCTACAAGCGGCTTCTATCTATTGATTCAGTTTCCATCGGCGGAGGATCTCCATTTAGTGGTGTGGGGGATTCTGGCCAGCCTGATGACCGGATTAATTGCGATGTTCGTACTCGTCGTCTTGATGATTATTGGACTTGTAGCCTACCACTATGCCGCTTTTCTCATCGCTCAGATCAGGGCTAATATGTGGAGGTTACCTAATTATTTCGAGCAGCAGAAATTCGGGCCGCTGATCAATAAGTATTTTGGAAATTGATTTACTTGATGCTCATCTCACGAGACGCGAAAGACGCGAAGTCGAAAGATTTCGCGTCTTTCGCATTTGTGCGCCCGGCAGGGCGCACCAACTAGCGGGTGAAAGTCCCGTACGAACCCGGTAGGGGGAATCGTTAGCCGAACGGCAAGGGTGTCCACCGCGAGGTGGAATCCGAAGGAAGCCGAAGGCAAAGCGCTGGCCTGACG
>DATEFT010000776.1:0-9003 GCA_035280505.1 Blastocatellia bacterium | reverse complement strand
CCTGCCATAGCGCGAATGCGGCCGTCGAAAACTCCTTTGCGCAGTTCTACCCGACTGTCTTCGCCGTCGCGAAGGAAAAGGGCACGCTAAACCCGGGATACCTCAAGGCGCAGGAGAGCCGCGAAGCCGGGGAGGCCCATTCGTCAGCGGGCGACCAATCGGAGGCAACCGCGCCGAAGGTGACGACTCCTCCCGACGAAGAGGTCGACGATCTGGTTTGCAATATGCAGGTCAGCAAGAGCACCACGTTCAAGGCACACTATAAGGGGAAAACTTATTACTTCTGCAGACAGGAGTGTCAGCGTGATTTTGAACGCGCTCCGGAACAGTTCATCAAATCGGATAAGAATTAGTACTTTGGAAATCAAGTTGTTTGGAATTTGAGATTCGAACCGCGAAACTTCAAGACATTGATCGGTCGAAGCCTGGCAGGGAAGCCGCTTATCTTCCGTGAATTCAAAATTATGGCGTGGGAGCACAGGCTTTTGTGATGAATCAGATGACAATCGGCAATAATTGAAGGAAAATCCTTCATCTATCATCTATTCTTCACATCTTTTGAATCACAAGGAGGATCAATGCGCCGGATGCGATTGTTTCTTAGCTTTGCACTGTGGTGCTGGCTGGCGGCGATTGACGTGCTGGCGGCTGGAGCCGGCAGCCGCGTGGTGATCTACGACAACGTGGTGACGGAGGTGGGCCCTCCCGCCTCGTCGCTCGTTGCCGCTAACCCCAACGATCTGTGGGTGACACTGGCAGATCTGAAGCGGGCCACCAAGTTTGAGGTCAAACCGCAGGGAATCTGCCGCGATGAACTCTGCTTCCCGATTCCCAAAGCGCGCCGATCCGCGTTCTTGAATGAACAGGGATCGGTCACATGGTTCAACCTGAGCGAATTCGCGCGGCTGCTGCGCCAGCCCGCAGCCTTCGACCCTGAGTCCTTCGTTTACTACTTCGGGCCGAGACCTGAAGAACAGAACGGTTATCTCGATTCGCTGACGGCCCCGGACTTCAAGCTGCCGGACGTCAATGGCAAGGAGCATTCACTCTCCGATTTCCGCGGCAAGAAGGTGTTGCTGCTGACCTGGGCTTCATGGTGAGGGTGCCGCTTTGACCTGCCTGGATGGCAGAAACTCTATAGTGAACTGAAGGGGAAGAATTTCGAAATCGTCTCCGTCGCACAGGATACCGGAGGAGTCAAAGACGCCGGGAAATGGATTGAAGCCGCCAAGCCCGAATACACCGCGTTGATCGATACTCAGCATCTCGTCACGCGGCTCTACAATATGGTCAACGTGCCGACCGCCGTCTGGATCAACGAACAGGGACGCATCGTCCGTCCCAACGAAGCGGCCTTCGTCGACAACCGATACACGCCAATGCACAAGCTCGATGCCGGCGAATATCTCGATGCCATTCGCGACTGGGTGGCGAAGGGTGAACAGAGCGCGTTCGCGTTCAGTGAAAAAGAGCTGAAAGCGAAGCTCGCGCCGCAGAATCCGGATTGGGCGCTGGCGGCGGCCGAATTCGGTCTGGCCGAATACCTCTATCACCACGGCCAGGGGCCCGCCTCCATCAAGCATTACAAGGAGGCGCAACGACTCAACCCGGAGAGTTGGAACTACAAACGCCAGGCCTGGGCGCTGTCGGACGCCGAACGCGATTACGGGACGAGCTTTATGAAAGAGGTGCAGAAGCTGAACGGCAAACCTTACTATACGCCCCGGGATCTGCCGAAAGCGAAAAAACCGGAGTGAACCGGAATTGATCTCGGGACACAACTCTACGGCTTCCTCTTCTAAACCGCGAAATGCGCGAAAGACGCGGGATCCCATACCTTTCGCGTGTTTCGCGGTTTGTAAACCGATCTTGTGAGCAAAGTATTAAGGCTGTGTAGAGGCGTCGAGATGGAAGTATGTTATTGAGCTGGAGGACCCATGAAGAGGCACGAGATTGGCATCGTCTTGACTTTGGGATTGCTGGCGTTCTTTTTCCAGTGGTCTGCCTCGGCGGTGTTGCCGCCGCGACAGATGGAACATCTGGGGCGCGGTCTGATCGCGGTCCGTCAGACCGACGACCGAGTCTTTGTCGGTTGGCGGTTGCTGGGCACTGACCCCGATGAGATTGCGTTCAATCTCTACCGCACGACGGCCGGCGGCAAACCGGTCCGGCTCAATGCACGGCCGCTTACGGCGACGACCAGCTTTGTGGATGAGCAGGCCGACCTGGCCCAGACCAACGGCTATTTCGTGAGGCCCGTGCTCAAGGGCCGCGAACAGGCCGCCGGCGCGACGTTCACGTTGCCGGCGAAGGCCCCCGCCCGACAATATCTATCGATTCCGTTGCAGACCCCTCAGGGATATCGGCCCAACGATGCGTCGGTCGGTGATCTGGATGGCGACGGCGAGTACGAACTCGTGCTTCACCAGGCCGGGAGGGGGCGTGACAACTCACAGGCCGGAATGACCGACCCGCCGATCCTGCAAGCCTATCGGCTCGACGGCACGCTGCTGTGGACGATCAATCTCGGACGGAACATCCGCGAGGGCGCCCATTACACGCAGTTCATGGTTTACGATCTCGATGGCGACGGACGCGCCGAGGTCGCCTGCAAAACCGCCGACGGCACCATCGACGGGAACGGAAAGGTGATCGGTGATGCGAGCGCCGATTGGCGCAATCCCGAAGGGACCGCGATTACCTCGCGGGACCGGAACGGGGCTGAACGCCGGCAGAACGTCACGGGCTATGTTTTGAAAGGGCCGGAGTATCTGACGATCTTCGACGGGCTGACCGGAGCCGCCCTGGCGACGACCGATTACATTCCGCCGCGCCATCCGACCACGCGTGATCCCTCTTCGGAAGATCTGAAAGAGATTTGGGGCGACGGTTACGGCAACCGCGTTGATCGCTTCCTGGCCGCCATCGCCTATCTCGACGGCCAACACCCGAGCCTGGTCATGGCGCGCGGCTATTACACGCGCACGGTTCTCGCCGCCTGGAACTGGCGTGGAGGGCGGCTTCAACACCTCTGGACGTTCGACAGCGATGACGGGGCGCCGGGCAACCGGGCCTTTGCCGGGCAGGGCAATCACAATCTGAGCGTCGCCGATGTGGACCGCGACGGCAAAGACGAGATCGTTTACGGCGCCTGTGTGATCGATGACCACGGCCGTGGTCTATATTCGACCGGGTTGGGGCATGGCGATGCCTTGCATGTCTCGGATCTCGATCCGACCAGACCGGGGCTGGAGGTCTTCGATATTCAGGAGCGCTTCGATGATGCGGGAGCGCACATGCGCGATGCGCGGACGGGTCAGATCCTCTGGAAGAAGCCATCGATCAAAGCCGGTGCGGACGGGGAAGGACCCGGCAGAGGGTTGGCGCTGGATCTCGATCCGCGCTACCCGGGGGATGAATGTTGGGTGCGTGGCGCGGGAATCACGGGGCTTTTCAGCGTCAAAGGCGAGAAGATTTCCGACAACTCGCCGCGATCGTGCAATTTCGGCGTCTGGTGGGACGGCGATCTCTTGCGCGAACTGCTCGACCGCAACCTGATCTCGAAATGGAACTGGACCGACGGATCCGAAACCATGCTGTTGACGGCGGCGGATTGCGCCTCGAACAACGGGACCAAAGCTACGCCGGCGCTGAGTGCGGATCTACTGGGTGATTGGCGTGAAGAGGTGATCTGGCGCACGACCGACAATCGAGAGCTTCGCCTCTACACCACGACGATTCCCACCGACCGCCGGTTTCCCACGCTGATGCACGATCCGCAATACCGGTTGAGTATTGCCTGGCAGAACGTCGCCTACAACCAACCGCCCCATCCCGGGTTTTTTCTGGGTGATGGGATGAAAAGAGCGCCGCGACCGGCAATCGTGCTGACGCCCATGGCGGCGGGAGATAAGAGAACGGCGGCCGGCCGTTAGGAATCCGCAGTCATCAGTTGATTCTCGATCAGCGAGGCATAGGATCCGGACCGAGCCAGCAGCTCTTCGTGAGAACCCTGTTCTACGATTCGGCCCTGCTCCAGGACGTAGATCACGTCCGCGTTGCGAATCGTGCTCAATCGATGAGCGATTACGATTCGCGTGCAGGAGAGGTCGTCCAGATTCTCTTCGATCAGGCGTTCGGTCTCCACGTCCAAATGGCTGGTGGCTTCATCCAGCAAGAGGACTGCCGGCCGATGGGCCAGGGCTCGGGCCAGCGCTAACCGTTGGCATTGCCCGCCCGACAAGCCGTGGTTGCCTTCGGCGATCAGAGTCTCGTACCCCATCGGCATCTGCATGATCTCGTCGTGGATCATCGACAAGCGCGCGGCCTCGATCACTCGATCCAGGGGCATCTGCATATCGCAAAAAGCGATATTTTGGCGAATCGAACCACTGAACAATTGAGTCTCCTGATGGATGACCCCGAACTGCCGGCGCAACTGGCGATAGTTCAGAGCCGAGAGGGGCAGGCCGTCATACAAGATTTCACCGGCCGTCGGCGGATAGAGACCGAGCAGCAGTTTGGCGAGCGAACTCTTGCCGGCTCCGGTCCGCCCGACCAGCGCCACTTTTTGAGCCGGTCGGATGGTGATCGAAATATCGATCAGCGCCGGTGGTGAGATCGCGTCGTATCGAAAACCGAGCCGCCGAATTTCGATTTGCCCGGTCATCTGCGGCGTGCCCAGCGTTGTTTGCGGGTCCTGTTCCGGCGCGGCCTCGAGGACGTCGGCAATGCGCTCCAGGTGCGAGCCGACCAATTGCAGGCGTTGCCCGTTGGTTGCCAGCGACGAGAGCGGCGCGAGAAAGGCCGCGGCCAGAGCATTCAACGCCAACATCGTCCCCAGGCTCAATTCGCCCGCCAGCACCAGGGAGGTCCCGGTCCAGAGCAGCGCGAGCGGGGTGAAAGTCTTCAGCGCGGACATCGTCGTGTCGATCCAGGCTGAGAGATGATTGCGCCGGAAAGAGACCTCCAGATGATCGTGAAGCAGCGAGGACCAGTGGTTCAGCACCTGAGCTTCCCGGCCTGAGGTCTTGACGACTTCGATTTGGGATAACGCCTCCACCAGGTAACTCTGCGATCTGGCCTGCGCCGTCAATTCCTGATGGGATAGGTCGCGCATGCGCCGCGCCGTGACCGACAGCAGAATAATCTGTAAGGCCCCGAGGCCGAACGCCAACAGTCCCAGCCGTGATTGTTGACTCCACAAGATCACCAGATAGATCAGGACCAGGCCGCCGTCCAAGACCAGGGATAAGGTCTGGCCCGTGAGAATCTCGCGGATCACCGCGTTGCTGCCGAGTCGCATCAGCAGATCGCCGCTGGTCCGTTGTTGAAAGAAGCGAAAAGGGAGCGTCAGGAGATGATCGAAGAACTGGATCATCATCTGGGAATCGAGCCGGAACTGCAGATGCAGAAGCAGCATGGAGCGCAGGTAGGTGATCAGGGCCTGGGTGATCAGGATAAACAGGAGGCCGAGACCCAGGATCGTCATGATCCCGGTGATCCGGAACGGCAGGACGTGATCGATCAGAATTTTGGTGGCGACCGGCACCGCCAACCCCAGCACTTGAAGCAACAGGGAGGCCGCGACGACCTGCAGGAACCAGCCCGGCACATGACGGGCACAGGCGTAGAGGTAGCGAATGATCGGGCGGCCGCCGCCGCGCCGGCGTCGCTCAAAGCCCAATCCCGGTTCAAACATCAGAACCACGCCCGTAAAGCCGGAATCGAATTCGGTATCGGACAGTTGACGGCGGCCGGCGGCCGGATCTACGACCTGGATCGACTGGGACGACCAACGCTCGATCACGATGAAGTGGTTGAAGTTCCAATGCACGATGGCGGGCAAGGTTACCTGCTCGAACTCCGAGGTGCCGAGCGAATAGGCCTTAACCCGCAATCCATAGGCTCGCGCCGCCTGGCTGATCGTCAAGGCCGTCGTGCCGTCTCGCCCGATTCCAAAATGCGCTCTCAATTCCGAGAGCGGCGTCTTTCTTCCGTAATAGCCGAGGATCATCGCCAGGCAGGCCAGTCCACACTCGGTGTTGCACAATTGATGGATCACCGGCACCCGTCGCGGCGACAGGCGTCGCCTGCCGAGCCAGTTCTTGAGGCGAGATATGATTGAACGCGGTCGAAAGAGCTTCAACATAGCTTTGATCCGATAGCTGCTATTCGTACCAGGAGCCGATGCCCGGCAGAAAGGCGCCGATTCGCCGGCTGCCAATCTCGACCTGAACCTGGCGCCAATTCCAGGTCTCATCCGCTACCGGTAGATTCGGCGTTCCCGCGGGGGGCGCGGCGGTGGCGATCACCACCGGTTCGGAGGGCCCGGAAAACGCGAAGATTTTGAAGCCGAATCGGCTGGACGCCTCCTCGATGCTGAATACTTGCGGTTCGATCTCAGCGATCAGGCCGATGGTGAGCCTCGTTCCCGACGGGTGTTGCAGGCTGATGGCCTGGCCTGGCCGCAGTTGCGGCAGAGCTCTGGCCGGGATCAGGATCGTTCGGGAAGCGGATTGCCGGTCGACCGCGACCAGATAGCCGGGCGCGTAGATCTCGATCCGCGCAAACGCGCCCGCCGCTCCGCCCAGAACGCAGACAATGATCAGACCCCAGAGCCAGGCGATCCGCGAGGGGCGGCTAAAGCGAGGCGGCGCGCTCTGCTCGAAGCTCTCTCGATAGCGCCGCAGGGCCTCCGTCCGAAAGATAGAGCGATGGGTAGACATTCATTTAAAGTGGAGATGGCCGCGAAACAGGCGGACAGTCCAAAAACTTGCTATCTGCCTGCTTCGCGTTCCGTTCCGCCCTCAATTGGACGGCGCCAAGCTAACAAACAGAGGAGCAGGTGATCGGCCAATGCGTCAGACATTATCGCTTAAACTCAAGCGATAGTCCTCGTCCTTCCGGGCACGGATGACGCAGTCGATTTCCATTGAATCGAAGCTCCTCTCTGAAATTGTCGTTAATCGACTTGCTATGAGCAGGTCGTGATCAAGCTGCAGAATCGGAGGGTCTGACAGAAGGTCTGAGCAAAAGTCGGAACGCAGAGCGGGCTGAAGATCGTCCCGCCGGCGGCCTGGTTTAGCTCGGCATCTGATAGCTCCACCATTCCGGCCGGATGCTCGGGCAGTCCGGCACGTTCTTCATCGGTTAAACTCAAACGATAGTCCTCGTCTTTCCAGGCGCGAATGATCTTGTCGATATCTTGCATCTCGAAATTCCTTTCTGAACTTGTCAATTACGATTCAGAATGACCGGCCGGGGAGAATGCAGATCACGGAAGATCACACCCGGGCCGGTGCAGGGTTGGTAGGGTTGAGCGAAGCGACGGTTTCGCCCATCTTTAGCAGTAAGTCTCAGATCTTCATTTGTATGCGTGGACAGACCGGCGCGTGGTCGGAACTTGAGCTGCCCCGACCGGCGGCGCGAGCATGAGCACCGAAGGGAATCGGGAAGGCTCGGCTAGACGCAGCAGACCGTAGCCGATTCCGGCCAGGCCGGTCATCAATCCGGGCGTTTCTATTTCCAGGGGGACGCCGCAGCGCGTTCCTTGATGCTCGAGGGATTCGAGAATCACCGCCGACCATCGCTCGATCTGTGGTTCAAGCTCCGGGTCGCCAAGGACTGCCCGGGCTGCCAGCAATAACTCGATGTTTCCGAGATCGCCGTGGCATAAAGAGTGATTCTGGCCGAATCCACGACTCAGGGTGATCTCCAATGCCGCCTGGATCTCTGCCCGGATGTCTCCGTCATCGAGCCAGGGCAGCATTCCCAGTCGTCCCAGGCCGATGCCGGGTGCGCCATGGCACCAGGCGGTGATCGAAGGCCCCGGAGCGTCCGGCGAAGCCGGCCGATCGAATCGGCGCAGGTCGGGCCAACCTCCGGTTGGGGTGAACAGGCTGCGTTCATAGGCCAGGGCTTCGAGCGCGACGGCTCGATAACTCTCGCGGCCCGTCAGTGCGGCTAACCGCAGCAGCGCCCAGGCGAAACCGGCATTCCCATGTGAGAATCCGGTCAGGGCAACCCCTCCCAGGCTTCGGCCGTGCCAGCCGCGCCCGACCTGCAAGGGCCGGCTGGAGGTCACGAGGTGTTCTCCGCACTGAATCGCGGCCGCGAGGCTGCGCGGAGATCCGGTGCATTGATAGAAGCCGAGCAGGGCGCCAATGCACCCGGCGGATCCGGCGATGACATCGTAATCCTGATCCTGCTCGATCAGGTCGGGTACCGCGCCGACGGACTCTTCGGCCAGGTCGATCAGCGCCTGATCTTTCCAGAGGGTGCCGAGGTGCATCAGGGTATAGATGAGGCCTCCCCATCCATTAAATCCGCCGATTGCGGTCAGCGACGATCTCGTCCGTTCGAGTTGCTGCAGCAGAGGCGTGAGCGCCGCCCGTGCCAGGGCCGCATAACGGTCTTCCGCCGTGCCGGCTCCCAAATAGGCCAGAAAGAGAATGACGCCGGGGAGACCGTCGTAGAGGTCGACTCCCAGGGGCGCCAATGACCAGTTCCGTTGGCTGACGGCGGTCAATCCGAGCCAGGCCGCGCCGGCTTGGTCGCGCACGGCGATCCGTTCCAGCCGGTCTCCGATTCGACCGGCCGCTTGCAACAGGGCCTCCCGATCGGCCCGTGACCGGGGCTCGATCAGGGGAGCGGCGGGCCGGGGAGCATGCAACGATTCCGGTGAGAGCGAAGTGAGGGCGGCGCGAATGATCCAGACCTGCTTCTCCAGGTCTTCCGGGCCCAGCTCCGAGATCAATCGCCGTGACAGGTCCAGACCCGATTCTTTGAACCAGCCGGGAATTTGCTCTCCGGCGCTGGTCCACAGATCGAGATGACCGACGCGGTTGGTGAACATCGGGATATCGCCCCTCTGCAGATCTCGGCGCTCATCGGCCACCACTCGCACCAGTTCCGGCCACGGCTCCACACTTACCCAGAGTCGGTCGAAATGCCGTTCGCGATCCAGGCCATGGCGCAATAGATCGGGGTGAGAGCTCTCCT
>DATEFT010000775.1:0-5568 GCA_035280505.1 Blastocatellia bacterium | reverse complement strand
CCGCCCCCGAAGCCCCCGAAACTCACGGCGAACTCGCGGTTTTCACTCTCGGACCCGAAGTACGAATAGCTTCCGCTGAGCGTCTGGCGTTCATTGATCAGATAATCGGTCCGGACCATGAGGTTCCGGTTGTGAGTGGGCGCCGAGACGTTGAACTGCTGCTCTCCATTGAGCGTGGTGGCCGTCACGGGGCTGCTGCCCTCCAGCCCGCGCTGCTCGTAGTTGGCGAAGAACGACATCTTCTTGGCGATGAGGGGCCCGCTCAGATTGAATCCATAGCGCTGCTGTCTGACCTCCGGCTTGGTGATGGCAAAAGCGTTGCGCGCATCGAGCGCCGAGTTGCGCAGATTGAAATTGAGACCGCCGCGCCATTCGTCGCGCCCCGGCTTGGTGATGATCTCGATGCGTCCGAACCCGGGATTCGAATACTCGGCCGTGAACGGGTTCTGATTGATCCGAACCTGCAGAATAGCCTCGCGCGGGGGCAGCCGCCCGCCGCTAAAACCGTCCACGAAGATCTGGGCCTCTCCCTGGCCGCCGCTCACGCCCCCGGCGGCCGGCCCGGCCAGGGCCTGCAGGTAGGCACGCAGGTCGTCTTCGTTGTCGGGCAGATTGTTCTTGATGAAATTCTCATCGAGCACGGTGGCGCTCAGATTCTGATCGGGCTCGACCGAGACGGTCTTACTCTCCGAAGCCACGTCGGTCTCCACATTGACGGCCGCGACCTTCAGCGTGATCTTGAGGATCGAGGACGGCGGAACCGGCAGCTCCGGCTGGGTGTAGGGATCGAACCCCTGGAACTGGACATTGAGGGTATAGACGCCGGCCTGCAGATTCGCCATGACAAACTCGCCGGTCGCTCCGGTCTTCACCCGCTTCACGATCTTCGGCTCCTTGGAGCGCCCGTCCTGACCGTTCGCCGGCTTGACCGCCGCGGCCAGCGTGACCGTCGCCCCGGGAATGACGGCGCCCTGCTCGTCCACCACCTGACCGCGCAGACCGGCGGTCTGGCCGAAAGCCGTCCCCGCCAACAACATCACACACCAAACCGCCCCTGAGATCCAACCCTCTTTCCGCATCATCGACTCTGTTCCTCTCGTTTGATTGGCGATTCGGATCAGAAGAGACCATACCCCTCGCCTCGCCTGATCACCACCACTGTCTGGACGTTGAGCGCCCTGTCGGCTGCTCGCATCGCCTGATCATGGCGGATCTGATCGGAGAGAGGTTAAAGGTGAGGAAAAAAATTTGTAAGGAATGTAAATTTTGAAAGCAACTCTTTTGTTAAGTATTTTGGAAATTAAGTTCTTTGGAATTTGGGATGCAAACCGCTGAATAGGCGAAAGACGCGGAATCAAATACCTTTCGCGGGTTTCGCGGTCTGTAAACCAATTTTGTGAGCAAAGTTACTCGTGTTTGAGGATCGTCACCGGATCGACCTTCGTTCCGCGACTCGCGGGCAGATAGCATGCCAGCGACGCAACCGCCGCCAGCAGCAAGGCGATCGCCACCAACGTCGCCGGGTCGGTGGGGCGAACCTCAAATAACAGCCCGGCCGTCAGACGCGTCAGCAACCGCGAGAGCGCAAACGCTCCGGTCAGCCCCAGCCCCAGGCCGAGTAAGACAGGGGTGATTCCCTGCCCGATGATGAGCTTGAGCACGTCGCCCGCTGGCGCGCCCAGGGCCAGGCGAATTCCGATCTCGTGCGCGCGCTGCACGACCGAGGATGCGACCAGGCCGTAGATGCCGATGGCCGCCCGCAGCAGCGCCAGCAGCAGACTCTCAACCAGAAGCTGTTGAAGCAGACGCCCGCGCCCGGCGCCGATGGCGGCGCGAATCGCCAGCTCGCGCTGCCGCCCGGCCGATTGCGCCAACAGCAGGTTGGAGACGTTGGCACACGCGATCAGCAGGAGCAGCACGACGGCCGCGAAGACCAGCAAAACGATGGGGCGCAGATTGCCGGCGAGGTGATGGCGCAGCGGCACCGCTCCTTCACCTGCTCCGAACCTCCGAGCGCCAGACCGGCCCGCCGTCGCGCCTCCTCGGGATCGAGGCCCCGCGCGATCAGATCGGCCGTGTGTTGATCCAGATGGAAGCGCAGCTCCTCTTCCAGCCTCTTTCGGCGCCATAAGCGTTGCCACCAGGTCATTCCGCCACTCCTCCCGACATGCTGAGAATCAGGCTGCTACCTCGTTCTTCTACATATTAACACGCACACGTGTAGAAGGACAAAGTATACGCGGGATGACGCCGGCCCCGCGGAGGGGCTGGATCTTGACCGGTATCGGGGAGAACCCTCATCTGTTCGATCATCTGAACAGATGACCGCCTTCTCATTAAAACCGGAATTTCCCCAAGCCCGGCAGAGAGAAGACCGATTGAGCAACCAACCCGGCCGCGGGTGGCCAGCATCGAAGTCTCCGTGCTAGATTAAGTCAGTGCTAATGTCTCCCTCACTCCTCCCCATGCTCGATTGCAGGCATTGCTGTCAATGATGACGGAGGATTGAACCGAACATGGCGCAGAATAAAAAAATTACGACTGATGCAACAATTGAGGCAGCTTGCGGACATGAATACAGAGCGAGAATTTTTCACGTTGACGACGACGATTTCAATGACCAATGCGTCACCCTTAAGCAATTTGATTGCCCCGATTGCGTAAGGATGAAGCACCAGTCTGAGTCACAAAAGTCTAAACGTGGTTAGCAGGTTGCCGAATGGAAACCGCGAAAGGCGCGGAAGCCGCAAAATCGAAGGGCTTCCGCGTCTTTCGCGGTTTGTACCATTTTATCGACCGAGTGTAAATTTTGTGACGGCGGTAGACATGCGATAATGTGTTGAATAGCAATCAAGGAGCTTAAATATGATCTATCACAGCATCGCAGAGGTTTTTGAAACCATCGAAAGAACTCATTCATCCTTCATCGCCAGCGTGACCAATCTATCCCCGGGCCAGGAGGATTTTCGGCCGGTGCCCGATCGGTGGACGATCGCCGAGATCTCCGAGCATGTCGGCATCGTCAACAGCGGTTTTCTGAGGCTGGCCCAAACTCTCTTGAAACAGGCCGAAGCCGAGCCCAAACCGCCCAGGACGAATCTGGAGTTTTCACTGCAGAGATTGACCGACTCGGGGACGATGAAGGAGAAATGGAAAGCCCCCGAGCGAGTGGAGCCGCACGGCGGCGTCCCGGTGGCCGAATCGACCCTCAAGAATCAGCAGGCGATCGATCAACTGTCGGCCTTAAAGCCGCGTTTCGAAGCCGTGGATCTGTCCGGGCCGACCTGGGATCATCCGTTCCTGGGCCCGCTCAACCTCTATGAGACCCTGATCGTGCTGGTGATCCACGAAACGAAACACCGGCACCAGGTCGAAGAGATCAAGGCCTCCGCGGGATTTCCAGCCTGAGCCGCAGCGGCTCCCGCTTCAAGCGACCGAGGGAGCCGCAAAGTGTTTCTGGAGCACCAGGACGATCGCGCCGCGCAACCGGGGCTGCGCCAGCTCGTCGAGCGGCATAATCCGGGTGGACGGCGCCTTCGGCGTCTTCTCGAGCACCACTCGATTGATAATCGGCCAGATCCGGTCCCAGACCCGAGTGCCCTCACCCACCACCACGATCACGCTCGGCGCGACCCCGGTCACCAGGGCGGCGATGCCGACCCCCAGATAATGCGCCATGCGGTCGATCGCGTCGGTCGCCTTCGAATCCCCCGATTCATAGAGCCGCAGCAGGTCGTCGAACGTCAGGGTGGATTCGTCTCCGCCTCCCTGGCCGGTTCCGCCGATCAGTTGCTGGTAATAGTTGACGGCGGCGGTGTTCGAGGCATAGACCTCCCAGCAACCGCGGTTGCCGCAACGGCAGGGCGGGCCGTTCTCGTTCAGCGAGACATGGCCGAACTCTCCGGCCATCCCGGCGGTCCCGCGAATCAACTGGCCGTTGGCGATGATCCCGGTCCCGATCCCCTCGGCCACCGTCAAGGCCACCAGATCGTGAACTCCCTCCGAATGCTTGCCGAACCACATTTCGAACAGCGCACAGGCATTGGCGGCGTTATCGATCTCGACCGGCAGACCGGTGACCTCCTCCAGCGGCTGTTTCAAATCCACCCCCGGCGACTCCTCGCTCTCGGCCTGGCGCCAGTCGAGGTTCGGCGCGAAGACCAGACGATGCGTGTGAGGGTCGACGCGGCCGGGCATCCCGATCCCGATCCCTTCGCAGAAGATCCGCGGATGGGCCCGGCGCAAATTTTGAATGCGCGGCCCCAGCATCTCGATGAAGACCTCCGGGTCGGAGGTCGTCGGAATCGACTCCTGCGAGATAAAACGGGCATTCAGATCGGTCAACGCCAGCGTCGTCAACCGCGGACGAACATTGACCCCGATCACCCCTGCCCGCTCGTTGTTGAGATGCAGAAACCGCGGCTTCCGCCCGCGCGGCGCCTGTCCGAACGCTCCCTCGGTCAGCCATTGCTCGGCGATCAGTTGTTCCGTAATGGCCGAGATCGTACTCCGCTGGAGTCCGGTGTAACGTGCGAGGTCCGCGCGTGATATCGGCTGGCGCGTCCGCACTAGATTGAGGATGATGCGACGATTGATGTCTCGGGCGGTCTCACTCGTCGCCACCTGGAAATCGAATAGGTTGATCTTACGCATAGAATAAAGGAGCAGCCGTCACTATCGTTTGGATCCTTGTAGTTTGGATCCTTTATTGTTTGATTGGACCATTTTATGGATCTCAATCGATCTCGGTCTTAGATATTATCGATCTGTATTTTCGATTACCGTTGACAGTATCGACTCAATTATAGAATATAACCTTTTGTTGTTGACCGAAACTAATACACAGACTAACTGAACTTGAACAGATCTCCAAGGACTTTCAAAAGGATCTTCAACAATGAGAAAAAGAGCCCACGTCACCACACTGCGGCGGAGCCTGTGCCCTTCCGGTCCCGCCTGGATTATCTGGTCTCTCTTGCTGAGCGCCGGTCTCTTCGGAATTGCGAGCTGGACGGCGAGGGGAAACGCACAGGAGAATCAGGGACCAGCTTACCTCAATCAGAAGCTGCCGGTCGAGCAGCGAGTGGCCGATCTGCTGGGCCGCATGACGATCGAGGAGAAGGTAGCCCAGATCACGACGCTCTGGATCCGCAAGCCGCAGCAGAAGGATCTGAACGGCGACTTCTCTTTTCCCGATCGCGGCGACTTCTCGCCGGAGAAGGCGGCGGCGGTCATGAAGAACGGGATCGGGCAGATTGCGCGCCAGCGCGAGCGAAAAGACGCGCGACAGTCGGCGATCTTCGCCAATGCCTTGCAGAAGTGGCTGCTGGAGAATACCCGGCTGAAGATTCCGGCCATCTTTCATGACGAGGCGCTGCATGGGCATATGGCGCAGGGCAGCACCAGTTTTCCGACGCCGATGGCGATGGCTTCGAGCTGGGACCCCGAGTTGATCGGCCGCGTCTTTACGGCCGCGGCGCTGGAGACGCGGCTTCGAGGCGGGCACCTGGTGCTCGGTCCGAACCTGGATCTGGCCCGCGACCCGCGCTGGGGCCGGACCGAAGAGAC
>DATEFT010000774.1:0-7149 GCA_035280505.1 Blastocatellia bacterium | reverse complement strand
TCCGCGGATCGATCGAGGAGCTGCGATCACTCGCCAGCTTATAGGCTCCTTTGAATCGCTTCTCGAAGTTGGCCAACATCTCGATCGAGGCCTCGCGCAACTCATCCACGATCTTCATCCAGCCGCCGAGGCTCTCAATCGCGTAGGCAATAGCCTTGTCGTAAAGCCAAAGGCTCACGTATTCACCTTCGGAGAGCAGCGAGTAGAACGTGTGCCAGGCCATCTCGGCCCGCTCAATTACCGAGCCTTCGGCCTGTTCGACGATCGCCCGGATCGTCGGGAAGAATTCGGAGCGCTCGCGAAGCCGAACGAGAATCTGTTTGATCACTGGCAGTTCGAAACGGCCCAGGCTGTCGAAATAGCCCCGGATCTTCGTGGCCGTCAGAGTTGCGGTACCGGGATAGAATTGCGCTTCATTCCGCAGAGTGTCGGCAAAAGCCGTGTAATCATTCTCGGTCACGGTATGAGTTCTCCTTCAACGAAATCGGCGACCGGGATCAGCGCCTCTCGCTCCCTTGCCTTTGCTTCCTGAAACTCTTTGACGCAGTGCTCAAGAAACTCTTCCCGCGGCGTATTGGCTGCGTTGATTTGCTGATGGCCATTTACAGATCGCGGATACTTTTGACCGCCGGAAGACTTTGCTGCTGGGGGATTGGCCACATAACCCATAAATCGCTCAACGTGCGCGGCATCACGGCAAATGAGCTCGATGTCATCAAAGACCTTGTTCCGATCGTTGTCGCCCTGGTGGAACGGAGATTTCGAGCAGCCGTCGATAGCGAGTTTCAGATCCTCGACATTGAATCCCTCGGCCAGGCGTGCGCGGATTTTCTGCTTCCGCTTTTCATCGAGTCGGCCATTCGGGTGATTCAGGGTCAGCTTCCAATGCTCGAAGACCTGGGTGATCTCATCGGCTCGATCCGACTTCCGATGTTTCGGCTTCGAGTCGGTCGATTCTTTCGTTCCGTCGGTCGAGTTCCCCGAACTCGACATGTGGTTTTCATGTTGACGGTTCTCATGACGGTTCTCATGACGGTTCTTCCTTACATGTCCTGCTTCCTCGTTCGGGGTTTTTGTCACGCCGTTCGGGGTTTCTGTTTCCTCGTTCGGGGTTTTGCTTTTAGAAACACCGTTTCTCCGTTCGGGGTTTTCGTCTCTAAACCCCGGCCCTCGGTTCGGGGTTTTAGCTAATAACCCCGGCTCTAGATTCGGGGTTTCTGGATACGGTGTTTCTCCGTTCGGGGTTTTGACCTCGGAAACCCCGAACGGAGGGCCGGGGTTTTGTTCTACTTCAAGTGGGAGTTCGAGACGGTAAACGGTCGATCTTCCCCGGCCGCCGCCGGCGGTGACTCTGGTAATTACTCCGTCTTTGACGAATGCGGCGATGATCTTCTCGGCCCCTCTTTGGGTGATCTCGCAGGCCTCGGCGATGACTGGCATTGATGGCCAGCAGATGCCGTCGTCATCTGCCCGTTCGGCCAGGAACAGCAGTACCAGCTTCTTTTCAGCTCGGTACCTCATCTGCCATGCCAAATCCCGATAATGTCGACTCATTACATCTAGTCCTGGAAAGCAAAAGCCCTCAGCAGTGCGCTCTCTTGCCCTGATTGCGGTCCTGGTCAGAGAGAACAGGAAGGCAAATAGAGCGCACTGCTGAAGGCTCGTAATCTCTGACGATATGACCGCCGCAAACGGTATTTGTTGCCCGTTGTTGAGCCTCACCCTTATACAAAATCATCACGATTTATTTTCCCGGCTTCGGCCTCGCCGGCCGGATCGGCGAACGCGGGATTGAGAAACACCCGTATCGCGCTCGCCGCCGGCAGACCGACCTCGACGAAACCCAACTCTTCCAGGTGCCCTACTATTTCCTGCTCAGATTGGCTGTGTTGATACTTTTCGATCGTCTCCACTGTCTCTCCCTCTTTCTCCTGGTTGAGTTGTTTTCAGTGTCAATTACTCAGAATTACCGAGTAATTGGAGAAATAAAGTCAGGCGATAATCGGAATCTTGGTCTCTCCCAGCTTCGCCAGAAGAAAGGCCTTGGTCGACTCGATCGCCTCGAGCTGCCAGGCACTATCTCCTGTCTCGAAGAGGGCGACCTGGGGCAGCTCGCCCTCGACCCGCCGCAATCTGAGGACATAGAGGCTCGACGGCTGGTCGATCTCGGCCCATGTCCTGAACGGCGCCAGTCGGATCGGGTTCGGCACCGGGGCCTCCTGAACCAGCGAGACGCCCTTCTTGACCGTCACGGCCTGACTGATGCCGTCATCCCCGACCGTCTTGACCGACTCGTCCCGCAAATTCCCGATGAGCGATAAGAGCAGCCTGGTCTCGTCGCTGGGAGAAAACGCGGTCTGCAATTTGATGATGAAGTCCTCCGCTGGCAGGAACCGATCGAACGGAAACTTTGGCTCGCCGAGAAGGTGCGCCTCCGCATAGATCGGGCGTTGCTGATGGCGGCCGGCCAGAGCTCCGATCGCGCGCACCGCCTTGTGATCGACGATGTGAAGCGAAACGCCGTAGCCTTCGCCCTCGCTGGTGACGAAATCGACCAGCCCCTGCAGGGTGTGAACTCTCAGAGGATTTGGCGTCGGCTCCGCTGGCGGCAGATGGACCGGCCTGTTGAAAAACGAATCGGCCCCCTCCCCGATAATTAACTCGGTTTTGACCGAATCTTTGATAGCCTGGACGGCATCGGATGGAATGATCTCTCCCATTGATTACATTTTCCTCTCGTTAAACTCGAACTCTTCTTGTTTGGGGTTGTACTCGGTGGCGACGGTCTCTGCGCCAACATTGCTGAGATGAAAGCTCGTCTCAACCGGCCTGATCGCGGCCAGCTTGGACCTGACTTCGATTGTTACCGCCGAGAAGTCTCGATCGATATTGGGCTTGATCTTGACTTTGAGGGTAACCTCCCGGGGAGTCTTGGCTTCAGTGTTAGGGTCACTGATGTTATTCAGAACGCGCTGCAGTTCGTAATTGAACCGCTCAACTGCAGATCCGTCGCCAAGGTTTGCTAAACTGACGGTTTGTATGGACATTGATACTCCTTTCGTCCTTGATGATGGGGCAAATCTGTCTCAACGTAGGCGGAGATGCGTTCCGCGCTCTCCGATCGCACAGCCTTCGAGCAGTCGGTTGAGATCCAATGCCCAGTCGCTCTCCGCAAGCCACGCATCGAGGGCAGCCTTCCGTTCCTCCGGGTCCTCGATGTCAGCCAGGACAGCCGCCGCGGCCTTGTTGTATTCCTGGATCGCGGCCCGGATCGCGTCCGTGTCGAGATCGACTGTAACTTTATGGAATTGCTCCGGAGCTTGGGCCGCTGAGGTTCGCCAGCCCTCCGGAACGATCAGCGGGGCGGACCCGCCATTGGCCTGGATGCGCGGCTTGAAGATGCCCAGGTCGAGTTTCGTGATCTTGTGGTCTTCGAAGAATTGCTTGAGGCGCTTCTTCAGTCGCTCCGCGCCGTTCTGCTCAACTTCGGCCATCCGTTTGAGGCGCTTCGATTCAGCCTCGCACATCTTGGCGCTGGCCTCTTTGTTGGCGATCAGTCCGCAGATTCTGCGGATCTTCTCATCTCTCTCCTGGCCGATCTGGTCGAAGAGCGCTTCGATCGCCGCGCCGATCTCATCATCTGAAATCTCGCCGCCGAGGTTGATCAACAAATCATCCAGCGCCTCAAGGTCGGCGCCGATCTCATGAAGTTTGCGCATTGTGATTCTCCTCGCTGTAGATAACCGCCTCCGTAGGCTGAAGCCGGAGGATTCGCTCTTCGTCCGGCCGCCGGTCGGCGCCGCGGACTTGGCGCTTCCCGGCCTCCAGGTCGGCACGAAGTACAAAGCCGCGGGTGCCGTTGTGCTGGTATAAGGCGTAATCGCCGGTATGAGGCATCCAGCCCGAATGGAGCAGGAACTTGCCGATTGTTTGTGGATAGATGCCGGGTTTCATCAGGCCACCTGCTTTCGTCTGAGGTCGCGGATCTCGGCTTGGAGTTTCCAGATTTCCCGCTGCCGGTCCTCAGACTTCTTGTGCAGCTCGTCGCGCTCTTTTGTCAGATCCGCGATCAGCTTTTGCGCAACCTGATCCGCCAGTCCGGCGACGATCTGACGGGCTTCTTCAAACCTCTCGCCCTTCCCGGTCCAGGTCCACCACCACGGCCGCACGCCGTCCTCTTCGTCATTCCAGACAACCTCGCCGCTGACCAGAATCTGGCTGATGCAAGTCAGCAGCTTTTCATCAAAGACCGCGCTCTTCGCCAGCTCAGCCAAGACCTTCTCATCGTGGAGCAGTGACTCCAGATCGAAAATCACCTGCCCGTCTTTGACTTTCACTTTGATATCCACCGTTCATTCTCTCTCTCTCGGTAAATTGCGGGACGGCCTTACTACAAGCCGTCCCGCGTCCCACAGGCTTAATAACTGATTAGATATACATTAACTGCATTCGGGTTGCGTTTATGGTCGCCACCAGTTTCCCGGCTTTGTTCATCGGCCGCGCCCATACGCCGGGCAAGCACGGCCGAAGAGTGTTAGGCCGCGCTCTGTTGGCCAGCCTCAAGTTCCTCAATCTTGGCTTTAAAGTGCTCGCGGAGCTTCTTGACTTGATCTGCCGAGAGCTTCGAGAGGGATGCAATATCAATCTGTTGGAGGCTCTGTCTGGTCTGAAGCTTGATCGTCGCTAGAATCCTGCTACTACCGACCCCGAGAGCATTCAGTTTGTCGCATTGCTGATAGAGCGCCGTAGTCGGATCCTCCGAGGCCGTCAGTGGAGCCTGTCCACTCATTGCGGCCTGATGCTTGGTTGTTGGCTGAGTTGGCCGTTGCAGTGTCAGCTTCGCCAGGGCCTGCTTCGCCTTCGTTCCGAGAGGATCGACGTCGGCCTTGATCTCGCCGAACTGAATTAGAGTCGCGTATTGATTGGCCCCATCCTCGGCCTTACCGGTGCAGCGGCTGTACCAGATCGCCGGATTGTATTTGTTGTCGGGAGCGCGACGTTTGAAGATTTGGCCGTTCCATTCGACCATCGTCGGGCCTTCTTCGTCCTTATCGAGAATGACGGCGCCGATCTCGGCCATGACCTGCTCCACCTGGAGATAGTCGGCCAGGCTTTTGCGGATGCGCGGAGCTGGAGCCATTGCCATAGCGATCTGCTTCAAGGATTGGGCGATATCAGCGAGGATTCCGTTCGCGTCATTTGAAGTGTTCATTTCTTCTCTTTCCTTCCCGTTATTTCCGCTTTGATCTCGACCAGAAGCTTGAACGCCTCCGGCACTAAATCCAGGATCTGGACATCAGCCCGACCGAGTTGGACCAGGTAATCGGCATATACTGCGCCGTTGCTGGTCTTGAGTCGCTCACAGCCGACCAGACACCGGTCGCGCTCTTTGAGCAGTCCCTGAAGCCGCTCCAGCACTTCATTGCTGTCAGTTTTAGTTTTGACTTGTATCGTCGTGTTTGGCACAATCGCCTCCATCGAAATAAATCATCTATCGGGTCGGCGCTCTTGGCCGGCCATTCTTTTTTTACAATCGCTGCAACTCGTTAGTATTCCCGGCTGGTATCAACTCGCGGTCTGTACAGGTGTTTGTCTCCATCTCGTCCGTCCGATCCATTCCAGGTAGGTGTGAGGCCGCAGGGCGCGGCGTTATTTGAAAGCACCAAAGTTCGCGGGTCATATCCCGGCGGTGCATTGCCCCGGCTGGTTCCGCGTCCCCCATAAACATCTCAAAACTCACGGAACCAACCAGGGCAATCAGGGCGGGCGCGCCTGTTCCTTCCCCAAAGAACTCTGTTACCGGTTGCCCATCAACGCCCCGCAACCGGCAGGAGACGCGCCCATAAATCAAAAATCCCTCTCTCCAACCGGCCTGAGTGGAGCCCCGTTTCACTCAGGCCGGTCGTGCTACCGGCGAACGCTCGCCGGCAAGTCGCGGATCGAGTCAACGGCAGCAATCTCGATCCGCTCGCGGCCAGCCTTCTCCCCTTTCGGCTCGCCGCTCAAATCTGTATGTTCGATTGGCTCGAAGCTCACGACGACACGTAAGCCGAGCTCTGAGGCTAATCGCTTGATGGTCTGAAGGTTTAGTTTCTCGCCGCCATTGAAGAAGGCGCAGACTGTTGCCCAGGACATCCCGGTTCTTTCGACCAGATCTTTCGAGTAAAGACCCAGGAGCCCTTTACGGGCTCTAAGAACTTCGTATCGAACAATTGATTCCGGGCAACGTGCTGGCATATTATTGACTTGGCTTTTTGAACCGGTGGACAACCTCAGATTGCCCACCGGCTTGCTGATTACCGGTCTTCACCGGCCTATATTGCGGGGCGCATCGGCGTCCCCGCCTTCGATTCCCCTGATCCTGCTTTCAAACCCCAGGGGAAACCCAATTTCAAACTTCGCAGTTATAGAGTTCGTGGCGCGCGCAGTCGCAAGCCTTCCAGAAGGCGCGTTTGTAATCGCGCGAGATCGCAAGCCCCCGGGCGACCCTGAGATAGTTGACGGCCCTGCGAGCGTGTTCAGCAGCCCAATAGGCGTCGCCCCGGTCGATCGCGGCGTTCATATCGCGGACGTGGACCGTAATTACGTGGTCGATCTGTTCCTGGCTCGGCGCGGTTGCCGGGCGCCTGATCCTGCGCTTCGGCGCGAAGATTTTTCGCTCGGTCTCTGCAACTCGGCGCCGGATTTGTTTGCTGGTTAACACTGACATCTAGTTTCGGTCTCTCCGTTCAAGATTCAATCTGACGGGAGAGAAGATATAACATCAAATGTTATCTGTCAACATCAAATGTTAACAACCTGTGGAATTTCTGCATCAGATGTTAATTCGAGCCGAGATGGCCTGATTAGAGAATTGAGCGGTGCCCCCAAAATTACAGCGATGGAGGCGAGTAATTCGATTGAGCAACTTACACCGTTTTCGACACGGTAAATATGCATCAAAGAAGCATTTACCATGGTTGCAAGATCTTGCTTCGACAGCTTCGCCTTCTCCCGTAATTCACTCACTTTTTCGTTGTCGTAGAACCGTCTGTCCATGGCGCAAGCATACACAGACGATGTTAAAAGATCAACACACAATGTATATCGATTTAAATTGAAATGTTAAGAGGCCTTCAATTAACATCCGATGTTATGAGCGATCAACAT
>DATEFT010000773.1:0-10239 GCA_035280505.1 Blastocatellia bacterium | reverse complement strand
CCAGATCAGACCTTCCGGACGCGGCGGGCAGCCCGGCACGAAGACATCGACCGGAACCACCTTATCCACGCCCTGCACGATGGCGTAGTTATTGAACACGCCGCCCGCCGAAGCACAGACGCCCATCGAGATCACCCATTTCGGCTCGGGCATCTGATCGTAGATGCGGCGCAGCACCGGCGCCATTTTGATCGAGACCCGACCGGCCACGATCATGACATCGGCCTGGCGCGGGCTGGCCCGGAAGACCTCCGCGCCGAAACGCGCCACGTCGTTGCGCGCATCGGTCAGGGCCATCATCTCGATCGCACAGCAGGCCAGACCGAAGGTCGCCGGCCAGAGCGAAGACTTGCGCCCCCAATTCACCAAAGCATCCAACCGCGTGGTCAGGACATCCGGTAACACTTCACCAATTAATGTTTCGACACCCATAACTTCTCTGCCTTTTAATTACGATTCCACTCGAAGAGTCCCTTCTTCCACACGTAGATGTAACCGACCAGGAGCACCGCAATGAAGATCATCATCTCGAAGAAGACAAACGGGCGGGACAGGCGCTGGACCAGATCTTTAAAGATTACAGCCCACGGAATTAAGAAGACAGCTTCAATATCGAACAGAATAAAGAGCATCGCGACCAGGTAGAACTTCACCGAAAATCGCTGATGCGCCGAACCGACCGGATCCATGCCACACTCGTACGGCATTAACTTGGCCCGGGTGTTCTTATGCTTGCCGATCAAATGCGCAAGAATGATATTGGTTACGGCAAATCCAGTAACAAAGACGAACACTAGTAGAATCGGTAGGTACTCTTTCATTTGACCTTTCCTGCCTAACTTCTATCGATTTTGTCTTTCAACCAGTAGGAGTACCGAATGAAGAAGCTTGTTTCAAGATTGAGAATCTTAGTACAATCTCTTGGCCCTTGCAAGAAGTTCTCGCGCCCCTTGTAGATAAAGAGAAAAAGCGCCCGGGTCGGCGACCCGTCCCTCCCGCAGATTCAAGTCCACCGGAAAAACCGCGAAACACGCGAAACAGGCGAAGGCTGGATGGTTTCGCGTGTTTGGCGTGTTTCGCGGTTTAAGTCTCAAATTCCAAAGAGCTTAATTTCCGAAATCCATATCATTCAAAGCACTTGGCCTGGCTCCTGAGCTGTCCGAAAATCGAGATCAGGAGGGCCAGATCTCCCGTTCTTTTTTCGGTCGTGGCGAGCAGCATCTGGTCGATCAGTTCATTCAACGAAGTATTGGATGAGATCACCGAGCCGGTGCTGAGTTGAATCGGCCCCGGGTTCAAGCTCGAGGCCCGGCAATCCGGCGGAGCCGGCTGAGCCGACCGGCCATTGAGAACCAGGTTCAGGGTGTTGGAGATTCCGCCGCCGGGCTCCGGATTGGTGACCGTCACGCTGGTCGCCCCCGTGTGGGCCAGATCCGCCGGGGTGATCTGCACGCTCAACAGGGTGCCGCTGATCAGAACCGTGCGTCTGGGACTCCCGTTCAAGCTCGCGACGGCGCCATTAATAAAGTTGGCGCCGTTGATGGTCAGGGCGAGCAACTGATCCGCCAGCCCCACCTCCGGGGTCGCATTGAGGCTCAGGTTCAGGATGGTCGGAGCCGGATTCGGCAGGTAGACCGTGAAGATGAGAGGTTCGGCGAAACCGCCGCCCGGAGCCTGATTGACGACCGTCACGGCGGCCGGGCCGGTGCCGACGGCATCCGAGGCCGGAATCTGAACGCTCAGTTGATTCGGACTGACGTAGGTGGTCGGACGGGGGCTGCCGTTCCAGTGGACCACCGCTCCGGGCACAAAATCCGAGCCGTTCACGGTCACGGAGAAGTCCTCGTGGCCGACCTCGATCGAGTTCGGACTCAAGCCGGCCAGAGTCGGCAACGGATTCGGTTGTTTGATGGCGATCGCTCTGGCGTTCGACGCGCCGCCGCCGGGGGCCGGGGTGACCACGGCCAACAGCGCCGCGCCCACTTTCGAGAGATCCGGCGACTGGATCTGGGTGATCAATTGGTTGGCGGTAATAAAGGTGGTCGGTTGCGCGACGCCGTTCCAGTGCGCGACCGAACCGGGCCGGAACCCGGTCCCATTGATGGTCAGAGTGACGCCGGAGCTGTTGACCGCCACCGCCGCCTCACTGAGGCTGTTGATCACCGGAGGAGGGTTATTGACGGTCAAGGTCAGAGGGCCGGCGCTGCCGCCGCCGGGCCCGGGATTGATCACCTGGACCGCGGCCGTCCCCACTGCCGCCATGTCCGATTCGGTGAGCTGAACGTTCAATTGCGTGCGGCCGACGAACGCGGTCGGACGATCGCTGCCGTTCACCTGGACGACCGAGTTCGGCACGAAGTTCTTGCCGGTCACGGAGATCGTCAGGTTGCGCCCGCCGCTCACCACCTGGCTCGGATTGAGGTTCGAGAGGACCGGCGACGGATTGACGACCGAGAGCTTGAGCGGGTTCGAGAGGGAGCGGACGAAGGGCGGATTCTGGACCGTGATCTCCAACTGTCCGCCCCGGGCCAGGTCCGTGGCCGGAATCGTCGCGCGCAGTTGGGTGCTGCTGATGAACTCGGTCACCCGCGCCTCACCGTTGACCAACAGCACGGCCTCGTTCACAAAGTTGCTGCCATTCACGGTCAGTGTCGTGGCCGGACTGCCGACGACCATCCGAGTCGGAGTCAACCCGGTCAACGACGGCGCCACGTCCACCAGCGGACTGAAGGTGACCACTCCCGGCTGGAAGTTGGTCGCCAGCGGGACGCTATCGGCGCCGACCACTTCACGAGCCACCGGGCTGTCGCCCAATTCGAGGTTCGTGGCATTGACGGTGCCGTTCTCCGGCGTGCCGAAGAAGAGCCTGACGATCTGGCCCGAACCGCGGGCCAGGGTCTGATCGAGCGGCAGGGCCAGGGCCAATCCGATTCGCCCATCCTGCGCCTCGGCGGTGTTGAGGTTGAGAGTCGCGCCCTCGGCGGCGCTCCCGGGCTCCGCGCGCACGAAACTGAGTTGCTGCGGATCGAAGCGGAAACTGAAACCGACCGCGCTCTCGTTCCCTCCGGCCTGCAGTTCAACGTCCAACGCGCTCTCCTGGCCGCGCCGGACCACATCCGGTTTGACCCGCAGCAGCCGCTCCGCGGACGGCTGCGGACCGAGCGGCTTGTTGACGGCCGCGAGGGCGGGCTTGCCACCGGCGCCCGTCAGCTTATTGACCAGAAAGGTCGGCCCTCCGGCCGGCACCGGAACTTCGCGCCCGGCCGCATAGCGTCTCGCCACCACCCAATCGGCGATCGTCAACCGGCCGTCCCCCAGGGTCGAGACCGGCGCGCAATCGGCCCGTTGAAATTCGCCGCCGTCCGCCGGAAATTCGAGCCCGGCGACGAAGCGCCCGATCTGCGCCCAGTCGGCGGCCGTGATCAGTCCGTCGTTGGTCCCCAGGCGATGCGGTCCGACATCGGCCTCCAGACCCGGAACCAGGACCAGGGTCCCCTCCTGGTAAGAGGCCGCCACCATCGAACCGGCGGGACCGAAGTTCTCGCGCACCACGGGCTGATCGGAAAATCCGATGGTCGTGGCCTTAATCCCCGAGCCCCGGTTGATCAGGAAGATCACCTTCAGGATCTCGCGGGCCCCGGCCGGAAACTTCTGCCCCGAAGGCAGGATGATCCGGACGCCGAGCTGACCCATGCCCACCTGCCGGGTGTCGAGGCCGAGGCTGGCCCCCAGCGCATCGGCGCTGAGCAAGACCTGCGGATGGCTCAAGACCACCGGGTTGAAGTTCAGACTGAAGGTCAGATCGTTCTCATCCCCTTCCGAGAGGAAGGAGACCGGCATCGTGACCGAGTCGTCCGCCGCCAGCGCCCCCACATTCAACTGGAACAGCCGCCGGCTCGCGACTCTGGTCTCCACCAGATAGTCCGACGAACCGGTGACGGCCGAGATCCCGATCAGGTAGGTCCCCGGATCGAGCGTGATGATCGGGGTCAGGCGTTCCGTCATGGTCTCGCCCGTCGCGGCCGCCAGCGCCACCAGCCCCTTCAACTGTTGCTGAAATAGAAATAGATCGAGATTGGCCGAAGGATTGCCGAAGCTCAGCATGATATCCACCTGCTTCGCAGGTCCCGGGGGCACGGTGAACCTGAAGAACTCCTCAATCCGGCCCGTCCGGTTGTGGCTATACGCGAATTCGTAGCTGGCCGCTTGCTCGGAACTGACCGAACCGGCGATCCGGCCCGGCAGCGCAATCGGTTTCGTCTTTCCCTTCCCCTTCGACTCCGGCAGCTCCGGCCTGAAATCCGGATCTTGTTGAACGACCCTGGCGGCCCCGGACCTGAAGGGAGACGCCAGCGCCGAGTTGAAGAACCAACCTGAACTGTGGATGAGCAAGAGACCCAATGACAGGCCCATGACCAATTGGGCTTGCTTGAATTGCTTGAGACGGCTCGACACGTACTTCATATATTGTCAAATATTCCGAAATTCTTTGGAGAGCGCGGGGCGTGGCTGACACGCGACCCAGGACCAAAGACTGAGTCAATTTGCGATGCCTGAGATCATCCCGATTTTTGAACCCAAATTTTCTGGGGAAGGTTGAATGAGGGAATCAAGGAATCTTAATCATAGCCTAAAAGATCGGGGGCTGCCAGAGATAATTTTTAGTAAATTTTTAGGCTAAGTCCAATCCCGGCACAGAAATTCCCCGGCCGCCCGCGGTCCGGAGACCGGGAGCCGCCGAGCCATTTTATTAACTAGAGACGTTAAAGAAGTTACCCGATCGGCCTGCCAATCAAGAACTTTGAGTCACGGCGTGTGAAGAGCTTGACACCCTTTCAGGGACGATGGTAATTTCGAGGTGAAGCTGGAGTAATTGTATCCACTGTTGGGAAATTCGGCAGCGGAGCACAATATTTAGCCATCAGATCGAGTAATTTGGCCCTGACGAACGACTGAAAATGATTAAAACGAGTACGGAGATACTGGACGAGCGAAGTCGAGAGATGCTGGCGCTCCTGATCAAGCGGCATATTGCCACTGGCGAGCCGGTCGGGTCGCGAACCATCTCCAAGCTCACTCGTGAGGGACTCTCACCGGCCACGGTGCGCAACATCATCGCCGATCTGGAAGATGCCGGATATCTCGAGCAACCGCACACGTCGGCGGGACGCATCCCGAGCGATAAGGGATACCGCTTCTACGTCGATCACATCCTGGAGCAGCGGGAGCTCTCGGCGCTGGACGAGACCGTCATTCTGCGCGGGATGCGGGGCGAGCAATGGCCCAGTTCCGACCAGTTGATGGCCCGGGCCTCTCATCTCCTGTCGCAGTTGTCCGAGAGCGTCGGGATCGTGGTGGCACCCAGCATCGCGAACGATATCGTCAAACACATCGACTTCGTCCATCTGAGCGACGGGCGGATTCTGGTGATCACGGTCTCGCGGTCCGGCCTCGTCCAGGACCGGCTGGTCCGGATCGACGAGGATCTGACTCAAGACGAGCTGAACCGGACGGCCAACTACGTCAACGCCAACTTCAGCGGCCTGAGCCTGCTCGCCATCCGGACGGAGCTGCTCAAGCGGCTCTCGGAGGAGAAGGCGCTCTACGACCGCCTCCTGCAGAATGCCGCCAAGCTCTGCGAGCGCGGATTGACCGAACAGGGACAGAGCAGCCTCGAGGTCTTCGTGGACGGGGCTTCGAATATCGTCATCGGCACGGAGTTCGCCGACACGGAACGGATCCGCGAACTGCTGCACATCTTCGAAGAGAAGAACCGTCTGATCAAGATCCTCAATGAGTGCCTCGGGGCCATGACTCAGCAAGAGGTGACCATTCGGATCGGAACCGAAAACAGCCTGCCCAGCCTCCGCGGGTGTACGGTCATTACGACTCTCTACAGTTGGGGTGATGATGTCATCGGCAGCCTCGGCATCGTCGGGCCCGTCAGAATGGAGTACGCGCGAACCATCAGCGTCGTCAACTATGTCGCGCGATCACTTGAACAAGCTCTCGCCGAGACGCCGTCCGGATCGGCCGGTTAATGATCGGAGGACCATTGACCCGGCACCCATTCGGCGCGGCGGCAATCACGCCCATTGAAGCAGATCGGCCCATTAGGGCGAGTAAGTTTAAGTTAAGGATAGCAGGACCGAGAATCAAGACAGACAAGAGGTAAATCAGAATTGAGCAAACGTGACTATTACGAAGTTTTAGGGGTCAACCGCAAAGCCACGGAACAGGAACTTAAGAGCTCGTATCGTAAACTGGCCTTGCAGTTCCATCCCGACCGCAATCCTGGCAACAAGGACGCCGAGGAGAAGTTCAAAGAGATCAACGAGGCGTATGGAGTGTTGTCGAATGCGGATTCGCGCGCCCGCTATGACCGGTTCGGCCATGCCGGAGTCGGCTCGGCCGCGAGCTCCGGAGCCTGGGGCGCCCCCGATTTCGGCGGTTTTGAAGATATTCTCGGAGACCTCTTTAGCGACATCTTCGGCGGGACCCGCAATTCCCGCCGCGCCGGTCCGCAGCGCGGAGCCGACCTCCGATTCGACCTCGAGATCACGCTGGAACAGGCCGCCACCGGCTACAAGACGCAGATCAACATCCCGCGGCTGGAGAACTGCGAGACCTGCAAGGGCTCCGGCGCCGCGCCCGGGACCTCCCCGGTCACCTGCAGCGTCTGCGGAGGAGCCGGCCAGGTCCGGTTCCAACAGGGCTTCTTCTCGGTCAGCCGCACCTGTCATCAGTGCCGCGGCAACGGGCGCATGATCACCAGCCACTGCAAGTCCTGCAACGGCCAGGGCCGGATCGAGAAGGAGAATCAGATCGAGATCAAGATTCCGGCCGGCGTCGACACCGGCGCCCGCTTGCGGCTCGCCGGCGAGGGCGAGGGTGGCAGCAGCGGCGGCCAGCACGGCGACCTCTACGTCGTGATCCGGGTCAAGGAGCACGAGCTCTTCGAACGTCAGGGCAACAATCTCTATGTCAACGTTCCGATCACCTTCTCCCAGGCCGCGCTCGGAGCCGAGATCAAGGTCCCGACCCTGGACGGTGAAGAGACCCTGAGCGTGCCGGAAGGGACGCAGACCGCCTCCATCTTCAGGCTCAAGGGCAAAGGCATCGTCTCGCTCCAGGGACATGGCCGCGGCGACCTCTTCGTCGTCACGACCATCATCACCCCGCAGCGGTTGACCCGCGAACAGCGGCGCCTGCTCGAACAGTTCGCCGCCATCGAAGAGAAACAGAGCACCGGCGCCGCCAAACGGTTCGGCAACAAGGTCAAAGATATCTTCGGCTGAGGACGCCGAAGATCAGGGCTCGAATTGAACCGCGAAACACGCGGCGGACGCGGAATCATCGATTTTTCGCAGATCCGGCGTGTTTCGCGGTTGAGAAAAGACCGAAACCCTCCCCGCCCTCTCCTGCACTTGCTATCCTGATTGAAGACACCATTTCGGATTTCCAGTTGCAGATCGCGAATTATTAGAACAGCTCTCACAGATCAGCCGACGGCGATCCAAAATTAGTATAATAAATCCTTTAAAACTTTTATCTTGCGCTGTTGCCGGTTCTGTTGTAGCTTGAGTTTTCGATACTAGATATTGTGGTAACGGCTTACATGCTGAAGAAACTTAAAGCGGTTTTAATCTTGGTAATTGGACTGGGACTGGCTTACTGGTTCGTGAGCCGGCTGGATTGGCTGACAGTTGGAAGACATCTCCAAGACGCGCAGATCTGGCCATTGATTCTCGGGGCGATTCTGATCAACTCCACGATGCTGGCGCGGAGCCTGCGCTGGCAGACGTTTCTGGCGCCGATCTGCCGGGTCCGGCTGCGAAACGTCTTCGCCGCGACGGCCCTCGGTTTCGGCAGCATCTTCGTGATCGGGCGCGCCGGAGAGATCGTCAGGCCGGCCATGCTCAGCCTGCGCGAGCGGATGCGACCGAGCGCCACCCTGGCGACGATTCTGATCGAGAGAATCTACGATATGGCGGCGGTGGTCTCGCTCTTCTCCATCAATCTCCTGGTCTTCAGGCCGCCCTCACAGACGGACTACAACTGGCAGCGGCTGGGGCTGCTGCTCTTCTCGGGCGTGGTCGTGGGGCTGGTGGTCCTGGTGGTCCTCAGGCTGAAATCGGCCGCCCTCATCCACTGGTTGGAGCGGCATTCGGAGAAGCTGCCCCAGAAACTGGTGGCGCCGCTCTTGAACTTCATCAAACACCTGGCCGACGGCCTGTCGGTGCTGCTCAACCTGCGGGAGCTGGGCTTGACGATCTTCTACACGGCCTGCGTCTGGGGAATGGTGCTGGCCGCGACCTGGCTGACGCTCTACGCCTTCGGGCTCGAATTTTCGGTGAGCCAGGTGATCTTCATTCTCGGATTCGGACTGGTCGGGTCGGTGGTGCCGACCCCGGGAGGATCGGCCGGAGCCTTTCACGCGGCCGCGGCCAAGGGCATGGAGTTCCTGGGACTGGATCCCAACCTGGCGGCCAGCGTCGCGCTCGTCTATCACCTGATCGCGTTCGGCCCGCCCTTCGTGCTGGGCCTCTATTACGCGGTCCGGGACGAAGTCAGCTTCAAGCAACTGCGGGAGATGATCGCCGCCGAAGGCGAGTCGGCCCCGTTGAACGAACCGAAAGCCCGAGTCTCGAGTTAAAGGAGGTTTGAAGGTCAGACATGGGAGGAACGAGGTTATGAAATGCCCGTTTTGCGGCCATATCGAGGACAAGGTCGTCGATTCGCGCGAATCGCGCGAGGGCGATTCGATCCGCCGGCGCCGGGAGTGCCTGAAATGTGAACGGCGCTTCACCAGCTACGAGCGGATCGATGAGATCCCCTACATGGTCATCAAGAAAGACGGGCGGCGGGAACCCTTCAATCGAGACAAGGTCATGGCCGGGCTGCTCCGCGCTTGTGAAAAACGCCCGGTCTCGACGGCCAAACTCGAAGCCATCGTCAACGCCGTCGAGGCCTATGTCCAGACCTCTCCCGAACGCGAACGCCCCACTTCCAAGATCGGCGAGACCATCATGAGGCGCCTGAAAGAGCTCGATAAGGTCGCGTATGTCCGGTTCGCTTCAGTCTATCTGGAGTTCCAGGACGTCGGAGAATTTATGGACGAGCTCAAGGGTTTGATCAGGTCCCGCAAGTGACCCCCAGGCCACAATTGATAAAAATTGCTCCCCGAAGAGTTGAAAACTCAAAATCGATACTTGCAAATTGATAAACGCATTGCTAGTATGCAGGTTTTGACGGCCTCGAAAATTTCGAGGCCAGTTTGACAGTATGACCAGGCGAAAAGCCGGTGTAGCTCAGTTGGTAGAGCAGATGATTTGTAATCATCAGGTCGGGGGTTCGAGTCCCTTCACCGGCTCTGAGCGAAACACGAACTCAAAGATTTTTGACAAGCAGGGGTGGTCGAGTGGTTAATGGCACCGGGCTGTAAACCCGGCGGATTCACATCCTACGTAGGTTCGAATCCTACCCCCTGCATTCTGAGCGGGCGTAGCGCAATGGTAGCGCACCAGCCTTCCAAGCTGGTTGTTGCGGGTTCGAATCCCGTCGCCCGCTCCAGTTTGACCGCATTTCAAATCCGGCGATTGGATCCGAGATTTGAAAATTGAAATCTGATTTCGGTTGATGGGCCCACATAGCTCAGTCGGTAGAGCGCGTCCTTGGTAAGGACGAGGTCACCGGTTCAAGTCCGGTTGTGGGCTTCACAAATCCTTCGGGGTTGAAATTATGGGGAAAGAGAAATTCGATCGCAGCAAGCCGCACGTCAATGTCGGGACGATCGGGCACGTCGACCACGGAAAGACGACCCTGACTGCCGCCATCACGCGGGTGCTCGCGAAGAATAATCCGAAGATCACCTTCCGCAGCTTCGATTCGATCGACAACGCTCCGGAAGAGAAGGCGCGCGGAATCACCATCGCCACGGCGCACGTCGAGTACGAGACCAAGAACCGCCACTACGCGCACGTCGACTGCCCGGGCCACGCCGACTACGTCAAGAACATGATCACCGGCGCGGCGCAGATGGACGGGGCGATCCTGGTGGTGGCCGCCACCGACGGGCCCATGCCGCAGACCCGCGAACACATCCTGCTGGCCCGCCAGGTCGGAGTCCCGGCCATGGTGGTCTTTATGAACAAGGTCGACGCGGTCGACGATCCGGAGCTGCTGGACCTGGTCGAACTCGAGGTCCGCGACCTGCTCAACCGGTACGAATTTCCGGGC
>DATEFT010000772.1:0-12302 GCA_035280505.1 Blastocatellia bacterium | reverse complement strand
ATGGTCAGGGGCGGACTGGTGCCAAGGACGTGGGGGCCGATGAATATTCCGGCGGCATGATGGGACCTCGCCCTCTGACCACCTCCGACGTGGGGCCTCACGCTCCGTAAAAACATTCGGATCGGGGCGCTCTTCAACCGGTTCGGTCAGAACGTCATCACACCATCTCGGTGGTTACGATTCACCGGCTCCGGGCAGAGTCGAATTATGGCAGGTTAATTGAGAAGCGTTGATTCTAATACTTTGGAAAGTAAATTTCTTGAAGTTTCGATTCGGAACCGCGAAACACGCGAAAGACGCGAAAGCGCGAAAGGCCGATGATTTAGCGTGTTCAGCGTGTTTCGCGGTTTGCATCTCAAATTCCAACGTACTAACGGTTTTATAGCTGTTACGTAACTGTAAGGTCGTTGACAGGGACTGCTTCCACATAGTTATGTGCGGCCGCGACGCATTTTGTTGATAGGGAAAGGAGAAGTTAAAGATGTTTCGGCTAAAGCGCGGTAAATTATTTTCAATCTTATCGGCGGTTACGGCTTTGACTGTTCTGCTGATCGTGGCGACGGCTCAACAGGCTCAATCCTGGGTGGCCGGGACGGCCTATCCCCTTGGAGCGCAAGTCCTCTATCAGAATAACCTCTATCAGTGCCGCCAGGCTCACACCTCGCAGGTCGGTTGGGAGCCGCCCAACGTTCCCGCCCTCTGGCGAGCGGTTGACGGCGGCGGCGGCGGCGGTGACACTCAGGCTCCCACTGCTCCGGCCGCGCTGCGAGTAACGGCCATTACCTCCTCGAGTGTGTCGCTGGCCTGGAATGCCTCGACGGACAATCTGAGCGTCAGCGGGTACTCGATCTTGCTGGGTGCGGCGCCGATTGCCGAGACCGCCGGCACGAACTTCACCGTCAGCGGTCTCAGCTCCGGCACCAGCTTCACCTTCACCGTCAGGGCGAGAGACGGCGCCGGCAATCTCTCGGCCGTCAGCAATGCGGTGACGGCGACGACCGCTGGAGGCGGCGCCACGTTACCATCCGTCTGGGCGGCAAACACGGCCTACACGGTCGGAGTACAGGTCACCTATCAGGGCAGCGTTTACCAGTGCCGCCAGACTCACACCTCGCTGACAGGCTGGGAGCCGCCCAACGTCCCCGCCCTCTGGCAATTGGTCGATGGCGGCGGGGGCGGGGGCGGCGATACTCAAGCTCCGACGGCGCCGACCAACCTGACGGTCACGGCCACGACCTCGACCAGCATCTCGCTGGCCTGGAATGCCTCCAGTGATAACGTGGGAGTCAGCGGCTATGATATTTTCCGAGGCTCGAATGAGACTTCGGTTGGAGGGACGACGACCACCGGTTTCATCGTCACCGGCCTCACACCCGGCACGACCTTCACCTTTACGGTGAAAGCCAAAGATGCGGCGGGCAACGTTTCGGCGGTCAGTAATTCCGTCAGCGCCACCACGCAAAATGGCGGCGGCGGGGGCGGGTCGCAGCTTCCCGGAAAGCTGATCGTCGGCTATTGGCATAATTTTGACAACGGCTCCGGCTTCATCAAGTTGAGAGAGGTCTCCAGAGACTTCGATGTGATCGATGTGGCGTTCGGCGAGCCGGTGCCCGGCAGCCTCTCGACCATCCAATTTATTCCCGATGTGCGGACCTCGGCCGCTGAAATTCAATCCGATATCGCGCAACTCAAGAGTGAGGGAAAGAAGGTGCTGCTCTCCATCGGCGGCGCCAATGGGCACGTTGAACTCCCGACCGAGACGGATCGTCAGAACTTCATCGGTTCGGTGATCGGCATCATCAATCAATATGGATTCAATGGAATCGATGTCGATTTTGAAGGCAGCTCGGTCACGCTTCAGTCCGGCGACCTGGACTTTAGAAATCCGACCACGCCGAAGATCGTCAACCTGATCACGGCTCTCAGAACCATCGCCGACACGGTCGGGCCCGATTTTATCCTGTCCATGGCCCCTGAAACCTTCTTTGTTCAGGTCGGGTTTCAGACTTATGGCGGTAGCGCCGGAGCTTACCTGCCGGTGATTCATGGGGTCAGAGATAAGCTGACCTTCATCCATGTTCAGCACTACAACACCGGATCGGTGTTGGGCCTGGACGGTGTGGCTTACAGCTCCGGAAACGCCGATTTTCAGGTCGCCATGGCGGAGATGCTCTTGCAGGGCTTTCCCGTCGGCGGCAATACCGGCCGATTCTTCCCCGGGCTCAGGCCGGATCAGGTGGCGATCGGGCTCCCGGCGGCTCCCCCGGCGGCGGGCAGCGGTTATACCACGCCGGCGGAAGTGCAAAGAGCGCTCAATTACCTGATCCGAGGTATTTCGTTTAACGGACGCTATACCCTCCGCAACCCGGCCGGTTACCCCGACTTCAGGGGCTTAATGACCTGGTCTGTTAACTGGGACCGATTCAATAACTTTGAATTCTCCAGAAGCCATCGCGCTTTTCTGGACGGGTTGCCCTAGCTCGGAGGAAGTCTAGAAGAGTCGGAAGACTTAGCCCACGAAGTGGGCGCCAGGAACGAATAGGTCTCCCGACTTTTCTAGACTTTTCTAGACTTTTCTAGACTTTCTTAAAGGCCCCAGACCCTGATGTAATCCACCAGCATTCGTTGCGGAAAGACCGTGCCGGCGTTGGGGCTGCCGACAAAGTTACCTCCAACCGCGACGTTCACGATAATAAAGAAGGGGCTCTGGAACTCCTGGGTGCCGTCGATCCCATTGGCGATATGGCCTTCGTGAAATTGAATCCCGTCTACGTACCATTTAATCGCGGTTGCGGTGCGGTGGACCGCGAAGGTATGGAACCCGTCGGCCAGAGAGGCCGGTGAGGTGTAGGCCGCGCCGTATCCGGCATATGCGCCGTTCGCATTGGCCCAGTGCATGGTGCCCAGGTTCAGAAATGGATTCTGGCCGCGCATCTCCATGATGTCGATCTCGCCGCAGGCCGGCCATCCGACATTGCCGAAACTGGAGCCCAGCATCCAGAAGGCGGGCCAGATTCCTTGACCCTGAGGGACCCGGATGCGGGCTTCGACCCAGGTATTGAACCCGAAATCCTGATGTCCCGCGGTATGGAGACGGGCCGAGGTATAGGCGCTTCCTCCCAGGTTCTCCTGGAGGGCTTCGATGACCAGCATTCCATTCTCGATGCGCGCGTTCTCCGGCCGATTGGTATAGTTCTGCAATTCGTTGTTACCCCAACCACTGTTGCCGAGGTCGTAATTCCAGGTGGCGGTATCGATCGTCGGTCCATTGAACTCGTCCGACCAGAGCAACCTTGAGAGGCCTGGATGCTCCACCGGGTGTGGCGTGCCCGAGCCCTTCGAAAATTGGAACCAGTTGACATTTCCGATGTTCGCCGTCCCCTTGAAGACGAGATACAGATCGTTGGTTCCCCTGGCGCCCGAGATGGTGGTCGAGACGGTGGTCCAGGTCTGCCATCCGCCGGTCACCGGAATCGCGACCGAGCCGATCAGCGGACCGCCGGTTCCGTTCAGACGGAACTCCAGGGTTCCGCCGTTCCCGGCGCTGGCCACCCGGGCCCGTACGGACTTGACGCCGGAATCGAAGTCGATGTTCCTGTACAGGGCCCAGTCTCCATCATCGATGTACCCCAGGTTATAACCGCCGTTTGCATCCGAGGTCACCTCCGTCTGGATTCCCGAGAGATCGTGATAGCTGGAGGCCTGGATCGCCTGAGCCGTGGCCTTGACGGAGTAATCGTCGTCCTGACGGCCCTCCCAGGTGAAGGTGGCCCCGGACAGCCCTGGTAAGTCGTAGGCAAAGGACCGGTCACCCCACACCACCCGGGCCGTTCTCGGATTCGGCGTGTCGTTATAGACGACGAGGACCTTGGAACCGTCGGGATTCTTAAAGGCGACGCTCACGAAGCCCTCGGCATTGCTGGAATAGATGCGGTGGGCGCCGGGTAGAATGAATTTGCTGAAATGGCCCAGAGTGTAATAGTCGATCTCGTAGTTGACCTCTCCCGTCACCGAGTTGACCGTCACCAGCGGGGTGCAGACTCCGCAACCTCCGGTATGCGGTCCGCGGTTTTCGTCCAGGGCCAGGCCCCACTTGACGTAGGCCTTCCCCCAGTTCCGCATGACTTGAGTGATCTCTTCAAAGTCCGCTTTGGTTTGATTGGCGATCCAGGTTCCGCCCGAGTGTTCGGTCTGATAGTTGCCTTTGTCCGGATACTTGTTTCGGAGGGTGGTCATCGCGCCCGGCGTGCCGCCATAACCGTGCCAGGCGATACCGGCCACCTGCGCCGAGCTTTGTAGAACCGGATCCGAGAGCACGGTGTCGGGATAGTCCGACCGGTCCCAGTTGTGGTCGTAGACCAGGACTTTGGTCCCGAGATGGTTGGCCGAGAGCGCGGGTAAGACGTAGTCTCTCAGCACGACGACCTGGGTGGCCGGGTCCATCGACATCCCGGGATAGTCGGACGGAACATACAATGGTTCGTTCTGCAATGAGATGTAGTCGATCGGAATTCCCTGGTCGGCGTATGCCTGAATGAACTTCACGAAGTAATCGGCGAAAGCTCCGTAGGCTTCCGGACGCAACGATCCTCCGATCATCGAACCCGACGTCTTCATCCAGCCCGGCGGACTCCAGGGACTGGCCATGATTTTGAGCTGCGGGTTGATCTGTTTGGCCATTCTGACCAGCGGCACGAGATCGGCCAGATCGTGCGCAATGGAAAAGCTCGGCGGTTCCGGTGGGACCTGGCCGCCGTTCGAGTCCTGATAGGAATAGATGAATCGCGCCAGATCTGACGCCCCTATGGGGTTGCGGACGAAACCGATCGCAATCCCATGTTGACGATCGAACAGACTGTTCATGACGGAATCCAGTTCGGACGGCGGGACTTTTTGATTCAACAGGTAGGCGGCGGAATCCGTGAACGAGGCGCCGAAGCCCTCAATAGTCTGGTATTTCTGGGATTCGTCGACAAAGATGGCGTTGGCGCCGACGCCGCAGCCTTCCGAAAAGGATAGGGACGGTTGCCGTTCCAGTCTCCGGCTCTGATCGTCCGTTGTTACCCAGGCTTTAACTTTGATGGCTCTGTTGGTTCCTCGAACCGAACCGACTCCCAGGGTGAAAAGTAACAGGATCAGGGTAAGCCAAAATGTTCGCTTGTTTTTCATAGGTTCCTTTCAGAAATGGATTGGATAACCTCTGGCATCCGTTTTGATTTCGGATCTTGGGGCCGCAACTTCATCTCAGCAAAGCCTGGTTGGGGTTGGTTAACGACCAGTCGGTCGATTTGCAAGCATGGCGAGAGCCGAACGCCATCTCCTCTTCTGGGAGGCCCAGAATTATCCGCTTTAGCGTGAAAAGTCCTAACGGCAGGGCTGAAAAATTCCTGAAAAAGTGATGGAGACGAACCTGAAAAGTTCTGAAACGTCGTGGAAGCCGTTCATCAGTCAGGCTATCGCTCGGTCCCCTCCAGGATCCAGATTCTTCCGGAGACTTCAGTGATCGGCAGGATGATCAACTTGTCCGAAAGCGCCAGTTCCATGCTCTTGACGTCGGTCAGGATCATGTGGCCGGGACTTTCGAAGGTCGTTACGCGAAACGGTTCGCCTCTCGCTTCGCCGGAGGCCGGGTCGAAGTCGAGGCCCCAGACATTGAAGAAGCCCGTTCGATTCGAGATGAAGTAGATTTTCCGACCGTCGGGTGACCACCGTGGCTTGTCGTCAAAATATCTGCCCTCCGTGAGGCGCTTCCATTCTCCTCCCGCGGCCGGAATCGCGTAGATGGTCGAGACTCCGGCTTCATGCGCCCTGGCGGCGATGAAACTGATCCAGCGGTCGTCGGGGGAGAATCGGGTCTGATAAAGATTCTGGTTGGGATCGGACGCGAGCACGCGCATTTGTGTTTCGGCGTGCGGGGCCGCCTCGATCGGGAAGAGCGCGATCCCCCGGCGTCCAAGGTTCTGCCGGTCCGAGTTTCCCAGGATCCACTTCCCATCGGCAGACCAATCATATGGCACCTCGTCGGTCAGATCCGACGAGGTCAGGATCTGCTCGTCGTCGCTGCCGGCTGAGAGCAGGACGAACGACCGCCCCATTCGGGTGCGCTCCGGATCGACCGGGCGCAAGAGCAGATAGACCAATCGCGAACCGTCGCGAGACCAACGGGCCCGCATCCGGGAAAAATTGTCCGAGATCAACACGGTCTCGCGCCCATCCTTGAGCGAGATCTCCCGGAGTTCCTCTTTATCGGCGCGATGGGCTCTATAAACGAGCCGATCGCCGGCCGGCGACAGGTCGTGGTAATCGGCATCGACGTCGGCGGCGGTGACGGGTTGACCGGCTCCCTTGACCCTGCCCGAGACCGAGTCGAACGGCAGCGACCAGAGCCGCGTGCGTTCGGTGCGCACGGTAAAAGCCAGTCTCCGGCCGTCCGGTGAGATCCTGAGATCGGTATCCTGTCCCGTGCCCATCGTCAATCGTTCCGGGCCTGAGCTCCAACGCAAACTCTGCGGATCGACTGTTACTTTCCAAATGTTCTCGACGCCTCGGGAAACGCCTTCGAAGTAGAGGGCGCGGCCCGAAGACGCCCACTGGAAATCGGTCAGGGTGACATCGGCGGCTCTGAGTAGTTTGTCGACCTGCGCCGTAAGTTGAGACCTGACCGGCTTGCCGCCCGCCAACGGCACCGTCCAGAAGCTCCATCCTTCTCGAAAGTGATCTCCCCACACGGAGATCCGCTCGCCGTCCGGATGCCACGCGACGCGCAGCCAACTGAACTCGGTGAGAAACTGGCTGACCACCTCACGCGGCTGATTGCTGTCCAGTCCCACCAAAAACACTTTGGGAATTTCGACCGTGTTGATCTGCGGGATGGAACTGTAGAAGAGAATCCGCGTGCCGTCCGGCGACCATCGCGGGCGGTAGCCGAAAGCGGAGACTTTACGTTCATTTCCGCCGAGCACCGGAACCACGAAGAGCCCGCCTCCATCGCGCTCCGACCGAAAGACCAGGCGATTGCCCGCCGGAGCCCAATCGGGCTGCCAGTCGTGCGCGGGCGACGACGTGACACGCGCGGGACTGCCTTCACCGACCGGCCGCACCCAGATATCGAAATTTCCGCCGCTATCCGAGCTGTAGGCAATCAGGTTTCCGTCGGGCGACCAGGCCGGTTCGCATTCCAGGCCGGTGGCGAAGGTCAATTGCCAGAGCCTGCGTTGCACAGGTTGATCGATTCTGGAGTTCTGCCGAATTAAGGAGATCACCGATATTATGATAGCTATTACTGCGACCGATACCGATAACACTAACAACCAGGTGTACCGGGAAGACCAGAGCCGCTGATTTGGAGGTACCTCCGGCGCGGCGGTGTTAGCGGTCGTGTGATGTAGATCGGGAGCGCTGTGCCATCCATTGGCAACGGTGGTCTTCGCCGGGTCTCCTCCCCGGGCGAGAAAATCCTCATTCTCCTTCTCCAACTCGTGCACGGTAGCCACGAAACGATACCCGCGCCCGGGGATCGTCATAATGTAATGAGACTCATGATGGTTTTCGTCGAGAGCCTTGCGCAAGGCGGAGATGTGGCGGACCAGATTGTTCTCCTCGACGATCGTATCGGGCCAGATCTGCCTCAAGAGCTCGTCTTTCTTGACCACACGCCCGCGATGGCGAATCAAAAAGAGCAGAATATCAAACGCTTTCAATCCGAGGGGCACCGCCTCCCCACCCCGCATCAACATCGACTGTTCCACATCCGCTACGAAGGGGCCGAATTCATATGAGCAAGTATGGTGTTTAGATGGTGTGGTTTCCATGACGTTTCAGAACTTTTCAGGTTCGTCCCCATCACTTTTTCAGGAATTTTTCAGTACTGCCGTGGGGACTTTTCATACCGGGAAGGATAGTTTTTATCCTCCCGGAAGAGGTCGCCGGAAGAGGTCGCAGCGATCGGCCCTCACCAGGCTGGCAGACCGATCGACTGACCACTGACCGACTTTAATTAAAGCTTTGCTGAGATGAGCGGGTAGCTCGGGGCTTCGGCTCCCTGCTGATACATCGACCAATCGCCGGATACCATGATCTTAGGTAACCGCTTACATCGATATACTATTTGGTGTGTGCTCAATTCAGCTTGTATTGAATTACAGGAGGCCAGAGTGTACCTCTTTTCTATGGCGAGTTCCACCGTTACCTGGGTTAGTTCACCTCCGATGATCTGATTCTGTTTGGAGCACACACTGGATTCATTAACCACCATCCGTTGACACGATCTTGAGTATGGAGATGGACTTTAAGGAGGATCAGATGAGCTCACATTCCTTTCTGAAGAGCAAGCTGGCCGGGTTGGCTCTCTACCTGCTGGCCGGGCCGCTGTTGTTGAACGCGCAATCGACGAGCGGTTCGATGACCGGTACGGTATTGGATAAGAACGGCGCGGCGATCATCAATGCCAAGGTCGGCCTGACCGACCAGCGTAAGCAGTTGACGTTGACCGCGACCACCGATCAGGAGGGGCGCTTCGCCTATACGCAATTGCAGCCCGGCGAGTATACCGTGAAGGTCGAAGCGGGCGGTTTCAGGCGGCTGGAGTTGAAGAATGTCGTGCTGAATGCCAATGACAAGCTTTCGGTCGGCGCTTTGATCCTGGAGATCGGAACCGTCGAGCAGATCGTGGAGGTCGTCTCCGAAGGTCAGCAGTTGAAAACGGAGAGTGGCGAACGTTCGGATGCGCTGATCGGAGAGCAACTCCAGAATATTGCGGTCAACAGCCGCTCTTATCTGTCGCTGGCGGCGGTGACCCCGGGGGTGGTCTTCACCGGGAATCTCCAGACCGCCGGTCATGCCGGACTCAGCGAGATCTCAGCCAACGGCGCCCGCTTCAACCAGAACCAGCTCACCCTTAACGGCATCGGCAATGTCGACACGGGGAACAACGGCGACCAGTTGGCGACCATCAGCCTGGACTCCGTCCAGGAATATAAGATTCTGACCGGCAACTATCAGGCCGAATATGGGCGTTCCGCGGGCGCGCAGATCAACGTCGTCACCAAGAGCGGCACCCGGGAGTTTCATGGCAGCGGGTACCTCTTCCATCGGCACGAAGGGCTCAATGCCAACAATTGGAAGAACAACCGTGACGGCCTGGATCGCAACCTCTATCGCTTCAATGATGCGGGATACACGATTGGCGGCCCGGTCAAACTTCCGAAGAAGATCTTCGGGCCGCTCGGCCTGATGGAAGATCAGCTCTTCTTTTTCTGGAGCCAGGAGTATCAGCGTCAATTGCGGCCCCAGGGGCGGCGCGATGTCACGGTCCCGACAGGACTCGAACGCATGGGCGATTTCTCACAGAGTGTCGACAAGGACGGTAATCTTTTCAATACCATCAAAGATCCTCTTTCGACTCTGCCCTGTACGCGCATTGATACACGTGGCTGTTTTGCCGACGGAGGCGTCCTGGGTCGCATTCCCCAGGGTCGACTCTCTGGTCCGGGCCTGGCCATTCTCAATCTCTTCCCGCTGCCGAACGCTCAGAGTTCGGCCAACAAGGGCTTCAACTTCCGCACGCAGACTCCGGATTCCTATCCCAGGCGCGAAGATCTGCTGCGCATCGACGCCAATCTGACCGCCAATTGGAAGGTCTTCGGTCACGTCCTCAACAATTCGGACTCGGTGACCAGCGACTACGGCTCCTTCGTGCTCGGTTCAAACACGCCCTTCGGCACTCCGATTACAGACTCCCGGCCGGGCCGTAGTTATGCGGTGGGGGTGACCATGGTTTTGAGCCCGACTCTGACCAACGAGTTCACCTGGGGAACCGGGCATAACCAGATCAATATCGATCCGGTCAATGACGGTTTAACCCGCGCCGCCAATGGGCTGAGCAATCTGCCGGTCCTGTTTACGAACGCCATTCAGAATGATTTCATTCCGCGCTTCCAATTCAATGGGACGCGGATCAGCAACGAGCCGGTCTTCGGCACCAACAACGCCCCTTTCTTCAATTACAACTCGACCATCGACTTTATCGACCATGCGAGCAAGGTCTGGAGACAGCATGTTTTTAAAGCCGGGGTCTATCTTCAACGCAGCCGCAAGGATCAGACCTCTTTCGCGAATGCGAATGGACAATTCAATTTCGGCGACAGCTCCAGCAATCCGTTCGATACGGGGTTTGGTTTCGCCAATGCGGCCGTGGGCGTCTTCACCTCCTTCAATCAGGCCTCGCAGTACGCCACCGGCAGGTATCGTTATACCAATCTCGAGTTCTACCTGCAGGATACCTGGAAAGCGACGCGCCGGCTGACGCTCGACTACGGGATGCGCTTCTACTGGATCCAACCGCAGTTCGATTCCTCTCTCCAGACCGCGACCTTTCTGCCGGAGCGGTTCGACCCGAGTCAACGGGTGCGCCTGTATCGTCCGGCCCTGGATGCCGGTGGCAACAGGATCGCTCGGGATCCGGTGACCGGGGAGATGCATCCGGCCGCGGACATCGGCAAGATCGTCCCCAACTCCGGCAACCTGTTCAATGGAATCGCCCAGGCGGGGAAGGATGTGAACAAGTACCTGATGGAAAACCGGGGTCTTCAGTACGGGCCTCGGATCGGGGTGGCCTTTGATGTGACCGGTAAACAGAACCTCGTGGTGCGGGGCGGAGCCGGAATCTATTACGACCGTTTCCAGGGCAATGAGACGTTCGACATGTTGACGAATCCGCCCACGACTCTGGCGCCGACGCTGGTCAATGGTCGGATCGACGACATCAATCCGAGCAACGTGGTCTTTGCGCCATTCGATCTGAACGCTTTCAGCTTCGAGGGGAAGATCCCGACGGTCTACAGCTTCAGCCTCGGGGTGCAAGCCAAGTTGCCGGCCGACCTGCTGTTGGATGTGGCCTACGTCGGTTCGCTCTCGCGGCACTTGCTGCAGCGGTTGAACCTCAACGCCGTCCCGTACGGCGCCACTTTCATGGCCGAGAATCAGGATCCGACCAAGGCGGCGGCCAATCCCAACGCTCCCCTGGGGTCGAATGCTTTCGATTCGGTCTTTCTCCGCCCCTCTCAGGGCTATGGCAATATCACTCTCCACCAGATGGGCGGGACTTCCAACTACAATTCACTACAGGTCGGGCTGAATCGCCGTTTCGCTCGGGGGCTGTTCTTCGGTTTGTCATATACGTGGAGCAAAGCGTTGACCACGGTCACCAATGACGGCGACTTCATCCGAATCGACGACCAGACGCGCCTGGCCAATTACGGGCCGGCCGGATTCGATCGGCGCCATAACTTCACCGTCAACTACATCTATGATCTGCCCAGCCTCTCGCGGCGGCTCGGCCGTGATCACGCGGCGGCCCGAATGATCCTGGACGGGTGGCAGATCTCCGGGATCACGCGGTTTCAGAGCGGCGCTCCCTACGGCGTCGGATACAGCATCCCCAATTTCGGCAATCCGAACATCACGGGATCGTATACCGAGCCCGGGCGGGTGAGACTGATCGGCGATCCGTCGCAGGGAGCGTCGGATAATCCTTATCAGCGCCTGAATCCGGCGGCCTTCGCGGCCCCGGGCGTGGGCAGCCTCGGGCTCGGCGCCCCCGTGAACTATCTGGTGGGCCCCGGGGTCAATACCTGGGACCTGTCGTTCCAGAAGACCTTCGCTTTCAATGAGAAGATGCGTCTTCAATTGCGCGCCGACGCCTTCAATGTCTTCAACCATACCCAGTTCAGCGGAATCAACAGCACGCTCAACTTCAGAAGCAGCACCGATCTGACCCCGGCGAATCTTCCCAATTCCGATGGGTCGGTCAACAAAGACGGATTCGGTACCGTGAGCGGCGCGCGTGATCCACGCATTATGCAGTTGGTCGTCAGGTTTCAGTTCTAACGGTAAGTACTTTGCTCACGAACTTGGTTTACAGACCGCGAAATACGCGGAAGACGCGAAAGCTTGATGATTTAGCGTATTTCGCGTGTTTCGCGGTTTGAATCTCAAATTCCAATTCCAATCAACCATCGGGAGGAATTCAAGATGCTGCGTCAGAATAGAAGCTGGCAGATCTGGCTCTGCGCATCGTTGTTGATCATCGGTCTGCCGATATTTCAGACTATCGATCGCGCCGCGGCCCAAGGCTCTTGCCGGGGCGCCTGGGCGGAAGGAAATACCTATCGGGTGGGAGAGAGCGTGACCTACAACGGTCAGGTCTACACGGCTCTCGTCACCCATACCGCGTATGTCGGCGCCGGCTGGAATCCGGTCGCGACCCCGAGTTTGTGGCGTTCGGGCGGCTCCTGTTCCGGAGG
>DATEFT010000771.1:0-12260 GCA_035280505.1 Blastocatellia bacterium | reverse complement strand
CGGGAACTTCATAGTGGGTCGAGTCGAGGCGTCTGAATCGCGCGCCCTTGACGACGCGAATCAATCGGCTCTGATCGCGCCTTCCTTCGAGCAATGCGGCCAGGGCCTCGCTCTGCGCTTCGTCCTCGGTGAAATGGATCAACTGAAGCGGTTGATTTCCGATCGGAAGCTCGCCGTCCGGTTGCGGGCTCCACTCCTCGACATAACGCAGCAACGCGGTTTCGGGCTCCGGCGACGGGGCCGGAGCGACTCGCCGGTCCGGCTTGACCTCGGGCAGCCAATAACGCTCCCTGGCGAACGGGTAGGTCGGAAGACTGACCCGGCGCGGCCGCCGCTCTCCGTACAGGGCGTTCCAATCGAGATCCAATCCCTTGACCCAGAGCCCCAATAAAGTTTTGTATCGATATTGCTCCACCCATCTTCCAATAACCGCCTGCAGCTCTTCGATCGCGGTGAAGATCGACAGGCTCTCTCTATCTCTCTTCACTGATCCGCGGTGGATTCCGTGCGGAGCCAGAGTGCCGTCAATAAACGATTGCAGGCGTGCAAGCAGAGACTCCACACTCGATACCGCGAATGCCAGCCGCTCCTCCATCGCTTCGCGCCCCACTTGCAAAGTGTAAGCAATGTTCGGCAGCGCGCTGTCGCCTGGATAGTCGTTTTGAATCGAACTGATCAAATTCCGCGCCTGCAGCTTGAGCTGCATTTCGGTCTGCGCCGACAACACAATGATTGCAGGGCGATGCTCATCAATAATAAAGGCTGGAGGCGGCGATTCGCGCTCGAGATACTCCTCGATGATGACATGCGCATTCGCGCCGCCCGCACCGAATGAAGAGATCCCGGCGATCCGCGGATATTCCCTGGCTATGCCATCGACGACTATCGTTGGTCGGTTCCACGGCTCAAGCTGTTGTTGGACCTTGAAGGGAGTCTTACTAAAATCGATATTAGGATTGAGTGTTTGTGAATGCAGGCTCGGCACTAATTGCCGGTGTTTGAGCTGCAATAACACTTTCGTGACGCCAGCAATGCCGGCGGCGCTTTCGCAGTGACCGATATTGGATTTGACTGAGCCGATGGTGCAAGTCTGAATCAGCCGCTCCGGAGCCTTCTGGTTGAACGCTTTGGTCAACCCAGTGACCTCGATCGGATCCCCCAGTTCAGTTCCCGTACCATGCGCTTCGATATAGCTGACCGCGCGGGGATCGATTTGCGCTTTGGCCATGGCCTTGGCAATCAAGTCCGCTTGCGCATTCGGGCTCGGTACGGTGTAACCATGAGTCTTACCGCCGTGATTGATCGCCGTCCCCCTGATTATGCCATAGATATGATCGCCGTCAGCTTCCGCCTTGCTGAGCAGTTTGAGCAGAACAGTTCCCACGCCCTCGCCGGGGACAAAACCATTCCCGCCCGCACCGAAACTCCGGCATTTACCGTCGACTGACAACATGTGGTGAGCGCATAAAACGACATAATTTGACGGATGTAGGTATAGATTGACTCCGCCCGCAATCGCCAGTTCGCATTCATCGCGCTTAAGATGTTCGCAGGCTTCGTGAATCGCCGTGAGAGATGCCGCGCACATCGTATCGATCGGCAGGCTCGGACCGTTAAAATTGAAGAGATAAGATACCCGGTTCGCCGTCGAGCTGAACGAAGTATGAGGGAAGACATCTTCGCCCTGCGCCCACAGCGGAGGACCGTAGAGGTCGAAGCCGGTTTTGGTAATACCGGCATAGACGCCCACGCGCCCCTGATGCCGCGATTGTAAAGAGTCGCGAGTGTAACCGGCATCCTCGATCACCTCCCAGCAACTCTCGATAAACAGGCGCTCCTGGGGGTCGATGTTCTCCGCCTCGCGAGGCGAGATCCCGAAAAAGAGAGGATCGAAGTCGGCAAAGCCTTCGAGAAAGCCTCCCCACTTGCTATAACTCGCGCCGTTTTTCAGAGCCGTCCGGGCATCGGCGTCATAGAAACCCTCCAACGGCCAGCGACCCTGAGGAAGCTCTCCGATGCAGTCTCTGCCTGCTTTGAGATTCTCCCAAAAGTCGCCTAAAGTAGCGGCTTGCGGATAACGGCCGCTCAGACCGATGATCGCAACTGGATCATCGGCGACATCATTCAGGGACGCCTCCGACAACAGACGGTCCCGACCTTTCGACGTTGAGCTAAATGGATCTCGATCTTTCGCCGTCGCCCCGTTTGCCGCGGGTCCGGCGGGGATGATGGTCTCGGGAGTACCCGTCCATTGCCGACAACCTGCGGGATAAGCTTCTACCAGATATCGGGAGAGCTCGTTCAAGGTGCGATATTCAAAAAACAGTGTCTTGGAGATCTCGCCATAGATCCCTTCCAATCTCTGGTTGAGCTGAGTGATCATTATGGAATCAATGCCGTAGCTCTCCAGGGATTCATCGCCGCCAATGCGATCAATACTAATACTAGTAACGCCTGCCAGCAGGCCTTTCAACTGCGTCACCATCAGACTCTGTAACTGTCGGTGAGCATCCTCGGAAACCGGCACCTGTCCCGAATGTTCCGAAGGTCCAACCACTCCATTGACGAGCCCGCTCAGTTTTTCGATGTCTCCATGCAGAACTACGATCTGTGCGCTGGTGGCCTTCATTGAAAAGCTTCGGTAAAGAGCGGAAAGCCCCATTGGAGTGCTCAGCGGCATCAAACCGCTGCGAGTCATCCCGGTCTTCACCGTCTCATCTATTTGCATGCCGCCTTCGGCCCACAGCGGCCAAGCAATAGATACCGTGTGGCCGTGGCGCCAGCCTTTTCCGACCAGTTCGTTGCGGTAATCGGCATAGAGATCCATAAAGGCGTTTGCGGCAGCGTAGTCGGTCTGGCCGGGATTACCATACACACCGGCGAAAGCGGAAAAGCAGATGAATTGATCGAGCACCAGATCTTTAGTGGCTTCATCGAGATTTACCAGGCCGGCCACTTTCGGCGCCAGAACTCGCCGTACCTCTTCACGCGATTTCTTCAAAGCAAAGTTGTCTTCGATCACGCCCGCGCTATGGATGATGCCGGTGAGCGCGCCGTACTGCTCTTGAATGTGCGCAATTAACCTCTGCACCTCCCGCCGCTCGGCGAGATCCACCTGTTGGTACTCGGCGGAAATGCCGAACTCTTTCAGTTGATCGATCCGGGCCAGTTTGGAGGCGGTCAGCTCCGACCGGTTGACGAGAATCAATGTCGCGTTCCGCGCATTCCGGGCGATGTCGGTAGCCAGGATGGATCCCAATCCGCCGAGCCCGCCTGTAATCAGGTAGACTCCCCGGTCTCGCCAGGGAGATTTCGCCGACTCACCTTCATCTAAAACCGCGAGCCTCTCGAAGCGCTTCACCTGACGTTGGTGATCTCGATATCGGATGTCCCGATGCTTAAAGTCCTGACTGTTGATCCGAACCAAATCGATCAGGATCTCAGGGGCATCGACTCCCTCCAAGTCGAGACATTGAGTAATCAACTTGGGATTTTCCTGGCTCGCAGTCTTCAGCAGACCTGACAATCCGGTCAAACAGAGATCGGGCCCCCGGCCTCCCGTATTGACCAATATCTGAAACAGCACGAAGTGCGTCGGTTTCGTTGCCAAAATAGACCGTATTTTTTCAAAGACGGCGAGGACCGTCGCCTCGTATTGTTCCGCCAACGATCCGCTCGCCGCCGCAATCGTCAGGCAGGAGGTGTCAGGCAGAGCTTCCCGTAAGCGGCGCAGGATCTCAGCGGAGAAATCGCCTATTAATAATAGATGGTGCTCGGCGGCCGTCATGGCCACCGGGCCCTCACGTTCAATCAGGACCGGAGATTCCCAGACTGGCTGCACCAACAAGGTTCGGGCGAGTGGATTCGGGTTTGGCCGATCGCTCGGCAGACGCAGGCCGCTGCCGTTGAATGACCAGGACTCCGGTGGGTGGGCCTCGAGTTGAAACTCGGCGGTCGCCACCGCCTGCTGGCTCGACCTCACCCAATATTGCTCCTTCGCAAACGGATAAGCAGGAAGCGAGAGCCTGGCATAACCGTCTTGACTAAACAAACTTCCGTAGTCGAGCCGGTATCCCTGGACGAATAATTCGCCCAGGGCGGCCAAGTACTCCAAATGCTCATGCTCTTTGAGGTCCTGCTTGCGGCACTGCAAAATGCACTGATGGCCATAGCGTTTTAGCGAAGATTGCTCTCTGTGTTCACCGTCCTTGCAATAACCTGTGAAGATCTGCGGCGCCGTTCCACGCTCAAGCCAGCGTCTTAAGATTTCGATTAGTTCACCGTTATTTGTCGGCACGCACGCCAGCCGGTATTCGAAATGTTTCCGGCCCACCGACAGGGTAAAACAGAGATTGCCTAAATCGATGGCGGGAGCCGATTCAACCTGGCCGATAATCCGCCGCGCCTGTTGTCTTAATTGCTCGGGGCTGCGCGCGGAAAGCATCATCAGGTATCCCGGCCGCTCGGCATGGCGGCGCTCGATCTCATCAGCCTCTTCGATCACCAGATGCGCATTGGTGCCGCTGAGACCGAAGGCATTAATCGCCGCACAGCGTTTCCGGCCGGGCGCGACTTCCCAGTTGGTGAGCCCGATATTGACGTAGAAGGGGCTCTCTTCGAGGTCGATCGCCGGGTTGCAGGTCTCGTAATGGAGAGAGGGCGGAATCTGGCGGTGCTTTAATGACAGCAGAATTTTGATCAGACCTGCAATTCCCGCCGCCGCCGCGGTATGGCCCAGGTTGGTCTTAATCGAACCGATCGCGCAATAGCGTTTTTTTGCCGTGTCTTTACGAAAAGCCTGTGTCAACGCCCGGCATTCAATGGGATCGCCCAGTCTGGTCCCGGTGCCGTGCGCTTCAATCATCCGGATGTTTTCCGGATGGATCTTAAAGGTGTCATAAACCTGCCGCTGCAAACGTTCCTGAGAGGCCGCGCTCGGGGCAGTAATACCATTGGTAGTCCCGTCCTGATTGATGCCCGATCCCACGATGACGCCGTAAATATGATCGCCATCTGTCATTGCTTCAGACAACCTCTTAAGGACCACGACGCCGGCGCCTTCACCCGGAACGAAACCATCGGCCCCGGCATCGAAGGTGCGACACCTGCCTGTCGGCGAGAGCATCTCCGCCCGCCCGCCCAACAGATAAAAACCGGGTGTCGATTGCACGAAGACGCCGCCCGCCAGCGCGATCTCCGTTTCGCGCCCCCATAGCCCCTGGCATGCCAGATGAACGGCCACCAACGAGCTGGAACAGGCGGTATCGACGGTGATCGCCGGCCCTTGCAGATTCAGATAGTAGGAGATTCGCGCCGAGAGGATCGAGCCCGCATTCCCCCACATGGCCTGTGCCGGCGCCTGGTCGCCCAGCAGCGTCTGATAGTCCGTTCCGTTGTATCCGACGTATACGCCGCAGCGACTGGCATCCATGCCGTCACCCGCATAGCCCGCGTCCTCGAGCGCGCTCCAGGCCTCTTCCAGGAACAGTCGCTGCTGCGGATCCATAGTGGCCGCCTCCGTCCCGGAGATGTTGAAGAACATGGGATCGAAATGATCGATGTCGTTCAGGAGGCCGCCGTAACGGCAGAAAGCCGCGCCCGTCGGCGTCGTCTCCGGTAAAGACCAGCGCGTCACCGGTCGAATCAGGTCATCGCCGTTGGATAGATGGCCCCATAACTCATCCACATCCGCCGACTGGGCAAACCGCCCGCTCATGCCGATGATGGCAATCGGCTGATGAAAGCGTGGAGGTTCTGCGACCTGACGAGGCGCGGCTTTAGTCTCGGGCGGCGGCGGATCCACCTGGCTGGCCGAAGCGGAATCGGTTTCAGATGCCGCCGCCGGCTGAAGCGGAATCAGTCGCGCCGTCACCACCCCTCGCCATTCGGAAAGAAGGTAATCGGCCAGACGGTTGATCGAACTGTAATCGTAGAGGTGAGTAGTCTCCAAATTGGTGCCCAGAGCGGCATTGATCTGATGAATCAACTGCACGCCGGAGATGGAGTCTACTCCGTAGTCTGCAAATGAATCGACGTAGCTGATCTGCTCTGTCGGAACCCGTAAACTGAGGTGGAGCTGTTCGGCGATCACTCGGCGAAGATGCCCGGCCAACATGTCTTCGGCGGGCGGCGTGGAATCGAGGCTCACGGCCGGCGTTTCTTCTTTGGGCTCTTTTCGAGTCTCCGGCGCGGGGAACGGCAGGGGCTGCGGCTGGCGAATCAGACCGTCGCTGCGCGCCATGATGACCTGTTGACCGAGATCTTTGGCGACGGCTGCCGGCCAGTAGACGCGATCGAATCCTTCGTCCTTGAGAAGCATCTTCCAGGTGTCGATCGACACCGCCGGGCACCCTCTCAGACGGAGGTGCGGATCCTCGGCCAACCACCAGCCCTCGGTGAGACCAAAGGTCAGATGAATGAACAGATTGTTGGCGGTGATCTCGTTGATCAGGAGCACGCCGTTGCGCTTCAGAGTGGCCTTCGCATTGCGCAGCGTCGCCCGCATATTCCTGGTTGCATGCAGAACGTTGGCGGCAATGACAATGTCATAGCTGCCGAGCGCCAGGTTCTGTTCCGACAAGGGCCGCTCAACATTGAACAACTGACACTGAAGATACGGACTCCCCGGACCGTAGGCGCTCTCGGCGTGCATCAAGAAGGCTTTAGAGATGTCCGTGTAGGTATAGACGTCGATCTGATCGCGATAAGACCGGAGCGCGGCCAGAACGATCTCAGTCGTGCCGCCGGTGCCGGCCCCGATTTCCAGAATTCGCACCGGCATTCGATGGCCCTGGGCCAATCGGGCATCGATAATTGTCACGATCGCCTGGGCGACCACACTGTTGAAATAGTCGGCCTTGGAGTTGTGTTTATAAATTTTCTCCACTCTCGTCATCTGCGAATTAGGGAAAAGAATATCGGTAACCCTGATCTTCCCCGTCAGTATCTGCGGCAATGCCTGGAGCGTCGATCCTACCAGCTCCGCCTGGTTGGTCAGGTTGGCGCGAAGATAATCGCTGTTCTGACACTGAGCCCAGCACCCCCATAACGTCTCAAGGCTCTCGTCTGGCCGGTCGGGGCGAAGATAACCGCCGGCCCGCAGGACTCGCGCAGTCTCATCCAGCCAGGGCCGATACGACGGCAAGACCTGCCCGGTTATTTGCCAGGATTCGGCAGTCAACGTGAACCCAAGCAGTTGCAGTTGGCCCCACAGCAGTCGTCGCTGCAAGTCTTCAAAGACCGCGTGAGCCTGCATCTCATCTCGGGTATACCGTGGTGGCGTCAGCGCCGCTACTCGCTCCATATTGCCTCCATTGCTGGCGCCGCCTGCGCTGCCAGTACTATTCGATTCGGAGCCGCCGCCGTCGATTGGACCGCGGCCTCGGCAGGATGGCTGCTCTTTACCACAGCCAATTGGTGGATAGGCGCGCCGAGGAATTGTTCGATGGCAGCCAGGCCTTCGGCCGGCTCAATCGAACCGACGCCGATCGCGGCCATGCGATTCTGATAGGCGCGGTCGGAGACGATCCCCACACTGCCCCAATATCCCCAATTTATGATCTTGACCGGGCAGCTCCAGGCTTGATTGAGGCGCCGGGCAAACGCATCACTGAAGGTACAACCGGCCGCATAATTACTCTGCCCAGGCGCCCTGATGAAGCTTTGCAGTGACGAAAAGAACAAGACAAAGTCCAGGCCCTCATCACCGAATATTTGCGCCAGTCGCACGCTGGTCTCGACCTTGGCCCTGAGGCCGGCCAGGAACCGGTCCTCGTCCATCTTGATGAAACTTTTGTCTTCCAACACGATGGCGCTGTGGATGACGCCGTTGATCGAGCCGAATTCGGCTCGAATCTGCTCATGGGCCCGCGCCAGTGACGACCTGATGGCCGCGTCTGCCTGGATGTACCGAGGTCGCGGACCAATCTGCGCCAAACGGTCCAGCTCGGCTGTGATGCCGTCGTCTAATGGGCGGCGGCCGAGCCACACAATTCTGGCTTGATAATTACGGACCAGATGTTCGCTGAGCACTCCACCGAGGCCGCCAGCCCCGCCAATCACCACGTAAACCCCATGTTGACGGAATGCTCTCGGTAACGGAGTTCCGGGGATCTCGACAGGGAGCAACTGCTGCTGATACCACTGCCCATCGCGCCAGGCATAGGTATCACCTCGTGAATCGGCCGCGAGGGACAGGCAATCGGCGAGGAGCCGACCTGGATGGTCGTTGCCGCCATCGACCGGCAAGTCGGCCAGTCGAATGAGCCAATCGGGATACTCTTTCGCCAAAGATCCGATCAGGCCGTGAACACTGGCATGTGCTGGATACACAATCTCGTCGCGAACGCCCTGCGTCTGCCAGGTAATGACATTCAGTTGCAGCCGCTGGCGGCCATAACCGAGCGCCAGCAGGGCCTTGATCAGACGGAAGCCGAAATGGGCGCCTTTCGATTGTTGACTAATCTGCTGCTCCGACTCGGCCTCCACGGTGCAGTCCTGGGGCAGGACCCAGATCACGGTGCCGATCTCGCCCACCGATCGCAATGAAGTGATCAGCATCTCTACTTCTTCATCGAGCTTCAGCGGCAAGATCCGCAACCGCGGGAAACGGCCGGCCAGGGCTTCCCGGATCGCCGGATGGTCTGTGCCGATCAGCACGGCGGACCCCTGGATGTCAGTGAAACCTTCATTGACGATCGCGGCCGGCAGGCTCTCCCAATGAGGCAGCAAGGTTCGAACAATGGGCTCAAAGCCGGGAGTTGAAGGGCGCGGCGCAGATGACCCATTCACCTGCGGTTGCGGCTGGCAATCGGCCGGGCGCGAGACAGCAACATCCGGCTTACCGGCGGCATCGACCCAACATCGTTGTTTCAAGAACGGATAGGTCGGCAGGCCGATTCGCCGCGGTCGAGGACCATTCTGATACAATCGCTTCCACTCGACCTCCAGGCCTTTGACCCAGGACTCGAGCAGTTTGTCGTACCGGCCTCTGGTTATCCATGATTGAAGAATGACCTCCAGATCTTCGTCCGAGGTGAACATTGAGGACGGATCCTGGTCTTTTTTGACTCGGCCGCGGTACACGTCGTCAGTTGAAGCCCGGCCCTCAATAAAGCCCGTCAACTTGGCCGCCAGCGATTCAAGGCTCGAAACCAGAATTCCCAACCTCTCATCCATCGCGGCCCTGCCGACCTGCAAAGTATAGGCAAGATCTTCCAGGTCGTCGTTCGCCAGCGAGCGCTTTTGCAGGGCGTCGAGTAGATTGCGCGCTTGAATTTTGAGCTGCGCTTCGGTCCTGGCTGAGAGCACGATCATCGCCAATCGATTGGAGCCCGCGGCGCGCCGAATGGAGGTCTTCGGCACAGCATATTCCTCGATGACCAGGTGGGCGTTCGTCCCGCTATAACCGAATGAGCTGACCGCCGCGCGGCGCGGGGCCCCTCCTTCGCTCTTCCACGGCTTCGACTCCGTGTTGACGTAGAACGCCGACTCTTCGAATGCAAAATGTTCGTTCGGCTCTTTGAAGTGCAGACTCGGCACCAACCGCCGGTTTCGCAGGCACATCAATACTTTCTGCACTCCGGCCACTCCCGCCGCCGCCGACGTATGGCCCACGTTGCTCTTGACCGAGCCCAGCGCGCAAAACTGTTTCTCGCCCGTTCCCTCCGTGAAGACCTCCGACAGCGCCGCCAACTCGATCGGATCTCCCAGTTTCGTCCCCGTCCCGTGAGCTTCGACATAGCTTACGCTTCTCGGATCGATCCCAAACCTTCGATAGATGCTCTTCAGCAGCGCCGCCTGACTCTTCTGACTCGGCGCCGTCAATCCGTTCGTCTTTCCGTCCTGATTGATCCCTGACCCGATGATCACTCCCTGGATCGCATCACCGTCTCTCTCCGCTTCCGCCAACCGCTTGAGCACCAGCGCGCCCACGCCTTCTCCGGGCACAAAACCGTCCGCGCGGTTATCGAAGGTTTTGCACCTGCCCTCCGCCGAGAGCATCCCCGCCCCGCACATCCCCACAAACGATTCCGGAATCAGATAGAGCGTCACTCCTCCCACCAGCGCCAGTTCGATCTCTCCGCTCAGCAACGCCTGAATGGCCAGATGCATCGCCACCAACGAGGACGAGCAGGCCGTATCCACCGGCACCGCCGGCCCTTTCAGGTTCAGGTGATAGGCGATTCGGGCCGCCCCGATCGCGAAACTATTGCCCGTCGCGCTTCCACGCCCGCTCTGCGACACGATCTGCGCGTACTCGTTGCTCATGATCCCCAGATAGACTCCGCAATTGACCCCGTCCAGGTGCGCGGGGCCATAAGCCGCGTCTTCGAACGCTCGGTAACCCTCCTCCAAAAACAACCGATGTTGCGGATCCATCAGCTCCGCCTCGGCCGGGCTGATGTTGAAGAAGAGCGGATCGAAACAATCGATCTCATCCAGCGCCCCCAACCATTTGCAATAGATTTTCCCCGGCGACTGGGCGGCCGGGTCGTAATAGCTGTTGACATCCCATCGACTGGCCGGCACTTCTTTGACCGCATCGAAGCCCTCGGCCAGACGATTCCAATACTCGTTGAGATCATTGGCGCCTGGGTAGCGGCCGGAGGAACCGATGATGGCGATCCGGTTGTCGACAATCGTCATGCGTTGAAGCGGCTCTCGAGAGGGAGCGGGCGCCATCGTTGGTGAAGACGATCGGTATGGCACAGGCTCTGATTTCGGCCCGTGATCAACCGCAGCAACTTCGGGCAGAGAGCTTTCGAGCTCCAGGATCCGTTCGGACGATCTTCGTGCGCGATTGCCGACGGCCGGCATCAAACCAGCCAGATGATTGGCCAATCGATTAATCGTGGGATGGTCATAAAGAGCGGTGGCTGCCAGATTGATCTGAAACGTCGTATTGATCCAACGGACCCATTCAACTCCAATGACGGAATCCAGGCCGAGATCGATAAAGGGTTGATCGGGATCGATCGCGATCACATCGGCATAGAGCGCGCCGGCGAGCCCCTCGATCAATCGAGGGGCAATAGTCCTGGCACTCTCCGGAGATCTGACCGGCTCAACGCCGCGGTCATGATGAATGTCTGCTGCTGCCGGGTTTTCAACAGCGGCGGCAGGCGCCTCGATTTCACCCGAGGGCGCCCCGTTGGCTGCGGGTGCGGCGGCTGTCAGGCTCTTTACGTATCGCGCGAATGCCGTCAGAGTCGGATAGTCATAAAGAACGGCTGCGGACAGAGACAGTCTAAACTGGCTATTGATCCATCTCACCCATTCGACGCCGACCACGGAATCCAGACCGAGGTCGATGAATGGCCGGTCCGGATCGATCTCGGCCGCGTCGGCATACAACGCCTGGGCCAGACTCTGGCGCAACTGTCTGGCGAGACCGTCGGACGAAGGCACGATCGACTTAACAGGTGAGTTCCACGATTCGGCTTTCAGCAACCCTTCGGGCAGCGAGCCTTCGGGGCTCAGCGAAACGGCCATGATTGAATCGGCTCGCCCGTTCGAGGTCAGTTGGGACCCATCCGATGAGAGATCATCCAATTTGATCCTGTGAGCTGCCGCGGTCCGATGGGGGTTGGTTTGCGCAACGTCGTCCGCTAATGAGGGCAGTTTCAATAGCGCCGGCGGCGCCATGGAGGCTTCGGTCTTCTGATCGCCCGTGTGAGCATGAAGTTCCCGTGGCAACGCGGCCCCGACGTTTTGTCCCGGCGCGGGCACCGAAGCCCAGTATCTCTGCCCGGCAAACGGATAGACCGGCAAGCTGATTCGCCGCGGCCGCCGGCCGGCCGGGTATAGCTGATTCCAGTCAAACTCCAGGCCATTCACCCACAGTTCGATCAACTTGGAGACCTTTCCACGCTCGATCCATTTGCCGACGGCCTCCTGCAACTCTCGATCCGCCGTAAAGAGCGAGAGGGTCGTCCGCTCTCTCTTAACCGACCCTCGGACCCATTCGCCGTGCGGCGAGGGATTGGCGCAATACTCCTTCAAGCTCTCGATCAGCGACTCCCAATCCGTGACCGTCGTCGCCAGCCGCTCCTCCATCGCCTCCCTTCCCACTTGCAGCGTATACGCCAGATCCATCAGCTCCGCCTCCGGAAGCCGATTTCCCTCAATCGCCGCCAGCAGATTCTCCACCCGCACCTTCAGTTGAGCTTCCGTCTTCGCCGACAGGACGATGATCGCCGGCCGGTTCTCATCGATCTTCCACTGCTCCGCCTCCGCTCTCGCTTCCACGTACTCCTCGA
>DATEFT010000770.1:0-15168 GCA_035280505.1 Blastocatellia bacterium | reverse complement strand
CGGGCCGGTGTACTTGCTCCTCGAGTAATAGATTGTTCGATGTATCCTCCTCTGGCTTTGCTGGGATGAAACAGAGCAGCGCGCCCTTAGCGGAAGTTTTCGATCGTCATCAAATCTCCGTCTCTCTTGATCACCAGCGGGAACAGCAAGGATTTCCCGTCCGACGAAATCGAAAGCCCGGAAACAGTGGAAACAAAAACAATTCGTCTCCCATCCGGCGAATATTCGGGACTGACTTCTTCATTGGTGGAAACGATAATTCATTGACCGTCGCGGCAAAGAATTCCTTAAAAGATAGAATCCTTCCGTCGAATTTCAGATCGGCGATCTCACCCTGATGCCTGCCGACAAAGTTGAGTCTTTTGACGTCCTGTGACGAAGTGTCGTCCAAGCCGATGGAGTCGTGGAACGAGACTCCGGTGAAGTGGTCGCCATCCATCTGAAACTTTAACCAAAAGTGAGCCGCCTTAGAAATGTCAACTAAAGAATTAGGCTTCAAAAAAGCTCCAGGGCGAATTCAAGACCAAGCCGGTTTTTAAACACCGAAGGACAGCCGGGCTCTCTCAAAAGAATGTTCTTCAGAATCTCCCTGAGTCGCTTATTCGGAATTGAGCAGCCGCTGGACCTCGGGTGAGAAGAGGTTCTGTGTCGTCACCAGCGTCACGCCGGTGTCGATGCGCCGTGGCGGCTCTTTACCGGCGAGCTTATCCGCCAGGGTCTTCACCCCATCGTATCCCATGCGGTAGGGGTTCTGAACGATCAACGCGTCGATGGCCCCGGCCTTTAAATCTTCAATCAGGTTAGGGCTGGCATCGAAGCCGACCACGGTGATTTTGCCCGCCCCGCCTTTCTGTTTGACGGCCTGCACGGCCCCGACCGTCGAAGGTTCGTTGGAGGCGAAGAAGCCATTCAATTCCGGATGGGCCGTCAGAATGTCGGTCGCGCGATCGATGGCCACGGCTCGATTGGCCTCGCCATATTGAAAAGCCACGATCTGGATCCCGGGAAATTTCTGTTTGATCGTATCTTGAAACCCACGCTCGCGCTCGTCAGTCGAGACCGACCCGGCCTTGAGCCCGAGCACGGCGATCCGGCCTTGACCGCCCAGTTTCTCGGCCAGCCGCTCGGCCGCCATCACCCCGCCCTGCACATTGTCGGTGGCGACATAGGAGATGTAGTTCTGCGTTCCGATCCCCGAGTCGATGATCGTCAGCGGGATGCCCGCGCGTTGAGCTCGTTCGACCACCGGCACCAGCGAATCGCGGTGAGAGGGGGCCAGGGCGATCCCGTCCACACGACTGGTAATGGCATCTTCGACGATATTGATCTGACTGGAAATGTCGGTTTCGTTAGCCGGCCCCTTCCAGTAGATTTTAACGCCGGTCTCTCTACCCGCCGCCTCGGCTCCGGCCTTGACGCTCTGCCAGAAAAAGTTGGCGACGCCTTTGGGAATGACGGCAATGGTCCGCGTCTTGTTAGCGCTGTCGCCCCGGTGCCGGCATGCCGGCGCCGACAGCACGGCGATCATTGTCAGCAATGACCATAGAACAACTAAATTGATCGTCTTCATTACTCACTCCTTCAGGTTGACGGACAAGATTTTGTCGAGCCGCGCGGCAGCCTGGCTGAAGTCACGTCAATTGAAGACCGGTGATCTTGAGCGCACAGGCATGCTCGCAGGGCTTCTCGTTCGGCAGTTGAACCTTCAGGCCGGCCTCATCCTGCACCCACTGGACCTTCCCCTTGAAGCCGAGCAACTCGACTTTGTTGATTTTACCCGTAGCGTACTGACCGGCAGTGGCCAACGGCGCAATGACGGCCTGCCGCTCCGGCCATCCCATGAAGAAGGCATAGAGCGCTCCATTCCTGGTGGTGAAGCGGACGTCTTCAGCGGTCAGCGGCTTGCGGTTTCGCTCATTGAACCGCTCGTTGGTCGGCGGCTGTTGCGTGCCCGGCCCTTCACCAAAGATCTTCCAGGGGCGAGTGGCATAGATCGCCTCGCCATTGACGGCCATCCATCTAGTGATCTCGTCCAGAATCTTCAATTCCTCGGCATCCGGCATCCCGCTATTGGGCAGCGGGAAATTGAGCAGCAGATTGCCGTTGCGGCTGACGATATCCACCAGCATATCGATCACGATCTTGGGTGATTTGTATTTGGCTTCTCGATTGTAATGCCAGTCGCCGACACAGGTGTCGGTCTGCCAGGGACGCGGCCAGATGCCTTCGACCACACCGCGTTCGACATCGAAGACACACGTGCCGACCTCCGAATCTTCGCGCCTTTTGCTGGTATAAACCGCTTCGACCTTGCCGCCTCGCCGTTTGGCGTCCCGATTGTAAAGATGCGCCACTAAATCGAGTCCCCACTGCTCGAACGGCAGGTGGCCATCACAATAGAGCAAGTCCGGCTGATATTGATCGACGAGGTCCTTGATCCGCTCGAACCAGTGACGTTTCCAGGCTTCCGGAATGCCCTCTTCATTCCAGGCCAGCCGGGTATGGACTTCCCTGCCGTCATGATAGAGGTCGGCATATTTCGGATCGGCGCCGTCGTAAGGCACTCCGGCCAGCGCGCCCTGCTGGTCGCTGCCGTGACTGACCGAAAACCATTTGTAACTGACCCACAGGTGATCGCTCACCCCAAAACGCAGGCCGTGCTTCAGGGCCGCCTTGCGAAACAGGCCCACGATATCCTTGCGGGGCCCCATCTGAACGGAGTTCCAGCGGTTGTGCCTGGAGTTCCACAAATCGAAGTTGTCGTGATGAACGCCCATGCTGACGAAGTATTTCGCCCCGGCTTTTTGATAGAGACTCATCAAGTAGTCCGGATCGAACCGGTCGGCTCTCCAGGTGGGAATCACATCCTTGAAGCCGAACTTGGACGGATGGCCGTATTTCTCGACGTGGTATTTGTACTGCCGGTGCCCTTCGAGATACATGTTGCGCGCATACCAGTCACCGTATTCAGGCGCGGATTGAGGCCCCCAGTGCGCCCAGATGCCGAATTTAGCGTCACGGAACCAGGCCGGGATCTGATAGGCCTTGAGTGATTCACGGGAACCTTCGAATGACCCGGCCTGAATTCGAGGGAGCGGAGCGTCCGTAGCCAAAATTCGCCCGGCTTTCAGGGCCGGCGCGATCCCGGCCAGAGCTCGAATGAGGTCTCGTCTGGTGATGGACATGGCATTCTCTCCTCAATGATTTGAGTTATCAATGGAACTGAAAAGCCGTGACCGATGATCGAGATTTCATCAGCCCGGATGCACTTTCTGACTATGGATGGAGGCCGCCCTTAGAAGTAAAACCATTCCGGCGGCATTCGCGGCAAGATACCATGTTAGCGCTAACAGCGTCAACGAAAGCTCGGTTAGCGTTCTTGGATTTTGAGATTGGAAACCGCGAAAGACGCGAAATGATGTAGCCTTCGCGGCATTCGCGTCTTTCGCGGTTCGAATCAGTGACCGGCGGCGGGCGATTTACAGTTCACTAAAATTTCCAGGTCATCTTGCCATAGGCGCTGCGTCTGACCTGGCTTTTGATGATGGCTGCGTCAAAACTATTTGATTCAGGATGCCGGTCATCGAGCAGGTTCTGCAATCCCAGGTTCAGCTCGATCGTCTCTCTTACTTTCCATCCGATCCCGGCGTCGAGCCGCGTGCACCTGGGGGTCTGTGAGGCCGGCAGCCGAGAGACGTGGTAGAGAGAAGTATTCAATTCGAAATTGCGGGGCAGCTTGAAGTAGGAGTGAAGCTGGAATTGGTGCCGCGGGCTACCGCCCTCAAAACGATCCACATTCAGATCCTGGCCCGCCAGCTTATGGTTCAACTCCGCCCCCAGATATGAATATCCGCCGCGAAACTTCCAACGTCTGTTGATCTCCCCATTGACGGAGGCTTCCAGGCCGTAGTTCTTGCCATTCAGCAGATTGCCGAATGGGAGCGGGACCACCAGTCGCGGCGGCGCGGTTTCGAGGAAAGGCCGACCGGCGTCGTCCGCCCTCAGGCGATCATAAAAGTTGTAGAAAGTTGCGAGATCGAGCGAGAACTTCCTGGATGGCCGGACGCGGTACCCGAATTCATAGGCGCGGAGTTCTTCAGACTTGAAGTTCGGATTGCCGAAGACCGCAAGGACCGTGTAAAGGGGGCCGGGGCCGGGGACCGCCATGATATTGTAACGGAGCCCTCGATCGATGCGAGCCGGTGTTTTGACGACGCGCGAGGCGGCGGCCCAGACTGTCTGGCGCTGGCTCGGCATCCAGAGCAGGCGGGCGCTGGGTTGCGCCTCATAGCCCATGTAATCGTTATGCTCCAGCTTGGAGCCGACCGTCAATCGCAGCCGGTTTTTGACCAGCGTCAATTCGTTCTGGACGAAAGCGCTGAAGATCTGGTTGCGTTGCTTTTCGGGAAAGACTTGAACCGGGGTTCCAAAAGTGCTGGAGACCCGATCGTTGATCAGGCGGTAGCCGAGCCCCCACACGATCTCTTGCCGCCGGCCGAGGGCCAGATGATGCTGGAAATCGACGTCAAACGTATCCGTATGCTCACTCACTTCATAAATTTCACGCCGGGCCCGATCGAAATAGATCTGGAGCGCCGTTTCGGACCGATCCGAGAAGACATGGTTCCATCGCCCCAGCACATTCCCTCCCGTAAGTTCGCCGGGTGAGAGAACCGGCGGCGCGAAGGGGTCGGCCGGTCGAATAGTTGTTGGGGTCTCCCTCACCATGGTGTCGTAAAGATCACCCTGGATGGTCAGCGAGTTTCGTTCGGACTTCTCCCAATCCATTCGCCAGCCCCCGCTCAGCCAGTTCTGCCAGTCGTGGGCATTGAAACCGGCGGCGTTGACCAGACCGCCCCGGTTGAAATATTTGGCGTAGGCACGGTAATGGGCACGAGCGCCGATCACCCCGCCATAGCGGGCGCTGGTGAAGCCCTGTTCTTCGGAACCACCGCCAGCCGTGACCAGTCCGCCCTGCGTTTCAAAAGCGGGCTTGGTAATGACGTTGATCACGCCGTTGACGGCGTTGGCTCCCCAGAGCGTGCCGCCGGGGCCGCGGATGATCTCGATCCGCTCGATATCCTCGAGCGGCAGTTGCTGCGCCTCCCAGAAGACGCCGGAATCGATCGGCGAATAGATGCTGCGTCCGTCGACCAGGACCAGCAGCTTATCGGAGAAGCGGCCATTGAATCCACGCCCGCTGATCGCCCATTTAGTGCCGTCGATCCGCGCCACCTCCATTCCCGGTACCAGGCGAAACAGTTCGGGAAGGCTGGTCAGTCCGGAGCGGCGGATCTCTTCCTGGGTAATGACATAGATCGCAGCCGCGCTCTGAAAAAGCTTCTCTTCCCTCTTCGAGACCGAGGTGACCTCGATCTTCATCAGGTCCTCGAGATCGGCCGTCGTCAGATCCGGCGGAACCGGCTGATTCTGAGCGGAGCCCCGGGCGCCCCCCAGAATCATGACGACCACAATCAACCATACATACAGCATTACCTTCATGGGCACTCCTCTGATCTGCCCGGCCGGCCGGCCAAGCGGGACGATCTGATAGAAAAATGGCGGGGAGGAAGAGGGACGGTCTGGTGTGGTTTGGATGGGTTCCGATGCCCTTAGAGATGCCCGCCTATTGTCCACAACCAGCGCCTAATGGCAAGCCAATTGAAGCCCATCCGGTCCGGAATAGCGGGCCCCTCACAGGCTGATCTTTGATGCTTGATCGTGAACTTTCCAGCCAATCAATTTTTTCTACCGGCAATTTGAAGTTGATGCTGGGATAAAGGAGGAGAACTATTGAGCGGAAGATGGGCGTCAACACCCTGGCCTTCCGGATCGCCCAGCACGAGACCTTCTTCTCGGCCGATGCGGACTGCGTGCCGGTGACGGCGGAGATCTCGTGGTCGGCCACGCGGCAATGGCTGGACCTCGTCGCTCGAAGCGGAACGGCGCTGTTCGTCTCGCCTGATCCGTCAGTCGTTCGGGCCGAGCACCATCCGGCCCTGCGCGCAGCTCTCTCCGCAGCCTCCCGGCAGATGGCGCCGGGTGAGCCGCTCGATTGGTTTGACACGACGATTCCACAGCTCTGGCGTCTGGGCGGGCAGGTCGCGCGGTACGACTGGTACGGCGGAGAGTGATCGACCGAGCTTCCGAAATGTTCGGCCCGACAATCAGTTTTGATCGAATCCGTGGCTGGGGCGGGCGGACCGGACGTCGATTGTGGACTAACGGCCCGACTTCTTACCGGGACGTTTTCTGACGATCGCGCCGCACGATCTACGCACAATCAGTTCGGGGTTGATGACGACGTTTCGCGGCTGACCGTCTGTGGGCGGTTGCCCCTCAATCGTCTCGATCAGGAGCCGCGCCGCTTGTCGGCCCATCTCGGCCAGATCCCAATCGACCGTCGTCAGCGGAATTCTCAGGAGCTCGCCGTGCTGCACCGCTCCGGCGCCGGCGATCGCCACTTGAGCGGGAACTCGAATCTTCGCCTCCAGCAGCGCGCTCATCGCGCCGATGGCCGCCGGGTCATTCACGGCAAAGATCGCTCGCGGCAGATCGCCCTCGGCGATCCAGGCGCGCATCGCCTCGTACCCGCTCTTTTGAAAGAGGCCGCAGGGACGAATGAGTCGATCGTCGACCTCGAGGCCATGCTTGCGCAGCGCCCGGCGGTAACCCTCCAGCCGCTCGTTGGCGACGCTGACATTCGTGCCGCGCAAATGGCCGATCCGGCGATAACCCAGCTCGATCAAATGTTCGGTGACCAGCATTCCGGCCTGGATATTGTTGGTCACGGCCGCCGGGCTGCCGATCCGCCCGAAGTGACGGTCGAGAAACACCAGTCTGGCGCCCTCGCCGATCAATTTTCGGTAGACCTCGGCCTTGCTCTGACTGATGGAAGAGGCGATGATCAACCCATCAGTCCGATGACGCAACGCGTTGACCTCAGCCAGCTCTCGGTCGCCATCCTCTTCGGTATTACAGATCAGGACTTCATATCCAGTCGGCCGCACCACGGATTCGATGGCTTTCGCCAGCTCCGCGAAGTAAGAATGCGTGAGATCAGGGACTACCAGGCCGATCAAGAAGGACCGATTGGTTGCCAGCCCGCGCGCCTGGTGGTTGGGCCGATATCCCATCCGATCGGCGGCCTCCAGCACGCGGGCGCGCGTCTCCGCGCTGATGACCGGGCTGTTGTTGATTGCCCGCGAGACGGTCATCATCGAGATCCCCAACGCTTCGGCAATATCGGCAAGTGTAACTGGCATCCGGCTCTTCTTAACCTCCCTGCTCAAGCTGAGCACCATGTTAACAGCATTGATACCACTACCTCTTCAGCCATCGAGGGGCGGCATCCCTGGTCTCTTAAGATCTGGTTTCACTAGCGGCGATCATTATACTGTATCCCATTTCCATGAACATCGAGTCGATGGACGCGGCAGCCAAAACCTTCGACGTTCCTCTCTGTTCTTAGCAATGCGCGATTCAATTGTAAATTCCGGCGGCGTTAGTGAAATTTGTATTGACAATGTTAGCGCTAACATTTAGATTCTCGCCACCGATCATCCGTGGAGTCTTGACAGCGGCTCGAGTCATCAATCGCCGATTGCAAAACATAAAATCAGAGGGAGCAAAATAGAATGCGCCTGATCCGAATCTCGCTGGCTATCATCCTGCTCGCCGGACTGGCGAGCGCCACACGACCCGAGACGCCGCTCGCTCCCAGACCGCCGATGGGGTGGAACAGTTGGGACTCGTTCGGAACCAGCGTCACGGAGGCCGAGGTCAAGGCCAACGCCGACTACATGGCTACCCATCTCAAACGGCACGGATGGGAGTACGTGGTCGTGGACATCCAGTGGTCGGAGCCGGCCCCGAAGACGCACGGTTATCGCCCGAATGCCGAGCTGGTGATGGATAGCCACGGACGCCTGATCCCGGCCCCCAACCGGTTCCCTTCTTCCGCCGACGGCCAAGGGTTCAAGCCGCTCGCGGACTACGTTCATCGGCTGGGGCTGAAGTTCGGCATTCATATCATGCGTGGGATCCCGCGCCGCGCGGTCGAGGCCAATCTGCCGATCCTCAATAGCAAACTGAAAGCGGCGGAGATCGCGGACCAGAAATCCACCTGCCGGTGGAACGGCGACATGTACGGCATCGACATCAGCCGTGGCGGGCAAGACTATTATGATTCCATTGTTCGGCTCTATTCATCCTGGGGGGTGGATTTCATCAAGGCCGACGATATGTTCGGATCGGGGCCTGACGGGGATCACAGCACCGAGATCGCTGCCATGGCGGCGGCCATTCGTAAAAACGGCCGGCCGATCGTGCTCAGCCTTTCGCCCGGAACCCGGGACGCAAGTCAGGCCGCGTTCATCTCGCAGCATGCGCAAATGTGGCGCATCTCCGGAGACTTCTGGGATCGTTGGATCGACCTCAAAAATCAGTTCAAACGATTCGATCTATGGCAGCCGCACGTGAAACCAGGAAATTGGCCCGACGCCGACATGCTGCCGCTGGGCCGGATCGGGATCCGCGCCGAGCGTGGGGATCCACGGATGTCGCTGCTGACGCCCGACGAGCAGATCACCCTCATGACCCTCTGGTCGATCGGCCGCTCGCCGTTGATGTTCGGCGGCAATTTGCCCGACAACGACGACTTTACCTTGTCCCTGCTCACCAACGACGAAGTCCTGGTCGTGAACCGGCAGGCTACGGCATCCAGGCAGTTGTGGGCGCGGGAAAATCAGATCGCCTGGATGGCCGAGATGCCGGGCTCACCGACGAAGTATCTCGCGGTGTTCAACATTGGCGACGTCGTGACCGAAGAAATCCAAGTGAAGTGGTCCGACCTGGGATTGCCGGAGTCTTGCGTCCTGCGCGATCTGTGGGCCAGGAAGGACCTCGGCCCGATCAAGGAAGGCCATTCTTTTTCAGTGAAGCCACATGCCGCCGGCTTCTACAAGCTGCTGCCGGCTCGTTGACGCTGGGAATGGAAGACCTGGAGGTCTGTGATGCAGAAGACGAGTAGACGATCATTCCTCGAAACGATTTCGGCGGCCGCGGCGGTGTCCTGCTTTCGCCCTGCGCATGACGCTGCCGCCGCCGATCAGAACCCGCATCTGATCTGGTACCGGCAACCGGCGGTCAAATGGGAAGAGGCGCTGGCAATCGGAAACGGCCGCCTCGGCGCCATGATCTTCGGCGGCGTGGAAAAAGAGCGGCTCCAACTGAATGAGATCACGATCTGGTCCGGCAAATTGGAACCGGATGCCGACCGGCCGCAATCATATCAGGCCCTTCCCAAAATTCGCGAAATGATCAAGGAGGGCAAGCATCCGGAGGTGACGAAGGCCATGAACGCCGAGAGGACCTGCCGGACCGGCGGCTGGTACGGTCGCGGTTCATACGGCTCGTACCAGACTCTCGGCGATCTGACGCTGGCCTTCCCCCAGCTCTCCGGGCCCGTCTCGGATTATCGACGATGGCTCGACCTCGATGAAGCGGTCGCGGGGGTCATTTTTCAGATCGCGGGCGACGTCTGGACGCGCGAGATCTTCTCGTCGTCGGGCGATCGGGCGATCGTGATGCGAATCGCCTGCAGCCGTAAGCGGGCGGTGAACTTCACCGCGAGCCTTTCCCGGGTCAAGTTCGCCGAGACCCGACAGACCGGCCCCGGCACGCTCACAATGACCGGAACCAGTACCGGGCTGCCAGGGGATCTGCGGTACGAGGCGCAAGTCCGCATTCTCACCAGGGGCGGCACCGTCACCGGCTCGGACGACGGCCTCGCCGTGAAAGAGGCCGACGAGGCCCTGATTCTGCTGACGGCGGGGACCGACTATGTGCTCGACTACTCGACCGCCTACAAAGGCCCGGGTCCGCACGACGCCGTGACCTGGGCCTTGAACAGAGCGGCTCGCCGCGGCTTCGCCGCGTTAAAGACCGACCATCTACGGGAGTATCGGCGCTACTTTCGGCGGGTTTCGATCGACTTCGGCCGGACGGACAACGCGCTCCTGCCGACCGATGAAAGGTTGCGACGATTCAGCGCGGGTGAGAAGGACCCGGCCCTGATCGCGCTCTTCTACCAGTTCGGAAGGTATCTGCTGATCTCGTCGAGCCGTCCCGACAATCCGCTGCCCTCGAACTCACAGGGGCTCTGGGGCGACGGTCTCTCCCTGCCCTGGGGCTGCGACTACAAATCGAACATCAATTTCCAGATGAACTACTGGATGGCCGAGTCGGCGAATCTCAGCGAATGCCATCTGCCCATGCTGCGCCTGATCGAAAGTTTAGTGGCGCCCGGCGAGAAGACGGCCCGGGCCTACTTCGACAGCCCGGGCTGGGTCATGGCCTACACGACCAATGCCTGGGGATGGACGGCTCCTGGGCCCGCCGGACCCTGGGGGCCCTTCTTTTGCGGCGGCGCGTGGACGTGCCAGCATCTGTGGGAGCACTACGCCTTCACCCGCGACCGTGACTATCTGAAACGCGCCTATCCGGTGCTCAAAGGCGCCAGCCAGGCCTGCCTGCACATGCTGGTCGAGGATGAAAACGGACGCCTGATCACCTCGCCCTCGACGTCGCCCGAAAATGTGTTCCTCACGGATGAGGGCCAAAAGGGGTGGGCCTGCGCCGGCAGCGCCGCCGAGCGGCAGATCATCTGGGATCTCTTCAACAACACGGCCCGGGCGGCCAAAACGCTCGGGATCGATGAAGACTTTCGGAAGCAGGTGGAACAGGCCCAGGCCCAGATCCGGCCGCCGGAGATCGGACGCGGCGGTCAGGTCATGGAATGGGGCCAGGACTGGGATCTGAATGCTCCGGAGCCCCACCATCGTCACTTCTCCCATCTGTTCGCGCTCCATCCCGGGCGCCAGATCTCACCGCTGCGCACTCCGGAACTGGCCGAGGCCGCACGCCGAACTCTGGACCTCCGCGGAGACGAAAGCACCGGTTGGAGCCAGGCCTGGAAGATCAACTGCTGGGCGCGTCTACACGACGGCGACCGCACGTACAAACTGATCCGGGAGCAACTTAAAGCTGTCGACAGCACCCAAACGGACTATACGCGCGGCGGCGGAACCTATCTGAACCTGTTCGATGCACACCCGCCTTTTCAAATCGACGGTAACTTCGGGGCGGTCTCCGGAATCACCGAGATGTTGCTGCAAAGCCAGCTCTCGGATGAGCCCTCCGTCGATTCGGCGGAAGAACGCTATCTGCTGCACTTCCTGCCGGCGCTGCCATCGGCTCTTCCGGCCGGCCACGTCAAAGGGCTTCGGGCTCGCGGCGGCATTGAAGTGGATCTCGCCTGGTACGGCGGGCGAGCCTTGTCGGTGACCCTCCGGCCGAAGGTCGATGGGACCTGGCGATTGAGACCGCCCGACGAACAGCGGATTACGGCAGTTCGTTCGCCGAAGGGGGCAGTTCCGCTAAAACCTCAGGCGGACGGCTCGGTCGAAGTCCGAATGGCCAGGGAAACGGTCTTTCAGGTGACTTTCGGATAGCCAGCGACAACCACTGTCAGAAGCACTGCCAACCGTAAGCCCTTGACCCACGAACGCGACGAGTAATGAATGCGCTTACATCCATCGATCTGTTGGAGTGCTCTTCCCCGCAATCTTAAGAGAGTCAGTAAAGGTCGAGAGCGGTACCGCTTCCTCGCATTTGAATTTTGTGGCTGGGATGAAATTGCTAACCGCCTCCGCCCGCCTGGGTGGAGCGTCATTGCTGCACGTTCCTGATTGCAGCAGACCCAAGTCGTCCATCGGCGCTACCGGCGCCCCAAATTGAAAGGGGGATTACCTTGAGTAAAGCTATTCGTCCCTTCGTCTGGCTGGCCTGCGGCCTGTGGTTGTGCGGAGTCATGGCTTCGGCCCAGGATTTTCGCGCCACTATGACTGGGAGAGTGACCGACTCCTCGAAGGCCGCTATTCCCAACGCCCAGGTGCAAGTGAAGAATCTCGGGACCAATGAAGTCACGATCACGACCACCGGCATCGAGGGCAATTACAAAGTGCCCTTCCTGCGTCCCGGTGCCTATTCCGTGACGGTTGAAGCCGCCGGCTTTAAAAAATCTCTTCGGGAGGGAGTGGAACTGGTGATCAGCCAGGTCGCCACGCTCGATTTCTCGCTGGAGACGGGCAGCATCAGCGAGCAGGTGACAGTGCTCGGAGAAGCGCCGTTGATCGAATCGGCGACGGCCGACCGGGGCGGAGTGATCGATCGGCAGCGAGTGGTCGAACTGCCGCTCAATGCGCGCAATCCGTTCATGCTCGGCGTGCTGACGGCGGGCGTCAACTTCAACGGCGCCTCGATCTGGCAGCGGCCGTTCGATAACGGCGCGATCGCCGAGTGGACGATCAACGGCAGCCAGTCGCGCGGCAATGAATTCCTGCTCGACGGGGCGCCGAACAATTCGCAGGCGGGCGGCAACAACATCGCCTACGTCCCGCCGGTCGACTCGGTCCAGGACTTCAAGATCATGACCAACACCTATGATGCCCAGTACGGCAAGACCACCGGCGGCATCATCAACGTCAACCTCAAGAGCGGGACCAACGAACTTCATGGTTCGGTCTACGAGTTCATGCGCCGCGCCTGGCTCGACGCCACCGATTTCCGCCTGAAGGCCAACGGGGCGGACAAAGCCGCGCATTATCTCGATCAGTATGGAGTCCAGATCGAGGGGCCGATCCGGATTCCCAAACTCTACAACGGCAAGGACCAGACCTTCTTCATGGTCAACTACGAAGGGTATCGGGAAGGCGTCCCGCAGCCGTTGACGCTCTCGGTGCCGACGCCGGAGATGCGGAACGGTGATTTCAGCGGGCTGGTCGACGGCGCGGGCCGGCCGATCATCATCTACGATCCCCAGACCACCCGGCTCAATCCCAACTTCGATCCGAACCGGGCGGAGGGCACCGATAATTTGAGATACATCCGCGACCCCTTCCCCGGCAATCGGATCCCGCTCAATCGCATCAACCCGATCGCCCAGAAGATTCTGAGCTTCTATCCGCAGCCCAACCGGGTCGATCCGATCGCGGGCTATTCGCGCAGCAACCTCTTCATCTCGCCCAACCTGGCGACCGACTCGTTCTTCAACTATGTGGTCAAGATCGATCAGCAGTTCAACGAGCGGCATCGGATGTATGTGCGCTACGCGAAGAACGACCGGACCGAAGATCGCAACGTCAACGGCATCACCGGCGCGCCGGGGCAGGACGGCCAGCATCCGCTGAAGCGGATCAACGATGCCTTCGTGGTCGATCATCTGGCGACCTTCTCGCCCAATCTCATCTTCAACATTCGGGCTTCCATCGCTCGTTACGTCGAGGGATCGAGAGGTGATGCGAACATCGGATTCGACCAGACGCAGTTGGGTTTCCCCTCCAGCCTGATCTCGCAACTGCCCGGGACGGCGTCTTTCGGCCGCTATGAATTCAGCGACTATTCCGCGCTCGGCCGATATAGCGGATTCAACTATACCAACACGGTCGCCCTCCATCCCAACCTGACCTGGGTTCGCGGCTCGCAGACATGGCGCGGCGGCGTGGATATGCGGTGGGTCCAGTATATCGACAAGGGCGAGGGCAACCCGTTCCGGCTGACGGCCGATCGCGGGTTCACTCAACAACGATGGGACCGCGGAGACCCGAACAGCGGCAACTCGATCGCCACTTTCCTGCTGGGCAATGTCAGCGGCGGGGGCGTGGACAGCAACCTCTTCTGGACCACGCTCGGCAACTACTATGCCCCCTGGTTCCAGAACGACTGGAAGGTCAATCGGCGCCTGACTCTCAATCTCGGCCTTCGTTGGGACATCAACAAACCGCCGAAGGAGCGTTACGACCGGCTCAATCACGGATTCGATCCGAACGTCGTCAACCCGGTCAACGCCCTGATCGACCGGGCGCTGTTCCCGGATCTGCCGCAATTGAAGGGCGGCCTGCTCTTCGCCAACCAGAACGGCCTCTCCCGCGCCCCGGCCAAGACCGATTGGAACAACTTTCAACCGCGGATCGGTTTCGCCTATCTACTCAAGGAGAAACTGGTCATGCGCGGCGGCTGGGGACTCTACTACGTCAATCCGGGCAACGACTATCTGCAATTCAACGGCTTCGGCTTCACGACGCCCATCGTCAATTCGCTGGACGGCGGCCGGACGCCGATCGAGGGGCTCCTCAACAATCCGTTTCCCGGCGGCGTCATCTCCCCACCCGGCAGCTCGCTCGGGCTCGAGACTCTTCTCGGGCGGGGATTCAACTATGTCAATCCGAACTTTCAGGTCCCCTACGTTCATCAGTTCTCGTTCGGGTTCCAATATCAACTGCCCTGGGAAGCGAAAGTGGAGGTCTCCTATGTCGGGAACCGGACGCTGAAACTGCAGACGAACCGGCCGATCAACGAGCCGGATCTGGCCTTCCGGCAGAAGTGCAATCCGCTCGAGGGCGGCAGCCCGGCCTACTGTAACGAGGGAGTGCCCAATCCCTTCAAGGGGCTCGAACCGTTCCGCGGGAGCTATCTCTACGATTCGAATACCATCTCACGGTGGCAGTTGGCGCGCCCCTATCCGCAGTTCGACGGGATCACCGAGGTGGCGCGCAACGACGGCGACATCTCCTACAACTCGTTGCAGGTCAGCTTCGAGAAACGGACCCGGGGCGGCATGAACCTGACCTCGACCTATACCCTCTCCAAGCAGATCGAGACCTGGGGCTGGAACGACGTGCAGAAGAACATCCTGCAGCGCGGTTTGTACTTCGCCGATCGCCCGCACCGGTTTACCACCGGGATGGTCTATCCCCTGCCGTTCGGTGACGGGAAGAAGCTCTTCAACCTCAAGCGCGGTCTGGTCAGCAAGCTGATCAGCGGTTGGCAGAGCAGCCTGATCCTCCAGTGGCAGTCGGGCCGGCCGTGGGATCTGCCCGGCAATATCCTGTGGCTGAACGACGAGGCGATCAATAAGAATATCCAATGGAAGGGGACGGATCAGGTCTCCGCCTTCCGGACCTATCCGGATCGCGACAATCCCGCCGCCCGGTCGGTCTGCGCCGGGTTCGTCAATGATGCCGGACAGACCGAGTTGATGCCCTACAGCGCGAATCTGAACGGCTGCACCGTGCAGAACGTGGATGTGATTCGCAATGCCGGATACGC
>DATEFT010000769.1:0-5764 GCA_035280505.1 Blastocatellia bacterium | reverse complement strand
CGCCGCAACGTGCTCAACGTCGACAACATCGTCGGCAACTTCACGTTCCAGGCGGCCATGACCTCCAACTGCGCCGGCGGATTGACCACTGACTGCGTGGTCGTTCCGAACAGCGGTTTCTCGTTCGCCTCTTTCGTGCTCGGCTATCCGAGCAGTATCAACCGCCAGTTGATGCAGGGGACCTTCGGCGAGCGCCGGCCCGAGTACGGGGCCTACATTCAGGACGACTATCGGGTCACGAACCGGCTGACCGTCAACCTGGGATTGCGGTACGACCTCTTCGTGCCGTTCGTCGAGGTCGCCGACCGGCAGGCGAACTTCGACACCACCACCGGCAAGTTCGTGGTCGCCTCCGACGATGCGGTGATCGGCGGGCAGCATGTCGGCCGCTATCTGCAGGTCGTTCCCAAGAAGGACTTCGCGCCGCGAGTCGGCTTCTCGTACGATCTCTTCGGGCGGGGACGGACGGTGCTGCGCGGCGGCTACGGCATCTTCTGGAACAATCCGCTGACGGGAACCTCGTCGGCCAAGGCGATCAATCCGCCGTTCCTGCTGGCGCAGTCGCAGGTGACCTCGGTGGTCCCGGGACGCCGTTTGAGCGACGGGCTGCCGCCGCCGCCGGCGCTGGATGTGAATCGCGCGCCGGCCGGATCGACGCGCTCGATCTTCGATCCCAACTTCCAGGACGGCTACGCGCAGCAGTGGAACCTCAACGTGCAGCAACAGCTCAAGAAGGACTACGTGCTGGAGGTCTCCTACGTCGGATCGAAGGGCACCCACCTGGTCGTCAAACACGACATCAACCAGGCGCCGCCCTCGGTGGCCACCAATAACCCGAACATCAATCGTCCCTTCAGGCAACTGGCTCCGGGGCTGACCGGCCTCTCGCGGGTCGAGAGCGGCGGCAGCTCGAGCCATCACGCGCTGCTGGCCAAGTTCTCCCGGCGCTTCTCGAACGGATTCCAGTTCGTCAACTCCTATACCTTCGGCAAGACCATCGACGTGGTCTCGGATACCGAAGGCACGGTGCAGAACGCCTACAATTTCAGCCGCGATCGCGGAGTCTCGGACTTCGATGTGACCCACACCTTCACCTCGAGCTGGACCTACGATCTGCCTTTCGGCAAGGGCCGGGCCTTCGCCAACAATCTGGGGGCCCGGACCGATAAGTTGATCGGCGGCTGGCAACTGAGCGGGATCCTGCTCAAGCGGTCGGGACTGCCGTTCAGCGTCCTCCAGCAGCAGAACGTGCTCTCGACCGGCACCGCCAACCGTCCGAACCGGATCGGCTCGGGCAAGCTGGACAATCCGACGGTCGATCGCTGGTTCGACCTCAGCGCTTTTGTGCCGACGGCGGATGCTAACGGCACCTACGGCAACTCCGGGCGCAACATTCTGCGGGCTCCCGGACAGACCAACCTCGATCTCTCGCTGGTCAAGGTGACGCGATTCCGCGAGCGTTTCGAGAGTCAGTTCAAGGTCGAGTTCTTCAACGCGCTCAACCATCCGCAGTTCGCGGCGCCGGGCAACACCATCGGCTCGGGGAGCGCGGGACGGATCTCGGCCCTGCTCTTCAACAGCCCGATGCGGCAGATTCAGTTGGCCATGAAACTGAGCTTCTGATTCGGCGGGAATTGCAGCAGCGGCTCTACTAACGAAAAAAGCCAGAACCTTCACGGTCCTGGCTTTTTTCGTTGGGGGGACGCTTGGACACCGCCATCCTCGGCCGCCGGCCGGGGCTGCTCAGGTAGATCACCGCCGTAGGCGATCGTAGCCCCGACCTGCCGGCCGTTCCTGGTCCGTCACCCTCCGACGATGTCCAAGCGCGCTTTAAACTCTAAAAAAACTGGCCACCCAGGCAAGAGTTGAGTGGCCAGTGGTTAAGTTGGTTTATTCACCAATGAAACAGCAAAATCCCAAATCATAAGATGGTTTGTCTTGGGTGGAGGAACCGGCAACACCGTCAGACGTCCAGCACGCGGAAACACTGTCCAGGGGGAGTAAAACACCTGTCGGCAAATCAGTGTTCCCGCTCTAAAGTGCGGCAAAACGGTAAAACATGTCGCAGAAATTTCGAGCCGTCGGAAAGACGTCTCCGGTTATTGCGCGGGGCGGGTCACTTCGACGTGGAACTCAACGATCGGCACCAGTTCGGTGGTCGGGGTGTCGCCGCTGATCACCAGGCTATAGCTTCCCTTCTGCATCAGTTCGGCCGGCACTCGCAGTTTGAGGATGGCGCCGGACCCGGAACGGCTGGCGGTCAGGTCGCCGAAGCTCCAGAGCTCTTCACCCGTCAGGGTTTGCATCGCGACCTGATAGTGGCTGTACCGGGCGGATGAAAGATTGAAGGTCAACTGGACCAGCTCGGTGCCGGGCGGAATCTGCAACGCACGCAGCGCGCTGTCGCCGGGGAGGGTCTCGCGGCTGAGCCGGCCCATGGTCCAGGCGAACGAAGCCATGGCCGGAAGCGGTTTCGGAGCCGGCGTCGGCTCGCTCAGCTTCTGTTGCACGTTTTGCAGTTCCTGAACCAACTGATCGTTCTGCTGCTGCTGGGACGCGATCCGCCGCTTCAACTCCGCCTCTCGTTGTTCGAGGGCGACGCGCTCCGACTGGATCTGTGCGAGCTGGTCGCGCATCCGCGCCGTCTGCTTGACCTGCCAGAGCCCGCCGGCCGCCAGCATCAGGATCGTCGCCGCGAAGGTCAGCCCGAACGCCAATTTCGGTCCCTGGAAGGCGGCCAGAATCGCCTGCCACCAGGAGTTCGCCGGGGTCGCCGCTGTCGCCGGTTCCGGAACGGCCGGCGGGACGGGCGTTCGATCGGTCTCCAGCTCCACGGCCTGGGCCAGGGTCCGGAAGAACTCCACCTGATCGCGCCGAGCCGGAGCCGTTAGATAATAACGTTCAAATCTGGTCCGATCCGCCGGGGAAAGTTTGCCGCTGATGTAGCTTTCGATCAGGTCGTTTTCGACGGCCAGGAGCTGGTTAAATCTCTCCGGATCGCTAAAATAGCCCGTCTCGATCTCCGTTTGCTCGGCTTCGGACAATTCACCCAGCAAATACTGGATCATTTGTTGTTCAGAGTACACTCCTCGTCTCATGTCAGTCCCATTCCTACTCTCTCATCTGTCTATTGACCTCATGACATTGACCGTGGCCGCTGTGGCAGGCTGGGCACGGGTCTACTATCAAGTGGCAAAGTTCCTGATTTATATCGACCGGTGAAAATCGTTTTCAGTTTCCCGGTCGTTTTTCAGGTCTCGATTTTTAGTTCTTAGTTCCGGAGGGATTTTATGGGTGTTTTCGCTCAAGCGCCAGCGGTATGGAAGATTGTCGCCGGGAATGAGGCCCCGGACTTGATTGGGATCAATTTATCCGGCGGCCTCAAAATCCGGCCGGGTCGGCGGATTTGAACCAGCGAAACCCGCGAAAGATGCGACTTTTCGCGGGTTTCGCGGTGAGCGGCCGGTTTGATCGACCGACCTATTTCAGGCGGGACCAGTCCCCGGACTGAATGAAGGCGGCCCAGTAGAACGGGTGCCGCTGGCTCCGGCTCCGCAGCATGCGGAGCTGCACGCGCCGCAGTCCGTCGCCTCGTCCGGCTCCTTGCCGGAGCGCCCGGTAATAAGGGACCATCAGATCCTTGGTCGTCTCGTCCGGAACCGGCCAGAGGCTCATGACCTGGCTCTGCGAGCCGGCCAGGACCAGCGCCCGCCGCAGCCCCTGGACGCCCTCGCCGTTCTTGATCTCTCCGAGGCCCGTGTCGCAGGCCGAGAGCACCACCAGTTCGGTTCCCCACAAATCGAGTCCGGCGGCCTCCAGTGCGGTCAGCACGCCGTCGTCGTCGCCGCTCAGGCCCTGATTGGCTCCGGCCAGGGCCAGGCCCGAACGCAGCAGTGGATTTTCGACCTGCGCCGTCCACTTGCTGAGCCGCAGGCCGGCGGTTGGCGGCAGGTCTTCCGGCGATCGCTGCTCGTTGAAGAAGAAGCCGTGGGTCGCGATGTGCAGGATCCGCGGGGCCCGGGCCCGTTTAAGCGCCGCTTCGGTCGCCTCCTCGCGGAGCAGCAGCGAGGTCTCCGGCAGCACCGACTTGATCGCCCGCGCCTCTTCCTCGGTCCCCGGCAGCGGCTGGAAGAAGACCTGGGTCTGATCGACGCGCGCCGTCGCCGGATTGCCGGTCCGCAGATTTTCCGGGCTCTGGTCGGCTCGCGCGGCGAGGGTGGCCACCTTGCCGAAGGCCGGATTGGCCACCACCAGCGGGGCGTTCCGGGTCGGCTCCGGCGCCGGCTGCCGCAGCAGGTCGCGCCCGCTCGTCAGGTAGCTGATGGCGTAACGTTCGACCAGATATCGTTTCCGCCGATCGACCAGGGCCGCAAACGGAATCAGGTTGAGCGAGCCGTCGGGCGCGATCAGGAGGCGCCGCGGGATCCCCATCCCCGATTGGATGGCGGCCCGGACGGGCCGCATGACCTGCTCATCCACGGCCCGCGCCAGCGATTTGACGTCCTTTCGGTCCGGGTCCCGCAGCGCCTGCCGCCAGTCCTCGACCGCTCGATCGATCGGCGCGGTCTCGCCCAGGGCGACCCATCTCGGCGGGCCCTGGGCCGCCAGCAGATAGGCGAGATAGTGCGGCGGCTGAGAGCTCTCGGTCGCCGGTTGCTGCGGCGTATAGACGGCGAACTCGACCAGGATGGTCTCGGCGGGGATCGCCGCCTGGACCGTCTCGATCGTGACCGGTTGCGCCTGGGCCCGGAACTCGGCACTGTGAGCGCTGAGTTCGGACTCCAGCTTTTCGACCCGCTCTTCGAGCGGTTTGAGCCGCGCCCGGTAGGTCTCGGGCCTGGCTCCGCCCGGCTCCTTCAGCGAGAGCGCCGCCAACTGCGACCGGGCCTGGGCCAGTTGATCGAGCAGCGCTCGATCCTCGGGCTGCGCCCGGCGCCGCAGCGCCGCGACCGTGTCGGTCATGACATCGAGCCCGCGTCCTTTCCGGCGCAACAAGGTCGTGAAGGCCAGGTGGAGCGCCTGCGGATCGTCCGGGGCGGTCAGGCTGTGGATCGAGAGCGTGAGATCGGTCTGTTTCGAGAGGAGCGAGAGATAGGCCAGTTTCTGGCGTTCGGAACCGGTGGCCAGATTGAGCGCGAGGTTGTGCTCGCTGACCTGGTTGGCGTCCGCCATCGACGCCACGGCCCGGGCCCGGTCGCCCTGGCCCGCCGAGAGCCGGGCCAGTTCGCCGTAAGAGGTGGCCATCAATGGATGCAGCGGCCCGAACGCCTTCTCCCGGAGGGCCAGGGCCCGTCGATAGAGCGGTTCGGCCTGCGCGTAGTCGCCCTTTCGGCGATAGAGGGTCCCGAGATTGTTGAGCACGGTCGCGACGCTGAAGTGCTCCGGCCCGGCCGCCTTCTCCAGAATGGTCAGGGCGCGCTGGAAGAGCGGCTCGGCCTCCGCGTACCGGCCCTTCTCGCTGTAGACGAAGGCGAGGTCGTTGAGCGTGTAGGCGACGCTGAAGTGAGTCGGCCCGAGCGTCTTCTCCTTGACGGCCAGGGCGCGCTGGAAGAGCGGCTCGGCCCGCCCATACTCGCCTCGCTCCCGGTAGAGATTGCCCAGGTTGCTGAGAAAGAGCCCGACGTTGGGATGCTCCGGCGGCAGCGTCTGCTCCGCGATCGTCAGGGCCCGGCGGTAGAGCGGCTCGGCCTGCGCGAAGTCTCCGCGTTCTTTGTAGATGTTGCCCAGGTTGTTGAGGGCCAGGCTGTTCCCGTGATAGTCCGGT
>DATEFT010000768.1:0-13695 GCA_035280505.1 Blastocatellia bacterium | reverse complement strand
GGGTCCGCCCGGCGTGAAATCACTCCCCGCGAACCGTTGCCGATGTGGGGTTACGGCGCACGCCACGATCTCCTGTCCGTGGGCACGCTCGATCCGCTCCAGGCCGACGCGCTGGTCATCGAGGCCGGCAATCAGAAGCTCGCGATCGTGGGCCTCGACCTCGGCCGCGCTCCGGCCGAGGCCTCGCTGCAACGCATCCGCCAGCGGATCAAGAGCGAGGCGGGAATCGAATACTCATTCATTGCCGGGTCGCACACGCATCACGGCCCCGTGCTCGAGCTGAGCGATGAGCAGGGCAAGGGGAAAGGGCGATTCGACGCGGCCTTTCGCTACTACCGGGAGTTGGAAGACGCGATCACGGCCGCGATCCTCGAGGCGAACCAAAAGCTCGTGCCCGCCAGGCTGGGCGCCGGCTCGGTCCAACTCGATAACTTCAATCGCAACCGCCAGAGCAAGCTGCCGACCAAGACCAGCGATCGCGACCTGGGGGTCTTGCGTTTCGACGATCGCAACGGCAAACCGATCGCCCTCCTGATCAACTTCTCCGCGCACCCGACCCTGGTCTCCGGGGTGATGCTGCGATTCTCCGCCGATTATGTCGGCGCGCTGAAGAGCGAGGTGGAGAAGGCGACCGGAGCTCCAGCCATCTTCATGCAGGGAGCGGCCGGCGACCAATCGGTCAATGAAGGGCCCAACAAAGGGTACCAGGCTTTCGGCCAGGCGCTGGGGAAGGAGGCGGTCAAGCTGGCCCTGAGTTTGACGACCAGCGAAATCGCCAAACCGTCGCTGCAGATCCGAGAAGAACGGTTCAAGTTCGTTTCGCGCGTCGATTTCAGCAACTCCGTCGTCCGCCTGATCTACGAAAGGGCCTTCTTTCCCGAACTGATCCCCAACTACATCGACGAATACGCGGAGGGGGTGCGCCCGCGGCTGACGGTCGCGCTGCTCAACCGGGAGATCGCGCTGGTCGGCGCGTCCGGTGAGTTCTTCAGCAATCACTCGATTCGCCTCAAAGAACGCGCGCGCGTCAAACAACTCTTCTTCTTCGGCTATTGCAACGGATATCACCAATACTTTCCGACGATCGAAGCCGTCGCCGAAGGCGGCTACGGCGCCGACAAACAGGTGTCTCCGGTCGCCGTCGGCGCCGGCGAAGAGCTCATGAACAACGCCTTGATCTGGCTCTATCAAATGCTGGACAAGATCAGATAAAGAAGAAGTCTAGAGAAGTCTAGAGAAGTCTGCCTTTGACTTCTCTAGACTTTTCTGGGTTTTTCTAGACTTTTTTATTGAGTAATCGCAAGACGGCGCGGCGAACCTCTTCGGGCCGCCCTTCGGTGCCGCCGACGAGCATCGATTCGATCTGTCCGTCCTGATCGATCACGATATGGGTCGGAAAGGCTCGGGTGTTGAACTTGCGAATGATCATCTCATCCGCGTCCGGGATGACGTGATAGTCGAACGGCAAGGTCTTGAGGAAGTTTTTGAGAGACTCCTGGCTGTCGAGCGCCGGAGCGAGGAAGACGACGTTGCGATTTTTAAATTCGCGCACCAGCCGGTTGAGTTGCGGAATCTCCTGACGGCAGGGTCCGCAGGCGACAAACCAGAGATCGAGCACGACGATCTTGCCCTGCAGCGCGTTGAGGTCGAAGGTCTTGCCATCGAGCGAAGTGACTTTGAACCGGGGAGACGGCCGTTTCGACATGGCGCCCACCTCATTCGCGCGGCTCCGGCGGTCGGTGTCGATCAGATACTCGTCGAAGCCCTGTAGATTGCCGTATCGGGCCTGGTACCTGGATTTCAACCGCTCTTCAGCCTCCGGCGACCCGCGGCGGCGGGCCTCCTTGAAGGCCACCTCGGCGCGAGTCTCCTGCGAGAGCGCCTGCCAGATCTGAGCCTCCAGCAAATGCGCGGCAAAGTCGTTCTCCAACTCGAACGATTGCGCGGTCCGAACCGCCGAGATCGCCTGATCGTAGCGGTTTTGGCGAAACGCCAGATCGGCATCGGTCAAATAGGCGGCGGCCAACATCGTCGTCGTCTTCTGGCCGTTGAGATCGCCGTACAGCCGCAGCTTTCCGGCCAGCAACAGGCTGATCGCCTTCTGGATCAACGCCGAGGCCTGATCGTACCGCTGATGCTGGTACTGATTCCGGTAGGCCTGCGCGAGATTGAAATACGGTTGCGGATTGTCCGCCTCGGATTTCAGCCAGCGCTGCGCGATGGTCTCGATCAGATCGAGCGGGGTCCGCTGGTTTTGAGCCAGGGCGCTCAAGGCCGCGCGCGCAAACTCGGTCTCCGGATGCCGGCGCAGATATTCCAACTTGATCCGGGGCACCTCGGCCGTCCAATCGGCGATCCCGCGCGCCGAGGTCTCCGATTCGTAATCCCTGATGGCCAGGGCGGTGTAGGCGGAATCCGGGAATCTATCGAACAATCGCTGAATCAGTTCGCGGCTCTTGTCCGCGTGACCCAGCAGCAGGTGGCCGTATGAGAGCGCGCAGAGCAACTCGGGGCCCTCGTTGCGCACGCTGCCGAGCCGCTTGAGTTCCGGATTGACGATTCGCGCGATCTGCTCTCCATCGATCGCGCTGACCACCGACCACTTGGTGCGATAGGCCAGATAGTTCTCGGGATAGAGCTCCGTCTCGTGTTGGAAGAACTCCTGATATCGCCGGGAACTGATCTTACTCTCATAAGCTCCGCGAGCCGCCCGGCCGTCGCCGCGATAGACGATGCTGCTGAGATAGGCCCCCTCATCCCATCCGTCACTGAGCGTGATGAAATGAAAGCTGACCGCGGAGAGATTATTTCGGACATTCAACCGCGTTTTGAAAACGGATCCGTCTCTGGTCATCTTCAACCACAGATTTTCATCAGAGCCGGGAAACGACAGCCGGGCCGTCAGATAGACTTCATCGTTGATCGTGAACTTCGCTCCGGGGATGGCCGGATCGTAGACGACCGTCAAGACCTGCCCCCATCGCGGCAGTTCCGGTTCGATTCGGGTAAGCTGAGCGAAGACGTCGATGGTCGAGACCATCAGGAACGAAAGCACTAGACATGCAAATACATACCGCATCGCGCCAATCCTATGGAAAGAGAGATAGAGAATCTTTGATCGCCGCGCCGTTCAAGCACGGGTTAACGAACATGGCTCTGGATAGGACGGAAGGGAATAATCATGCGGCAAGCAATAGCGGAGAGAGCTGACCGCAAGAGGGATGAAGGACCGGGCCCATCTTGCGGTATCGCTCGTCGGATTGTCAACGTAATTAATCTTAAGCGGCGCGGCGCGGGCGACGGCTCACTCGGAGCGTAAAATTCCCAGCGGTTTACGGATCATGACATCCCAACTGGAGAGCACGCCGACGACGGTCACCAGGATCAGGGCCGCCAGGGCGCCCGTCAAATTGACCGCGGGCGTGAATTGCCACGAGATCTTCAAGATATATTTGCTGATGATCCAGCTCAGGCCGATCGCCGCCGAGGACCCGAGCGCGCCCGCCAACAGGCCCAGCACGCCGTACTCGACCAGGATCGTACAGACGATCAGTTTCCTCTTCGCACCGAGGGTCTTCAAGATCGCGGATTCGTAGAGCCGGTGAAACTTCGTCATGGCGATCGATCCGATCAAGATCAAGAGACCGCTGAGAAAGATGAATCCGCCCACGAAACTGACCGCCAGCGAAATATTCTGCACGATGCTCCGCGCGATCTCGATGATATCGAGCACATCGACCACCGAGACGTTCGGATAGCGATCGACCAGCTCGCGCTGCATCTGCGCTCGCGGCTCTCCCGGCGCCGGCCCCTTGATGGCCGTGATGTACATCGCCGGCGCCTGTTCGAGCACGCCCGGCCGAAAGACGATGAAGAAGCCCGTTCGGGCATTGCGCCAATCGACGCGGCGAATGCTGGTCACGCGGGCGGTGATCTTGGGTCCCTGGACATCGAAGGTGATCAGGTCGCCGACGTTCAGATCCAGTTCGTCGTGCAGCATCTCCTCGATCGAAACCTCCGGTTCGCTGCTCGGCGTGGGATCCCAGAACTTCCCGTCCAGAATCTTCTCGTAATCCTCCAGGTACGGACGATAGGTCAGCACGTATTCACGGCTGAACATCCCGCGCTGTTCCCGGGCGGGGGTTCCGTTCGGATTGCTGCGGTGGGGAACCTGCTCGTCGGTGCTGATGCGGGAGATTCGCGCGCGAACGGTCGGAATCAACGGCGGCTTGGAGCCGGTGTAGCCGGCCACGATCTCTTCGACCCCGGCGCGCTGGTCTTTCTGAATGTCGATCATGTACAGGTCCGCGCGCACGGCATCCAGATCCAGGCTGAATTCGCTCCGCAGATTCAACTGCAACGATCTGACCCCGACGATGCAGAAGACGCCCAGGCCGACCGCCATCACGATGATCCGGGTCTGATTTCCGGGACGGTAGAGGCTGCTGATCCCCTGCCGCCAGACGAAGGAGGGCTTGTGGCGCAAACCGCCCAGGAACTTCATCAAGACCGTCGCCGCCAGGTGGAGAATGATCGTCATCGCGGCGAGCGAGCCCAGAAAGATTCCGCCGATCTTGAGCGAGCCGCCCTGCCAACTGGCGACCGCCAGCAGCCCGACCGCCACCAGGAGGCCGGTCACGATCTTGAGCCAATCGAAGCGCGGCCGCTCGACGCCGGTCAGACTGCGCAGCACCAGGATCGGCTTGATCTGGCGGATCTCCAGCAGGGGCACGATCGAGAAGAGCAACGAGATCAGCAACCCGACCCCGAGCCCCTGCAGCGAGGCCTGCCAGGTCAGCCCGAACTCGACGTTGAACGGTAATTGATCGGCCAGATACCTGGGCACCCAGACGGTGGCGGCCCACGCCAGGACCAGGCCCAGCAGGCTGCCCGACAGGCCCAGCGCCAGGACCTGGGTCAGATAGGCGCCGAGCACCCGCGGGTTCTTGCCCCCCAGACATTTCAGGATCGCGATCGTCTTCATCTTCTGCTGAATGAAGACGCGCGTGACGCTCGAGATTCCGATGCCGCCGAGCACCAGGATCACCAATCCGATCAGGCTCAGATAGTCTTCGACCTGCGTCAACGATTCGCTCAACCGGTCCTGCGAATAACGGGACGAGCGCACAGTGACCAATCGCTGCGCTTTCAGATCGTTCTGCAACGCGCCCAACAGCGGATCCATCCCGTTTTCGCGAGTTTTGAACAGGACCCGGTATCGCACCCGGCTGCCGAAGGTGGACGAGAGCCCCGCCGCGATCGCATCGTCGTAATCGACCATGACCCGTGGAGCCAGACCGAAACTGGTGAGCGCATTGCCCGGCTCGCGATCGATCGCGCCGCGGATCATGAAGTCCGTGCTGCCGATCCGGACCCGGTCTCCGACCTTCAGGTTGAGAGTGCTCAACAGGCTGGGTTTGACCAGAATGCCCCGCCCCTTGAGCAGCTCGTGCGAATAGGCGGTCCCTCCGCTCAAGAGCATCTCGCCGTAAAAAGGAAATTGGCCCTGCACCGCCTTCAACTCGACCATCTTCGGCGAGGCCTTGGCGTTATTGAGCGGGCGCAACATCGTCGTGGTCTCCAGAACCTCCGTGTGATCGGCGACGAGCGGTGAATGGTAGTAGGCTTCGAACGCGGCGCGCGTCTCCGCATTCCAGGAGTTGTTCGACGAGACCTGCACGTCCGCCGTCAGCAGCGAACGCGATTCCCGCCCCACCGAAAACTTGATGTTTTGAACCAGGGAGCGCAGGCAGACGATCGAACCGACGCCGATCGCGATGCAGATGAAGAAGACCAACAGCCGGTGCCAGGACGATCGCATCTCGCGAAACGCGAGGCTGATCACGAACTTCATACCGCCTCCCCGGTCAAACTCGGTGAAGGGGCGACCGCCTGACCGAACGAGGAGTCCCCGTGTTTCGGATCCCCCGATCGCGCAGCCTCGTCGTTCGCGCAGGTATCCTCGATGATCTTGCCGTCGCTGAGCGAGATCTTTCGATCGGCCAGATCCGCCAGTTGCCGATCGTGAGTGACGAGCAGGAGGGTCGTGCCGCGCCCCCGATTCAGTTTGAGCAGCAGCTCGAAGACGTGCGCGCCGTTCTTCGAATCGAGGTTTCCGGTCGGCTCATCCGCCAGGAGAATCGGCGGATCGTTGGCGAAGGCGCGCGCAATCGCGACGCGCTGTTGCTCTCCCCCCGAGAGCTGTGACGGATAATGATGCCCGCGTTCGTGCAACCCCACCTCGTCCAGAAGCAGTTGAGCCTGTTCGCGCGCCTTGCCCACCCCCATAATCTCCATCGGGATCAGAATATTTTCGTAGGCTGTCAGCGAGGGGATCAGATGAAATGATTGAAAGATGAATCCGATGAGCTGGCCCCGCAACTGGGCCAGTTGATCTTCTCCCATCCGGGTGATGTCCTGGTCGTTCAACTTGATGCTGCCTGAGGTCACTCCATCAAGCCCGGCGATGAGACCGAGCAGCGTCGACTTACCGCTACCCGATGGACCGACCACCGAAATGAATTGCCCACGTGGGATAAAAAGATCGACAGACTGCAAGATCGTGAGCTGCTCGGCGCCGCTCCTGACTACTTTGGAAACATTTGTGAGTTGAATCATGCTCTCTTTTATAACAGCTTGCTGTCACTAACAGATTTGGTGAACGCGCCGTCCCAAAAAATAATGATCTTAAAGAACATCCTGGAAATTAGTACGTCCGACCCCTTTTCCGAGGTTCCAGCGTCTACTTTTTTTCCCGATTCTCCCGTATCATCGGATTATCGTAAAATTCGCGCATGTTAGCGGATTTTAAATCGATCCCCTTGAGAAAACTGTCGGAACCAATATGCCTATTATCGATCGCAAATTCAAATCGCTGTGCTGTCGACTGTTCTTGACTCTGACCGCCGCAGGGTTGCTGCTAACAGCCTGTCAAAATTCAGGAGGTTCGAAAGAATCCGCGTCGAAAGGCGCGGTCAGCGCAACTCCTGGCACGACACTCGCGTCAACCCAACCGTCGGAGAGACCGGCCATTGTCGCCTTTGGGGACAGTTTGACCGCCGGTTATGAATTGCAGGAGGAGCATAAGTTTACCACGGTGTTGCAACGCAAATTGGACGAGAAAGGATACCAATACCAGATCCTCAATGCCGGCGTCTCCGGCGATACGTCGGCCGGGGGCGTGCGCCGCGTCGATTGGGCGCTGCAGCAAGGCAATGTCAAATTCATGATCCTGGAGTTGGGCGCCAACGATGCGTTGCGCGGCCAGCCGGTGACGGAGATGAAGAAGAATCTGGGCCAGATCATCGAACGAGCCCAGTCCCGCGGGGTGACCGTGGTCCTGGCCGGGATGGAAGCGCCGCCGAACCTGGGTCCCGAATACACCCAGGAGTTCCGCGAGGCGTTTCGAGATCTGGCCAAGCAGTATCAGCTCGCCTTCATTCCTTTCGTGTTGGAGGGAATCGGCGGGCGCCCCGAACTCAATCAAGCCGACGGAATCCATCCGAACGCCGAAGGTGAAAAGATTATGACTGAAAATGTGTGGCACGTGCTGGAGCCGTTGTTGCAACAGAATCAGATCTGAACCTTAACGCCGCGACTCCCTCGCGGCAGAAACTCTCCTGTTCGAAGCTCTCCCGGTTCGATCAATCACCTCCCTATCCGAGCAGTTGATGGCGGCGACCGCGGCCGTCCATCATCCGGCTCAGCGTCTGGCAGCTCATCGTCTGGTCGATCATCACTGTTGGCCTGTCGGCCGGTTGGCCTATTGGTTGGTGAAGGAATGAGGAGGAAAGAAGAGAATGAACAGGTTCTTGAAGATCGCGTTAACCGTCCACGTTTCAATCCTGGCGCTCAACATCATCGGCTGTGAATCGCTCCCGACGGCTCCGATGCCGCCGGCCGCTCCGGCAGCCCCGACGGCGACCCCGGCCCCCTCACCGACGGTCACCCCGGTTCCGGCGCAGACCCCTTCGGCGGCCAACCTCGGCGGCCAGCCCCGATTGCCCTACCTGCCGCCACAAGACACGCGCATCATCGTCAACGCCCCCGCCTACCGAATGGATGTTTATGAAAACGGGAGATTGATCAAATCATATCGAATCGGCATCGGCTATCCCGAATATCCATTGCCGGCGGAAGAGAGAGCGGCCGACACCATCATCTTCAACCCGACCTGGACTCCGCCCGACGAGCCGTGGGTCGCGGCTTCCGACAAGGTCGCGGCCGGCGAGAAGATCGAAGCGGGCAGCGAACTGAACCCCCTCGGCCTGATCAAAATTCCGATCAAACCGCCCACCCTGATTCACGGCGGCAAGCGCCCACAGCAGTTGGGCCGATTCGCTTCCCACGGTTGTGTGGGATTGACCGACCGGCAGGTCCAGGACTTCGCCAAGACCCTGGCGCGGCTGGGCGGCATCGAACTGACCGACGCCCAGGTGGCCGGATATGAGAAGAACCGCACCAAATCGGAGCCCCTGAAGTTGAACCAACCCGTGCCGGTCGAACTGCAATATGAAACGATGGTCGTCGAGAACGGCAAGCTCCATCTCTATCGCGACGTCTATCGGTACGGCACCAACACTCTCGCGAAGCTGAGCGCCCTGCTGGCCGCCTACGGCGTGCCGATGGATCGGTTGAGCCCCGATGAACGCGCCCGCCTCGAACCGGCCCTCGACCGGATGGCTCGCGACTCCGCCAATGCTCGCGTCGAAACGATGACTCCGGAGGAGCGGGAAGAATGGAGACAACGCCGAATCCAGAGCGGCAGACTGACCCGAACCGTCAAAGGCCAGACCGAAGAGGTGATCGAGATCGCCGCACTCGCCGGCAAGGGCTATCCGGCGCCGCTGGTGCCGCCGCTACCGACCCCTTCGCCGACTCCTTCGCCGACTCCTTCGCCGACTCCAACACCCGCCGGCCCCTAAAAGAAGAAGTCTAGAGAAGTCGGGAACCGTCTTCTGACTTCTCCAGACTTCTCTAGACTTCTTCTTATTTGACCTTGACGATGACCATGGTCATGTCGTCGTGTTGAGGCGCGTCGCATTGCCAGGCGCGCACGCTCTGGACGATCTGTTCGCGCAACCGGTCGGCTGAGAGATGCGCCTGGGCGATGATGATCTGCATCAGGCGTTCTTCGCCGAACTCCTCCTCCTGTGGGTTGCGAGCCTCGCTCACGCCGTCGGTGTATGCGACCAGAATGTCGCCGCGGTGCAGTTCCAGGGTCCCCTGAGAGTAGACGCACTCTTCGAGCAGTCCGATCACCGGACCGCCGGTCGTCAGCAGACAGCAGATCTCTTCCGACACCGGCGAGATTCGGCCGGCGTCGATCCGGGTCTCGCCCTTTCCGTTGCTCGCGGTGCCGGTGAGGCTGCCGCGGCCGGGCCGGAGGGCGCCGGCGCGGAGCAGCATCGGCGGGTTGTGCCCGGCATTGACGTAGGTCAGGCGGCGCGTCTGCGGATCTAATTGCGCATAGAAGAACGTGGCATAGTGGCTGGTGTCGGTCGATTGACAGAGCAGTCGATTCATGGAGGAGATCAGGTCGGTCATCAACACCGTGTTCTTCGGCGCTTGAGCGCGCAACGAGGCCTGGACGACCGACATCAGCAACGCGGCGGAAATTCCCTTGCCCGAAACATCCGCCACGGCGATGCCGACCTGCCCGTTCTCCAGTTCCAGAAAATCGTAGTAGTCTCCGCCCACGTCCCGCGCCGGATGGCAGATCCCCGAGAGTTCCAACTGCTCGAAATGCGGCGGGCATTGCGGGAAGAGGCGCTGTTGCACGTCGGAGGCGAATTCGAGTTCGCGGCGCATGCGTTCTTCCTCCGCTTTGTGCCGCACCAGTTGCGCGTTCTCGATGGCGAACGAGAGTTGGGCGGCGGCGGCTCGCACCAGATCCTGGTCTTCGCGCGAAAACGGCAGATCGCCCAATCGCGGCCCCAACGAGATGGCGCCCAACAATTGATCGTTGGTCGCGATCGGCAAAATCAGCACCGCGCCGACCTGTTTCAGAGTCTCGCACTCCTGAAGTCGCCAGGACTCTCCGTGCCGCTCGGACGAGACCAGGGCAAAGGCCCACGAATTCGGATCGTCGAAATCGACCCGCAGCGACCGCGATGATTCCGACAATAGTTGCAGGACCAGGGACTCGCGGGGCAGCTTCAGATCCGGCGCCGAGACGACCGTGATCTGCCCCCGATAGGCCTGCCGCGTCGAGACGGCGCAATGATAATCGCCGGTCTTGTCGTCACGCAGAAAGATCGTGATGTTCTCGGTCTGGAGCGCCTCCTGGATCTTCATCCCCACGAAGGTCAGAGTCTCTTCGCGCCAATCGGACATGACTCGCAGGGCCTGGCTCAATTCGGAGAGGATCTCCTGCGCGTTGTATCCTTGCCGGAAGAAGGCGCGATCGATGGCCGGCGCGATCACCCGGTAGTGAAGCCACTGCGTGATCTGCCACACCGCAATCGAGCCCGCGCCCGAACACAATCCGACGGCCAGCGGGCTGATCCGGATCTTCGTCAGAAAGAAGTTCAGCATCAGCGTCAGCGCGACTCCCACCACGATCAGCTCCAGCAGGATCGATCCCTGGCGCACGAACAGGTAACGCACGCCGCGGCGAATGATCAGCCGGACCGGAATCACCTGGTGCCGAACGATCGAATAGAGCAACGACAACGGGAAGAGCGGAAAGCAGGCCAGCGCCAGAAAGCCCAGCCACAGCAGCATCGCCCGGTTCAAGAGATACCAGTACGACAACAAGGCGCAACCGATCAGCAATAAGATCGGCGCGAATCCCGCGATGCTCCCGGCGACCGCGACCCGCATCTTGCGCCGCAGCGGAAGCCCGGCCTCCCGGTAGTTGACCAGGAGCGAGACCAGCCCGGCCACGATGTATCCGGTCACGGCCGTGGTGTAGACCAGGCCCGCCCACGGCAATCTCTCGATCAAAGTATTGATCCGATCCGGATTCGTCAGGGTCAGCGTCCAGATGATGGCCGTGTCGGGAAGGATGATCAGCAGAAATGGAAGGTAGAGATACCACTCCAGTCTCGGAAACCGCCGCCGCAGCGGCGACAGGGCGCCCGTCGGATCGGGAAAGAGCAGAAAGAAATGGAAGAAGATCGGATAGATGAGCGAAGAGCAGACGCTCGCGCCCCCCAGCACCGCCGCCAGCCAATCGGAGTCGACCAGCACCGCCCCGACGCCGCTCAACCCGGTCACGGCTCCGAACATCAGCGCCAACAACAAGGCCAGCTTGTCGGAGGGTTTGAGGAGCAGCAGCGCCAAACCGAAAGGCAGGAAGATCGCCGGAATGACCAAAGTGATCAGGATTCCCATCACGATCCCGATCAACTGCATGCGCTGGGTGCCGAGCGTCAGGGGCAGAATCTCGTCCCCGCGCCGGACGACCAGCCGATAGGTGCTGCCGGGCGGAATGTTGCCGAAGAGTTTGGTGGCGTCGAACGAACCCTTGACCGGTTTGCCGTCGATCGTCAGGATCTCATCGCCCCGCCGCAACACGTTCGCCGCCGGGCCGCCGGGCGAGACCGAATAGATCACCGAACGATCCCGACGGCGCTCCAATTCCCAGCCCGGATGGCTCCCGCGATCGAACGACCGGAACAGACCCAGGGTCTCGTACGCGGTCACGGCCGCATTAATGAGCATCAATCCATAGAAGAGCCAGATCAAGATTAATAGGACTCGCCGTCTCATATACCGCCCTTTCGGCCCAGGGGTCTGCGGGTAGCTTGCATTTTTTAAAGCAACGTTTGATTATCACTGAACGCTGAAAATTTATCCATAACCAATAATGCATTCTTCCAACATCCAGTGCCGATGAAGAGACGAACCAGAAACGCCAAAGTTCAATTCTGCCTGCTCGGACTAATCCTGCTGACCATCACCACCGGAGCCCTGGCCCAGACCGGCGCCGGGCCGCGAGATGCGGGTCGATCGTTGGGATCGGTCTCGGGCCGGGTGCTCGATCAACGCGGCGACTCGATCGGCGGCGCCCGCGTCAACGCGCTCGGCCAGGCCAATTGGCCCAGCCTCGGCACCGGGCAGATGACCACCACCGACGGCAACGGGAATTTCCGGCTCAGTCTGTCCCAGGGCCAGTACGAGCTGCGCGTCACGGCCTCGGGTTTTGCGAGCCAGACTCGGCGGCTGGAGGTCGGCGAGTCACCCCTGCAGATCCAGGTCACGCTCGAACCGGGAAGGTTCGCCGAGGAGCTGACCGTGACCCCGGCCCGGACCGAGATCCGGATGAGCGAAGCCCCCGCCAGCGTCTCGGTGCTCGACTCGCAAGATGTCACCCGGGCGGGCGCCCAAACGATCGACGATCTGTTGAGACAGGTTCCCGGCTTCAGCATCTTTCGCCGCTCCAGCAGCCTGGTCGCGAATCCGACCACCCAGGGCGTCTCGTTACGAGGAGCCGGGGCCAGCGGCGCCAGCCGGACGCTCGTCCTGACCGACGGCATCCCGTTGAACGATGCCTTCGGCGGCTGGGTCTATTGGGACCGGGTGGCGCGCACCTCGATCGATCGGGTCGAGCTGGTGCGCGGAGGCGCCTCCGATCTCTACGGGTCGGACGCGCTGAGCGGCGTGATCAACGTCTTGACCCGGCCGCCCTCGCAGAGCGTGGTCAATGCCGAGGCCAGTTACGGGGCGCGTGACACGAGCGACGTCAGCTTCTTCGCCAGTCAACCCTGGAAAGGCGTCGGGGTCGCGGTCTCCGGCGAGGCGCTCCGCACCGACGGCTACTTCATCATCGCGCCGGAACTCCGCGGCCGGGCCGACGAACGGGCCGGTTCCCGGCATCGTCTGCTGAATCTGCGGCTCGACCATAACTGGAAGACCGATCAGTCCGTCTTCATCCGGGGCTCTCTCTTCGATGAGGACCGGCAGAACGGAACGCAACTGCAGCGGAACGACACGGCGACCGAATCGGTGGCCGTGGGCGGGCGCTGGAAGACTCCGGACGGCAGCCTCTGGAACCTGGCGCTCTTCGCCAATCAACAGAGATTTCATCAGAGTTTCACCGCGGTGGCCGCCGATCGCAACACCGAGACGCTGACCCGGCTGCAATTCGTGCCCTCGCGCGACGCGGGCTTCTCCTTCAACTGGTCCCGGGCCGGACTCGACAAGCACCTGCTGGTCGCCGGAATCGATCTTCGCGGCGTGCGCGGCACCAGCGACGAACTGGTCTATGTGACCGGCCGCCCGTCGAGTGTCGTCAGCGCCGGCGGACGGCAGCGACGCCTGGGATTCTTCGCACAGGACCTGGTCAGCCTCTCCGCGCGCTGGCAGTTGGCGCTGAGCGCGCGCTACGACAATTGGCGCGACTCGTCCGCGGCCTCGGTCACCAGAAGCCTGGCGACGGGCCTCATCCAACCGCAATTCTTTGCGCCGCACTCCGCCGGCGCCTTCAGTCCGCGCCTCTCCGTCATCTTTCGCCCCCAGCAGCGGTTGGCGCTGCGTGCCGCGGTCTACCGGGCTTTTCGCGCACCGACGCTCAACGAACTCTATCGCGCCTTCCGGGTGGGCGACACGTTAACGCTGGCCAACCAGAACCTGACGGCGGAACGATTGACCGGCGGCGAGATCGGCGGCACCTGGAATCCGTCGCGAAAGACCAGCGTGCGATTGACCGGGTACTGGACGGAGATCGTCAATCCGATCTCGAACTTTACC
>DATEFT010000767.1:0-23387 GCA_035280505.1 Blastocatellia bacterium | reverse complement strand
GCACGCCGACTTCGCCCGCGAGATCGCCCGACAACTCGAACTGACGCCCGCGGAGACCGAGACCCTGATCGAGACCGTGGCCGAATCGGAGATGCGGCGCCTGGCGCCTCGCCCGCGCTACACGCCGATGCGCTGTTTGATGTCGGAAGAGCTGGGGCTTTCACCCATGCGCGAATGGCAGGCGGCTCTCTCCTCTTACCTGCTCGGTTTGAAGCGGTCGATGTGAAGTCCGGCGATCGGCGGTCGGGATCTGGTTATCTACTGCCGCGTTTGATCAAGGATAGAAAATTGGTGAGTTTGTCGAGCCCAATCAGGATCGGAATGGCCTTGATGCCGTTGCCGCCGACGATCACCAGGTCGAGGTCTTGAATCTGTAGATTGGCTTGTTTCTGACCTTCGAGGATCTGTTGGACATCGACCTGGAGCTTTACCCATCGATTGTCCTGGGTCTGTCGCCAGACGATCACCTGGCTCTTATTGGCGGCGTCGGTAAAACCGCCGGACTTGGTGATCGCCTCCAGAATCGTCATCGGCCCGGTCAGGACGAAGACGCCCGGCATCTTGACCTCTCCGATGACGCCGATCTTCGCGCTTCGCGCTTCGATCAAGCTCAGGTTCACGATCGGATCCGGGAGATATTCCCTCAGCTCCTTGGTCAGCATCTTCTCGAGCTGCCCCGTGGTCAGCCCGGCGACGATCAGATCGCCCAGAATCGGATGGAAGATCGTTCCCATGGGGGAGACTTTGACCATCTCCACTGAATAGTCCGGTCGCCCTTTGACCAGAATGGTCAGCGCATCGGACGGACCCAGGCGATAGGTCTCGATGAACCCGCGAAGGACCGCCTGGACCATCTGCTCCTTGGCGGCATCCACCATCTCCTTGATCTCGCCCAGCTCAAAAGTGCGATCCAGGGAAAATGCCACCTGTTCGTCTGCCTGCTTCTTCGAGGACCGTCGAGTCCGGAGCTTCCTGGCCGATTCACTGTTGGCGGACGGCGTTCGAGCCGTGGAGAAGACTCTCGCGGTATAATTCTCCTGTGCCGGTGGATTCGGATCGGGAGCGGCAGACGGAGTCGGAGCCGGGCGGGCGATTTTAGCGAGTTCATCCCACTGCAGACTAGGATTCGGGCCGGAATTCGGACCGGGCGTGGGAGGCGGCGTCGGAGCCATGCGGAGAATGATCTCGGCCTCATTCTTCTGCGTGGGCTTCTGGGTGGATTTCGGCGAGGGCTTCTGTTTGGGCTTCGGCGTGGGCCCTGGCGTGGACTTCGGCGAAGGCTTCGGCGTGGAGAGATCCGGGTCGGGAATGAGGAGCGCCATCTCCGATCTGCTGCCGCTTAGATATTCATGACCCAGGTACAACGCGCAGACCGTCAACAGCGAGAACGCCAGCGCCAATCGTGGCGGCCAACGGAGAATCGACTCCCGGCCGAGCGACTGGAGGCCGCCCCAGATCCTGGTCAGATTCAATTTCGGAGCCTGGTACTTGATCTGCAACAGGCCGGAGATGATCTCGCCATGTTCGTCGGTCTCCGGAGTGATCAGGCATTGGACCCTCTGCCCGCCCTCGACCCGAATCTCGAGCGTCGACGGTTCCCCGGGATCGAAGCAATTCAGCGAAGAGAGAGGAAAGAATGCCAGCAGGAGGTCTCCGAATCCGTCTTGTCCGAAGACCTCCACGTACGAAGCGATCCGGGAGATCCGGCAACCGTCGCTTTGACCGGTGTTCGCCTCGAAGCGAGTCAGCTCTTTTCCGTCCAGGTGGACACGGATCAGGCCCGAGACAAAGGACTTTCGGCGGCGCTCCTGGTGTTTGACGGAGTCTTTGAGGAGGTGCAGATCGTAAGGCGTCAAGGTCGGCGGTGAGAACCGGTCATTTTCATTATTATTCCCACTTCCGTCAAAGAGAGGGACCGATAGCTTCTTTTCCGGATCATCTAGCCTCATATCATCTCCAGCAGGGGGAAGCTGATCGTTGAACTCGCAGATCAGGCGGGGGAGGCCGCCGCATTCGGGGTCGATCAGAATATGGTTTCTCTTCCAATCCAGCGGCGCCGTCTCCCGATGAAAATAGATCTCAAGCAGGGTGACGGCCTGGTCGGTCGGCAAAGGATGCGATTGAACCCACGGGGCGAGGATTTTCAACGACTCTTTCGTCAGCGCGGACTCGGTTTCGCTGGGCGTCTTGAGGGGGGTGGCGTCCGTTCGATTACCGAAACGGTCTTTGATGGTGTCGGCGATGCGCTTCTTGTCTCGACGAATGTTGTCGCCGTCGAATAGATCCGGGGCGATGTTGCAGATTTCCGACGGGGAGTAGGTGTAGAGCAGACACCCGAGCCCCACCGCCACGTTGGCGGAATCGCGATGCATCGTCTCCATGACGATGCACTTGAGGTAACGAACGAGCTTATCGTCCGCGGTCGGTTCGTATCTGGGCTCCCTCTTTTCGGCCTCATTCTCCTGGTTTCGCTCCCACGCATCCGACGCATAAAAGACTCCGACCTGCAGCAGGGCTTCGTCGGGCGTCTCCATCTTGTACTTTCGACGGCGTTTCGCTTCCAATTGGCGAATGAAGGGGACCCGATTCTGCCCGTCTCGCGTGACACACCAGGCCATCAGCTTCTCCGGGTGCAACAAGTACGCGACGTTGAAGGTTCTTTGGATCCACGCGTCCTGGCAGATGTCTGGTTGTCGTCTCAAGAACGGCATCCTGTCCCTCCGACCTGCTTGCGATTGGCGGCTTAACTAAAGATGACTGATTACGCCCCCTATTTTACAACAAGTGGCCGTGTCAGTTTTTCCGCGAAGTGGTGGAAAAACTGTCTTGAGGCTTCGGGTAAGATGGCGCTGCGAGTTAAAGGAACCCGAATCGCTGAGCGCCCCGGAGATCGGGGCCTGGGCGAGAAGGGATCAAAAGCCGTCCTCAGCCTGCTCCTTGACGGAGCCTCGAGCGCAAAATGATGGTGAGGGCCGCGTTCGGCGCGGCCTTGCGCTCCGAAAACAGACGCGAAATCGGCCGTTTTTTCGGATGGGTTATGGTCAGGGGTTGGAATTCGCGTCAGGAGAATGCCGCTTCGATCGTGCCGATGGCGCCGAAATCGGCGTGAACCGAGTCGCCCGGCTCGATGGGCACCGGTTTGATGCAGGTGCCGGTCGTCACGACCTCTCCCGCCCGGAGACCTTCTCCGAAGACTCTCAGCTCATTGGCGATCCAGGTCAGCGCCAGGCGCGGGTCGCCCAGCACGTTCGACCCGATACCGTCCGCCGCCGGGGCTCCGTTTCGCGAGACCGCCACGCGGTGCCGCGCCAGGTCCAGCCCGCGCCACTCGATCCGCGTCGCCGCTCCCAGGATGAACCAGCAGGCACAGGCGTTGTCGGCGATCAACTGTGCGGCGCCGACCCGGGCGAAGTCGTGATAACGCGAGTCGGGAATTTCAATGGCCGGATGCAGCGATTCAACGGCCTCGAGGACCTCCTCGACGTCGTAGGGCTCGGCTCGTTTAGGTAACGGCCGGCCGAAGCGAAAGGCGAATTCTGCTTCCGCCACTCGCATGAGATTCCCGCCCAGCGAAATGGCGGCTCCGTCCTTCAGCATGCGTTGAGCCAACAAGCGCCCCGCGAGCGGCCCGTCCACTCCGATGTGGGCCTGGCCCGCCAGGCTGGTCGCCGCGATCTTCCATCCGGCCACGCCCTGACCGGAGAGTCCGGCCAATGCGGCCTGAATCTCATAGCCCTCGGCTCGATCGCCGGGGCGACAATCGGCCGGTAACTCCGCGATCCGCGTCGATCGGTTCCAGTGCTGCCAGAGCAGGGCAGCCGCCGCCTGAATCTCTTCTTGTTTCATATCGTGGTCTCTCGATTCGGCTACAACCTATCATCGGGCTCCGACTTTGTCTATGAGCTCGAGATTTCGCGCGTGTTATCTCGCGCTCCACGCGAAATGCCGCTACCCACGTCATATTTCGCCGGCTTTATTCGATCAAATCGTTCACTCCGCCGCCGGGAGAAATCTATTTCTGATGCAGCCGGAACGACTTGACCCGATCTGCAGTCGATTTCAATCGTCCTGGTCAGACAATTGCATAATGTCGAGCACAGTATTCGGTCCATCGATCACCGATTTAGACTCCGGATTAGAGAGTATCGCCGCTGGGAAGAGAGAGACGACCACCGTTACCGATGGGCTCCCATTTTCTACCTGGCACCTTCGAGAAAAGAACAGGCTGCCGGCTTCAACATCCAGGAAGAATCCCATGAGACAGATCTTTATTTCCACAATCGTCATTGTGTGGTCAGCCATGGCCGCGCTCGCCCAACAATCGACCACCGCCACGCTCAGCGGGCGCGTCACGGACCAGGCTGGAGCGGTCATCGTCGGCGTGAAAGTCACAGCCCTTCAGCAAGCCACCGGCCTCAGACGCGAGAGCACCACCAACCCGGAAGGATGGTACGGGTTCACCAATTTGACGCCGGGCACATACGAACTGGTCTTCGAGAACGGCGGATTCAAGAAGCATCAGTTCCGCGACTATGTGATTCCGGTCGGCCAGTCGCTGACGAGAGATCTGCAGATGGAGCCCGGACAGATCAATGATTCTCTGGTCAGTCAGGGCGGCGAGGCGGCGCTGGTCAACACGGCCAATCCCGTGGTCGAGGGCGTGATCCAGCCCAGGGAGATCGCCAGTCTGCCGCTCAACGGCCGCAACTACCTGGAATTGGCGCTGATGATTCCGGGCAACAATCCGGCGCCGAGCTTCGATCCGACCAAGACGGGCAGCGTTATCGTCTCGTCCGCCGGCCAGCTCGGGCGCGGCGGCAACATCACGATCGACGGCACGGACAACAACGACGACGCCGTCGGCGGGCCGCTGGTCAATATTCCGCAGGATGCCGTCCAGGAGTTTCAGGTCGCGACCAATCGTTTTTCGGCCGATCTGGGCCGGTCCGCGTCTTCGGTCATCAATGTCGTCACGAAGTCGGGCGCCAACGATCTGCATGGCTCTTTCTCATTCTTCGAGCGTGACCGGCGATTGCAGGGATTGCCGGCGACCTTCGACCGCGGCGGCGATCTCGGAGGTCAAACGCTGCCCTTCGATCGGCAACAGTATGCGGCGACCCTCGGCGGTCCGATCAAGAAGGAGCGAAGCTGGTGGTTCGGGGCCTTCGAGTACCGGAACCAGGACGGGGCGGTGCTGGTCGGGCGGCGCGATGTGGCGGCTCGCCGGATTCGGCTGGGCTTTGCGCCCGCGCCGCTCAACGACCTGTTGGGACTGGCTCGCGGCGACTGGCAGGCTTCGGAGCGGGACCGCTTCGGTTTTCGCTATGCGATCGAGCGATTGGATGACGTGGGCCCCACTAAACTGGATCGCGCCGTCGGTTCGGCCACGCAGCGCCAGAATTTACGGAACAATCATCAAGCCTTTCTGACCAACTGGACGCGCGTTCTCTCCTCCGCGTCCGTCAACAGTCTCAGTTTCAGCGTCAACAACTTCGGCAATACGACGAATCCGTTATCGACCGGACCGCAACTGACCTTCCCCTCGATTCTGGACGGCGTTTCGTTCCGCATCCCGCAGGCGACGAAGGTCAACCGGCTGCAACTCTCGGAGTCGCTGTCGGTGGTTCGCGGCGCCCAGACGTTCAAGTTCGGCGGCGACCTGCAGCGCGTGGACGGGCTCTTCGACCTGGACGTGTTTCGAGGGGGGCGGATAGAGTTCGTGCAGGACTTCGCCTCGGCCGATTTCAACGGTGACGGACGGATCGATGACAACGATCTGCTCTTCGCCGTCACGTTGCGCAGTTCCAAGCCGAACCAGGGATTGACCCTGACCGACAATGACAACCATCATTTCGCCCTCTTTGCCCAGGACGATTGGCGCGTGTCGAGAAACCTGACCTTGAGCATGGGGCTTCGTTATGAACTGGACACGAACGTCAACAACAACAGTTGGTATGCGAATCGGAACCCGCTGGCGCAGCGGTTTTATCACGGCGACCGCCGGCGGGACACCAACAACCTGGCGCCGCGCTTCGGTTTCAACTGGGCGACCCGGGACGGCCGCACCAGCATTCACGGCGGCTACGGAATCTATTACGACCGCATCACGCTGGAGATCATGTCGCTCGAACGGGGATTGGACGGGCGCGCGCTGGCCATCGAAGTCCATGCCGGCAACGCCATCAGCGATCGGACGACGGGGGCGCCGGTCTTCATCGATCCGGCGACGGGCCGGTTCCGTCCGGGGGCGCCGACCTTCGCCGATCCCTTCACCGGTTTCACGTTGACGGGGGCCGGAGCCTCGGGCATCAACATCATCGACAACAACCTGCAGAACCCGATGGTCCAGCAGTTCAACTTCGGGATTCAGCGCGAACTGGCGCGGGATTTCGTCGTTCGCGCCGATTACCTGCATAACTTCGGCACCCATTTCATCATCGGGCGTACGATCGGAGTCGTGCCGGACAATCCGATCGTGGGCGGGCCGGATCGGGTGGTCAACCTGGAATCCAGCGTCAAGACGAAATATGACGGGCTGCTCTTGAGTCTGGAGAAGCGATTCTCGAATCGATATCAGTTGCGGGCTTCGTACACGCTGTCGAAAGCCTTCAATTACGCGAACGACGATCAAATTCCATTCTCCAACGGGCCGGTCAAGCCGGAGAACCTGCAACTGGAATACGGTCCGACTCCGAACGACCGCCGCCATTACTTCACGTTTTCGGGTTCGGTTGAACTGCCCCGCGGTATTCGACTGGCGCCGATCGTGACGTTGGCTTCGAGCGTGCCGATGGACATTCTGCTCCCCGACGCGAGTTCGCGCATCGACTCACTGCAGCGCAATGCCGGAGGCCGCCAGTTCAAGACCGGCGCGGAGCTCAATCGATTTCTGACCCGGTTGAATGCCGCCGGCGGTGTCGCCGGAGAGCCGTTGCCGCTGGTGCGGGATGATGCGCGATTCAACGACGGATTCAGCTCCTTCGACCTGCGGCTCTCCAAGGTCTTCCGGTTGAGCGAGAAGGCCCGGGTGGAGCCGATCGTCGAAGTCTTCAACCTCTTCAACGTCACCAACGTGCTGGGAACATCGAATGTCAACTATTCGGGCTACTCGAACGTGTTGAAGCGGGACAGCGACACGCGGACCGATCCGGGCTATCTGCGATCGACGAGCTTCGGCAGCCCGGTCACGACCGCCGGCGGGGTCTTCGGGTCCGGCGGGCCGCGCGCTTTCCAGGTGGCTGTGAAGTTCACTTTCTAGACTCGGCGACTCTGTGGCGAACCGAATTTTGTGGGCAAGGTTCTGGCGGGATTTGAATCATGCAAAAGAACGATTCGATCGAAATGACCTATGCGGCCGGCCCGAGTGTCTGGGGCGGAGGCTGGCCGGTGGTGGCGGCCTCGGTGACCGGGCTCTTCTTCCACTTCGGATCCGTGCTGGTCATCACGTTCAGCCTCTTCCTGAAACCGCTCAGCGAAGAGTTCGGCTGGACGCGAACGCAGGTCTCGCTGGCCTTCACGCTGGCCTGCCTGACGGCCCTCGGGAGCATGTTGGTGGTCGGCCGGCTGACGGATCGTTTCGGGGCAAGGCGGGTGATCCTGATCTCGATGGCGTTCTTCGGGGCGCTCTTCGCTCTGCTTTCGCTGCTCACGCCGCAACTCTGGTTTCTCTATGCCGTCTTTGCCGCGCTCGGGATTTTCGGACCGGGGACTTCGGCCGTGCCCCATGCCAGCCTGATCTCACGCTGGTTCACGGCGCGGCGCGGTTTGGCGCTGGGCGTCATGATGTGCGGCACCGGAACCGGCGGGATTCTCTGGCCGGTCATCGGGCAGAGCCTGATCGACCGGGCCGGATGGCGGGCCGCATACCTGATCCTCGGCGCGGCCGTCTTGCTGGTGGCGGGGCCGGTCCTGCTGCTCTTTCTCAAAGAGCCGGCTCACTCGCCGACGGCGTCGACCGAGAACCGAACGGCCGGGCTGAGCCGCCGTGAAGCGCTCGGCAGTTGGATCTTCTGGCTGCTGATGGGGAGCTTCTTCGTGGCCTCGGCCGTCGTGCAGGCCTGTCAGGTCCATCTGTCTCCGCTGCTGACGGACCGGGGACTCTCGGCTCAGCGCGCCGCCCTGGCCATTTCGGTGTTTGGAGGTGCCAACCTGGTCGGACGTTTGGGCACGGGCTGGCTGCTGGACCGGTTATCTTCCGTGCTGGTGGCGCTGCTCGCCTTCGGCGCGATTATGCTGGGGATCGCTCTCCTGCTGGCGGGGGCTTCAATCGCGGGCGCCTGCGCGGCCGGGGCGCTCGTCGGTTTCGGTTACGGCGCGGAGACCAGCGCCGCGCCCTATCTCGTCAGCCGCTATTTCGGCCTCCGCGCTTTCGGAGAGGTTTATAGCTATCTCTTCATCAGCGTGCCGCTGGGCGGCGCGGTCGGCCCGGCCCTCATGGGGCTGGGATTCGATCGAACCGGTTCGTATCAATCGGCGCTGCTGTTCGGCCTGGGCTTCATGGCGGTCGCCGCGCTGTCGATTCTGAATCTCAGGAGAGCCCGGACTTTCGCGGATTGAATCAAAATTTCAATAAATATACTTTCCCCAGTACTCCAGGGCGTGTAACGGCTCAAGGATTCCTCAAGACTTGCATCTATCTTATAGCCTGCCTCGCACGCCCAGCCCTCAGCTTGCGTACCAAGTGGCGACCACATCAACCTCCCATTAACTCAATCGACATCCTTACTCTGTTAACAAGTTCTTTGGTCTTTATCTCTTAACCGCGAAACACGCTAAAGACGCGAGGTTATTTCGATTTAGCGTTTTCGGCCTGTTTCGCGATTGATGCTGAAGGACCGAGGCGGCTTGGCGGGCAAGGTAACAATTATCAAAGGGACTAAGAGAAGTAACCATGAAAATTTGGGGACGGAACAGAATTGGCCGGATCTTTTCGGCACTGATCGTGCTGACGGCCGTAGTCTTGATACTAGGTTTCTCCAGGAGCCGGCAGACGGCGGTCACGGCGCAAGGACCGAGTTGCGGATGCATGGATGTGGTCTTGCTGGTGGACGACACCGGCAGCATGGGAGCGGCCCTGGCCAACGTCAAACTGGGGTTGGCGGACATCATCACCGCGGCCACCAACGCTTCCGGCGGGGATCTGCGGCTGGGACTGGTCAGTTTCGGAGGGATCACCGAGGTCGACCAGCCGCTGACCACCGACCTCAACCTGGTCGGTCAGGCGGTGAACTCGCTCTTCTCCGGCGGCGGCGGCGGCGAGACTGAACTTTCGGATCAGGCGCTCAAGTATGTGGTGACGGGCGCCTCCGATTGCCCGGTGGCGGCGCCCAGAGGAGAGCTGGGTGCCTTCCGTTCCGGCTGCCTCAAGCTGGTGATTCTGGTGACCGATGCGCCACCGGCCGGTTGCGACGATCTCTATTCGGATGGGATCGATGATCTCAATGCCGCGAATGTCGCCCAACTGGCCAAGGACGCGGGGATCAACGTCTCCGCCATCCTTGTGGACAACGGTTCGTTCATCAGCGATGCGCATCCCGGCGGGATCGAGCCGGAAGTGATGGCCAACTACGCGACGACCACGGGCGGAGTCTTCAGCACCGTGCCCGCGGAAGGGACCGGCCTGGGTGCGGCGATCGAGGCCGTCTTCGGACAGTGCGGAGTCTCCGACCTGGCGGGCCAGATGACCGGCCAGGGTCGCGTCTCGACGGACGACGGCGTGCGCGAGACGCATCGGTTCAAGTTGAGCTGCGGCGCGGCCGGATCCGGCAATCAGCTCGACGTGGAGTGGGGCAGCCACCACCGGTTTCACCTGGAGACGGTGACCTCGGCCGCCTGCAATGACGACCCGACCCTCTCGCCCAACCCGCCGGGCGCCGGTTTCGATACTCATACCGGAACCGGCACCGGGCGCTATAACGACACCTCCGGCGCGACCGTGGAATGGGTCTTCACCGATGCCGGCGAGCCTTGCCCGAGCCCCTCGGATTCGCACCGGTCCTGCCGCAAGAAGGGCCGTCATCATCATCACGGTGATCACGATCATCACGACCGCGACCACGATCAGGACCGTCAGGACCAGGAGGCTTGCGGCAACGATTCCGCCCAGATTCTCATTAAAGATGCCGGGGGCACGGTGGTGCTCTCCCTCTCCGGAAAACTGAGCCGCGGCGATCATCGGGCTCAGGACCAACCGGACCAATAGGCCACGGATTGGCGGAGAGGGCGGCGAAGATCGACCCGGCTCTCACCACCGGCGAGTCTGGTTCCGGCAGATGCATGCTAGGATGGCGGCCGGCGCTGCCGGATTCAGCTCGGCGACCAGGTGTTAGACTATTAAAACTTTGAGGTGAGATGCCATGGACCGTTGTGAATGGGCTCGGACCGAATCACTGATCACTTATCACGATGAGGAATGGGGCGTGCCCGTTCACGACGATCGTGACCTCTTCGAATTTCTCGTGCTTGAAGGCATGCAGGCGGGATTGAGCTGGGAGACGATCCTCCGGAAGCGGGATCACTACCGGGACGCCTTCAATAATTTCGAAGTAGCGGCCGTCGCCGCCTACCGGCCGGGACGAATCGACAAACTGCTCACTAATCCCGGCATTATCCGCAACCGCTTAAAAATAGAGGCCGCCGTTCAGAACGCCCGGTCCTATCTCCTGGTCCAGCAAGAATTCGGCAGTTTCGACGAATATATCTGGAGATTTGTCGGCGGAAAGCCGATACAGAATATTTGGGGTGCGGCAAAACAGGTGCCGGCCACGACCCCGGAGTCCGACGCCATGAGCCGGGACTTGCGCCGCCGAGGCTTCAAGTTCGTGGGCCCGACCATCTGCTATGCTTTCATGCAGGCCACCGGCATGGTCAACGACCACCTCACGAGCTGTTTTCGGTACAAAGAATTGTGCGGCCGCGCGCGCCCGGCGCGTCCACGTTAAATCTAGTATTCATAAATCTTGTTAACCTGACTGTTATACATAAGTTTGAATTGATGACAGGATCCGTGGATGTGCCCACGGCAGTACCTGTTTATCTTTTTTTAACTTGAGTCTCAGGATAAGTGATTAAAAGAGATCTCCGGCGGACTGATCTGGTATTTAACGTTACGTCAAAACCGTTATATTTCATGATCCGTAGCAGTTAACAGTTAGATCTCTCGTGCATCGAACGGAATCGAGGAGGCGCGCGCGGCTCTACTCCGGAATCAGAGTCTGAAATCAGGTTAACTGCTTAGTTTGCTCTAAAATGCTGCTCGGGATTGAAGCAGAAGGACGGCCGGGAGGCGAGGCCGGGCCGGCGGTTCCTACCCTGTCGATTAGCGGGTTCTAGGATTAACCTTTGGCTTAACATGTTCAGGTCGGATCTAACATTAACCGATCGGAATAACGTGGGAATGCCGGTGTTCCGCACGCGGATGTGGTTGGAACGGGCGGAGTTATTCCTTGACATAGAATCGGCATTTTGAGTAGACTGCCCCCACTCTCTGAAGTATTTAGAACGTATTCTGCTGTTTATGACTCATCACGTAGAGTAGGTCAGCCTCCGACAACGATCGAATTTGAGGTATGACCCGTAGCTTAAGCTGGCTATTAAGAAGAGGGCTGGTATTAAAGCTAAGAGACGAATAGATAAATAATAATATAGAGAAGAGAAGAACGGAGTAGGTATCGCTATTGAGCGCTGGAGCTCAAGTAATGGGATCTCTGGCCAGAGCAAGGCAGCCGCGATACTCTAGGCGTCACGAAAGCTACCGATGAGTAGCAAGTAGATAGAAGATCATGCTCAAAAGATGAAAGCCATGTTTGCCGGAGGCGCCCTGCCTACAGGCAGTAGCAGGCGCTTCCGCGAAGAGGGGAACACCTCAACCTGAGTCAGCTTTCACTTTAACCCATGGAGTGGTCCTGCCTTACGCTTCGCATGACGAAACGCCATCGTTGCAGGGTTTGCCGGCGGGCAAGCCGCTGTCGATTCTGACTGGGGTGAAAACGACTGGGCGAATCGCCACCTTAAAACACGCCGACGCTCGATGACCGGTGAAGACCGCGCATTGTTTGTTTGGTAACTAATAACAATCGTGGACACCTGCGAATTCTCTGAGAAGAGACCTTAGCTTTTTCTCAGGGGCCATTTCCAGGAGGATATTATGGGTACAGTGAACCTATGTCAGAAGCCACCACTACCTCAAGGTAAATTCAAGAGAGAAGGAGTCATGAAATTGATCGCCTGGGCGCTGGCGCCCTGTCTGGTCCTGTTGTTGGGGCTTCCGGTCTTCGCGCAGAAGACTTCGGGCCAGATCACCGGCATCATCAGCGATCAGAACGGTGCGGCCGTGATCGATACGACGGTGACCGTGGTTCAGAACGGGACCGGCTTGAAACGGACGGCCAAGACCAATGCGGATGGAGTCTATACGGTGACCGATCTGCCGATCGGCACCTACAACATCACCGCCACCCGTGAAGGGTTCAAGGAAGGGGTCGTCACCAACGTCACGGTGAACGTCTTCACCACCACTCGCCAGGATCTGATCCTGCAGGTCGGCGGGGTCGGCGAACGAGTGGAGATTGTGGCCAGCGATCTGCAGGTCGAGACCCAGACCGGCAGCGTGGGCGAGGTGGTCAACGGCGAGCAGGTGCGGGAACTGCCCCTCAACGGCCGCAGCTTCGTGCAGCTCACCCAGCTCCAGCCGGGAGTCTCGGCGGCCAACAATTTCGATACCAAGAATAAAGGTCTGTTCGCGGGCGTCGATTTTTCCGTCAACGGAAATTCCGGCCAGAGCAACCTCTTCTTGACGGACGGCGCCAACAACAATGACACCGGTTCAAATCGCACGATCCTGTTGTATCCCTCGATCGAGGCGATCGCCGAATTCAAGATGCTGCGCAACAGTTACGGTCCGGAGTATGGTCAAGCCGCCGGTTCCGTGATCTCGATTGCGACCCGTGGCGGTGAAAACCAGTTTCACGGCAGCGTCTTCTATTTCGGGCGCAACGACAAACTGAACTCGGCGGAATATTTCGCCCGGAACGCGGCCGGCGCGAATCCCAATACTTTCCGGAAAGACAAACTGCGGCGTAACGACTACGGCTTCTCGTTGGGCGGGCCGGTCATCAAGGACAAGGTCTTCTTCTTCTATTCGCAGGAATGGAACAAGGAGATTCGCGGTTCGACCCGCTTCGGCAGCGTGCCGACGGCGGCCGAACGGAGCGGCGATTTCCGCAACCGGCGCATTCTGGCCAACGGCACCTCGTGCAGCGGCGGGCCCATCGGCGGCGGCCGTCCCGGTTCCGCCACCCAGGTCATCCCGCAGGCGAATCTGAGCCAGGCCGGGCAGTTGCTGACTCAGTTGTATCCGCTCCCGAATCTGAACTGGACGCCCAACAGCCCCACCTGCGACAACTGGTCGCAGTCGATCAACTCCAAGATCGATTTTCGTGAGGAGAATGCCCGGGTCGATTACAAGTTCAGCCAGAAGCATCAGCTCTTCGGACGCTACACCCAGGATCACTGGAGCAATCCCTCCCCGATTCTGTTCGGTGCCGGGCTGTGGGGAGACGATCCCTTCCCGGGAGTCGAGAGCAGTTGGAAACAGCCGGCCCGTCAGGCCGCGGTCAAGTTGACCTCGACCCTCTCGGATAGCGCGGTCAACGAAGTGCAGTTCTCCTATTCGGCGAACCGGATCATCGTTTCGGCCGGTCTCGGCGCGGACCTGAACACCCAGATCAACCAGGCGATTCCGGGCCGGTTCCCCAGCTCCGGAAAGGTCAACGGCGACAGCCGCCCGCACCCGGTCTTCTGGGGAGGCATTCAGCCCTTCACCAGCAATCGCGGCGCGGATCTGTGGACCGAGGCGCCGTTCAAAAACTCGCTGGACATCTACTCCTTCCGGGATGATTTCTCGAAGGTCTATCGCAACCATACCTTCCGGTTCGGCGGCGTGCTCGACAAGGCCGCGAAGAACGAGGACACCGGGCCGGTCAACGAGTCGGTCCAAATTGGGGGACCCTTCAGCACCAATAATCCGGGGCCCGGCGACTATGTCGCTTCCGGCAACTATCTGGCGGACATCCTGACCAACGGCAGCCTCTTCAACTTCAGCGAAGGCAGCCGGGAGAAGGTCGCGAACAATCGATACACGAACTTCGAGCTCTACTTCGGCGATTCGTTCAAGGTCAAACCGCACATCACCCTGGAACTGGGCGCGCGCTATTCGATCTTCTTCGAGCCGTACGACAAGAACAACCTGCTGAGCAGTTTCGTCCCCAGTCTCTACGATCCGACGAGACCGGCGTCAGACCCCTGCAACGGGCTGGTGGTTCCGAAGGGCACGAATCCGTGCGCGGGCATTGCCGGCGCCAGCACTCCGACCGAATTTCCCAACCGGTCGCTGCGTGAGAACAGCTACAAGAATATCGCGCCTCGGTTGGGCGTGGCGTGGGATGTCTTCAAGAACGGCAAGACCTCGGTCAGATCCGGATTCGGTCTCTTCTATCTGAGAGAGCGGACCGGGCCGACCATCGGCGGATTGGCCGGGAACTCTCCGTTCGTGACGACCCAGGGCGGCCGGCGCTCTCTGGACGGCTCCACGTTCGTCCTGGATGCCGCTTCCAACGGCTCGCCGAATGCCGGGCTCGATCCGGAAGCCAAATCTCCGTATTCGCTGCAATACAACATCTCGGTCGGTCAGCAGTTGACGAAGGATACCGTGGTCGAGGTCGGTTACGTGGCCAATCGCGCCCGCAACCAACTGCAATTCTTCGATATCAATCAACCGGTTGCGGCCAACCGGCTGGCGGCCGCCTTCGCGGGCAACAACGACGCGGTCAACGCGCTGCGTCCCTACACCAACTACGGCGCGATCTATCAGTTCGCCCGCACCGGAATCTCCAACTACGATTCGTTGCAACTGCTCTTCCGGACGAGGCTGAGCAAGAGTCTGCAGTTCCAGGCGGCCTACACCTGGTCGAAATCGCTGGCCGACTTCGGTTTGAACGATTCGGGCAACGCCAGTCTCAACAGCCTGCTCGATACCTACAACCCGGGGTTGAGCTACGGGCCGTCGGACCTCAATCGTCCGCATATGTTCGTGGCGAACACCATCTACAATATTCCCGCGTTCAAGAGCACGAATCCTTTTGTCAGGAGCGCCCTGGGCGGGTGGGAACTGGCGGCGATCGTGCAGGTCTCCAGCGGGACCTCGCTCACTCCGAACATCAACTCGACCGGCATCAACTTCGATCTGGACGGCACCGGCCCGGGAACGGCCACCAGGTCCTTCACGGGAGGCATTTCGGGCATCGGCACCACCCAGGATAACCAGCGGCCGAATCGGGTGTCGGGCGTTCCGTGCTCGTTCAGCGGCGGCGGGGAGCAATTCCTCAATCCGTCGGCCTTCTCGCTGGCGGGAATGAGAGTCGGCGATCTGGGAAATGCGGGACGCGGCATCTGCCAAGGTTCCGCCACCAAGAACGTCGATTTCTCGCTCTATAAGAACTTCGCTCCGAGGTGGTTGACCAAGAGCTTCCTCGGTGAAGGCGCGAAGTTCCAGTTCCGGGTGGAGATGTTCAATGCCCTCAATACGGATCAATTCCGTGGAGATAGCATCACGACCATCTTCTACAACGGGACGGTGGCCTGCGGAACCGCGGCTTGCAGCCCCACCAACAACGTGATCACCGGTCTGGTCGAGAATCAGACCAGGACCAATCCCGTCACCGGTCTCCAGGAGACGATTCAAGTCCCGCGCACCGCGAATACCAATTTCGGACGGGCGGGCACTTCGCGTGGCGGCCGCGAAATTCAGTACGCGTTGAAGCTCAGTTTCTAAGCTTCAACTCCGCTGCATTCCAAAAGGTAAGGCTGAGTAGTCAGCCTTACCTTTTTTTCCATCTTGGTTTAAGCTGAACTGCAGACTGCTCCCCGTTCAGGTTCTCAGAGGTGATTAAGAGACGATCATGATTGCAAAACGACTGTTCTTTTCCGTGATCCTTCTTCTTTCACCCGGTCTCCTTTCATCGAATCTTCACGCTCAACCGGCTCGGAAAAAGGCTCCCGCACAAAAGCAGGTCTCCAAGGCTCAACCGGCGGAGGACGGGTTGGCCCAACATCTCAAAGCTGCGGAGGCGGCTCAGCTCTCCGGCGATCTGGAGCGCGCCGCGGTCGAGAATCGCGCGATCGCCGCGATCGTCCTTCAGCGTCTCGGGACGATTGCCCTCGAAGAGGAACGGTATCCGGAGGCGGTCACACTCTTGAACGACTCGGTTCGGTTCGGTGACGACGCCCAGACCAGGATCAATCTGGCCATGGCCTATCTGCGATCTTCGGAGCTCGACCGGGCGATCACTGAAGCGCGGGCGGCGGCCCGGCTCGACCCTCAGGCCGTCAGGGTCCGCTACCTTCTGGGTAAGCTCGCCTATCTGAAAGGGGATTACGCCGCGGCGCAGCCGGAACTGGAACACGTCCTGAAGACCGAACCCGATTTCGACGCCGCTTACACTCTCGGCCTCACCTATCTGCAGCTCAAACAGCTCCCGCGGGCCCAGGCGCTCTTCGAGCAGATCCGGGCCGTGATCAAGAAGAATGCCGAGCTGCATCTCTTCTTCGGCCGCGCCTATGAGGATGCAGACTATCCGGCGGAGGCCGAACGCGAATTCAGAGCGGCGCTCTCGATCGACCCCAAGGTTCCCCGGGCGCATTTCTATCTGGGTTATCTGCTGCTGCAACACGGCGGCGGCGAGAAGTTGTCGGAGGCCGGTCGCGAGTTCGAGCAAGAGTTACAGATGAGTCCTCAAGATTTCCCCTCGAACTTCTTCGCCGGGGTGGTCGCCACCTCGATGAACGAACATGCCCGGGCCGTCCGCTATCTGCAGGAGGCCATCCGTCTGAATCCCGAGATCGGTCTGACCTATCTCTATCTCGGGCAATCTCAGATCGAACTGGGCGACGCCGCCGCCGAGCAGAGCCTGCGCCGCGCGATCGAGCTGACGCCCGACGTCTCGAAGAACAACTTCGAGATCCGAAGAGCCTACTACCTGCTGGGCAGATTTTTGTTGAAGGCCGGGCGCCGTGAGGAGGCCCAGAAAGAGCTGGCCCGGGCCAAGGAGGTGCAGGGCCAGTCCCTGGAGACCACGCGGCAGAAGATCGGCGCGATGTTGGGGCAGATCATGCCCGCGGCGAAAAATACGGTCTCTAAGGATCTCGAGCGCTTGCCGCTGGAGGGAGCAGGGCTCTCCTCGCCGGAGTCAGCGACGCCGGAGTCAGCGACGCCGGAGTCAGCGAAATATCAGACCACCAAGGATCAACTGCGCGAAATCCTGGCGCAGTCCTACAACAACCTGGGTGTGATCGGGGTGCAGCGGGGACAGCTTCCCGAGAGCATGGAGAACTTCGCCGCGGCGGCCCGGTGGAAGCCGGACTTTCCCGGGTTGGACCGAAATTGGGGGATCGTCTGTTTTCGCGCCAAGCAGTTCGATCAGGCTGTCGCGCCGCTCTCGCGCCAGGTCGCCGCTCATCCGGACGATCAACTGGCCCGGCGGATGCTGGGCGCCAGTTACTATTTGACCCGGAACTATCGGCAGGCGGTCGAGACGCTGAAACCGATCGAGGCGGCGTTACTCGGCGATGCCGAGCTGGCCTATTTCTACGGAGTCTCGCTGGTCCAACTCGAAGACGCCCAGACGGCCACCGGGCTCTTCTCGCGTCTCGCTGAAAATTATCCGGCGGCGGCCGAACCTCGATTCTATGCCGCGCAGGGGTTGATGATGACCGGCGATTTCGAGCGCGCGTTGAAAGAACTGCGGGCCATCGCGCAGCTCGCGCCCGAACTGCCGAACGTCCATTACAACGCGGGCCAGAGCCTGATCCGGTTGAATCGCCCGGAGGAGGCCGAAGCCGAGTTCCGAAAAGAGCTGCGGTTGAATCCGGCGGATGAGAAGTCCAAATATCACCTGGCCTATCTCCTGTTGAACCGGCCGCCGCAGGTGGCGGAGGCCGTCACGCTCCTGAAAGAGGTGGTGCGGGCCAATCCGGGCTATGCCGACGCGCGGTATCAACTGGGCAAGGCTCTGGTCGAGCAGGGAGTTCTGGACGAGGCCATCGAGCATCTGGAGGCCGCCGCCCGAGCGGATTCCGATAAAGACTATATTCACTATCAACTCAGTATCGCGTACCGGCGCAGTTCCCGGGTCGCCGACGCCGACCGCGAACTCAAGCGCTACCGGGAGTTGAAGGCGGCCAATCGGAACCCTAATAAGTGAATACTTGATTGACTAAGTCGATAGATCAACCGCGAAACACGCGAAATACACGAAATCATCGATCATTATGATGACCATGCGAAGCAGACCGAACCGATGGAGAAGGCCCGGGTGTTGGCCGGCCGTTATTCAATTCCTGATCGTCTGCGGTCTGGCCGTCCTGACCGGCGCGCAGGATCATAACTCCTGCGGCAACCGCAAACTTCCTCAACTGGTCGATGTGACCTCCAAGACCGGCATCCGGTTCATCCACACCTCCGCGCCGGAGAAGAAGTATATCGTCGAGTCGATGAGCGGAGGCGTCCTGATGATCGATTACGACCGCGACGGCTGGCCGGACCTCTACTTCACGAACGCGCCGACGGTCGAGATGGCGCTGCAGGGCAAAAAATCGCGGAGCGCGCTCTATCGCAACAATCGCAACCTGACGTTCGTGGACGTGACGGAGAAGGCCGGGGTCGGTGACCCCGGATTCGCCATGGGCGGAGCCGTGGGGGATTACAATAACGACGGCTGGCCCGACCTCTATGTGACCTGTCTCGGCGGCAACGTGCTCTATCGCAACAACGGCGACGGGACCTTCACGGATGTCACGAAAGCGGCGGGAGTGGCCGACGGGCGCTGGTCGACGGGCGCCTCCTTCGGCGACTACGACGGCGACGGTTTTCTGGACCTGGCGGTCGCCAACTACGTCGACTTCAAGCTGCATGATCTGCCGGCCTTCGGTTCCAGCCCGACCTGCAAGTACCGTGGGATCGATGTGCAGTGCGGGCCCCGCGGGCTCAAGGGGGCGGGCGATTCGATCTTCCGCAACAACGGCGACGGGACCTTCACGGATGTCACCGCACAGACCGGCTGGACCGATCCCGACGGTTTCTACGGCATGCAGGTCGCATGGTCCGACCTCGGCAACCGGGGCGTTCTCGACGGTTACGTGGCCAACGATTCGACGGCCAACTTTCTCTATCGCAACGAGGGCCGGAAGAAATTTACCGAGATCGGATTGGAGTCGGGCACGGCGGTCAGCGGGGACGGTTCGGAGCAGGGGAGCATGGGGATTGCGATCGGAGACTATTTGCACAACGGGCGCTTTGCCGTCTTCGTCACCAATTTCGTCGACGAGTACAACACGCTCTACCGCAATGACGGCGACTACAGCTTCAAGGACGTGTCCTACGAGGCGAATGTGGCTCAGGTCTCTCGCCCCTACGTCGGTTGGGGGACCGGGTTCTTCGATCTCGATAACGACAGTTGGCTCGACCTGTTGGTGGTCAACGGCCACGTCTACCCGCAGATCGACACGCTTCCGTCCGGGGCGCGCTATCGCCAGCCCAAGCTGCTGCACCTCAATTTAGGCAACGGGACCTTCTGCGATGCCAGCCGGATGGCCGGACCGGCGCTGCAGGAACCGCGCGCGGCGCGCGGCGCGGCCTTCGGAGACCTCGATAACGACGGCCAGGTGGACGTGGTGGTGAGCGACCTCGACGGTCCGGCGATGATCCTGCACAACGAACGCGGCGAGGGCAATCACTGGGTTACGCTGGAGCTGGGGGCGGCCAAGGGGAATCGGCTCGCCATCGGCGCCCGGGTCCGCGCGGTGACCGGCAACGTCACGCAGATCGAAGAGGTCCGCAGCGGCGCCAGCTACCTGTCACAGAACGACCTGCGCCTGCATTTCGGCATCGGCAAATATACGAAGGTCGATTTCCTGGAGATCCGCTGGCCTTCGGGCAAGGTCGAAACGATCAAAGACGTGGCCGCGGATAAATTCTATTCGATCCTCGAAGGGGAAGGCCTGGTGGCCTTCGACCGCATCCGGCCGACTTCGCGAGTCGGTACCGAGCGGAATCCCCGTTAACAAAATTGAGCGACAAACCGCGAAACACGCGGAAGACGCGAAAAGTCGATCCATTTCGCGTCTTCCGCGTGTTTCGCGGTTTAGGGGTTAACTAGAAATTCTGTCCGAATCTGATGTGGAACGCGCCGCGAGGCTGCCTGATCACCGCGCCGGTGGCCGAAGGGAAGCCCGGCGGGTCGAGCAGATAGCCGTAGTCGATGCCCACCGGACCGATCGGCGTGCGGAAACGCAGACCCAGCCCGACCGTATTGGTCATGCCTGAGAAGCCGATGTCGCCGACTTTCCGGAAGACATTGCCCAGATCGTAGAACGGCACCAGTTGCAGCCGCCTGGTGAGCGGGTACCGGAACTCGAAGTTGAAGACCGTCAGGGCATCGCCGCCCAGCGGCACGAGGGTCGGCAGCTCGTTCGGCGTGCGCGGTTCGAGCACTCCTTGCGGTCCGGCCTCCTCGAACTTGAATCCGCGGAGAGTCGTGGCGCCGCCGGCGAAGAACCGTTCGCTGATCGGCAGTTGGCGTTCGGGATCGGTGATCACTCCGTCGCCGTCGCGATCGGTGACCCGGAACGGCGCGGCCAGTCCCACGCGCCCCGAGAAGGCGAGCACGCTGTTGCCGAGCACCGGCATCTGCTCGGGCAGCCGGTAGTAGCGTTGGTAGTTGCCGAAGAGTTTGTTGAAAGATTCGTTGCCGCCGAGCACGCGGGTTGCGAGCGAGTAGTCGGCGCTGAAGAGCTGCCCGGTCGTCGGGTTGAGCGCGCTGTCGCGGCTGTCACGCGAGAACCCCACCGTCAGCATCCCCAGGCGGACTGCGCGTTCGTTACGGGTGACTTCGAGTTCCGGGATGTTCTCCAGGTTGAAGAGCTTCGCGTTCTCGAAGCTGTATCGGAACCGCAGCGAGGATCGATCCCTGAGCCGGCGCTCAGCCTGGACGAAAGTCCCGAAGCGGTTGAGGCCGAACGAACGACCGGGCGTGCTCGATTGAGTCTCTCCATCGACGACCTGCCGCCGGACGAAGGTCCGCAGGTCGGCGTCGCGGTCGTGGAAGATCGAGAAGACCACCGGCCAGGCGTGCCCGAACGGGCGCAGGTCGCCGTACTGGAACTGCGCGAACTGATCGCGCCGGCTGACGCGCATCCGCAGCGAGGCGGAGTGAATCCTTCCGAACAGATTGTTATGCGACAGCTCGGCCAGGCCGCTCGGCCCCTCGTCGGTCGAGTAACCGGCGCCGTAGATCAACTGGATCGGTTTGGACTCGGTCACCTGGACCTTGACGCGGCGCGCCGACTCGTCGCCTCCGGGGACCGGCTCGGTATCGATGTTGACCTCGCTGAAGGCGCCGGTGGCATAGAGGGCGCGTTGCGTCCGGCGGATCTTATCCGGAGTCAGCGTCTCGCCGGGAGTGAAGGTCAGGAACCGGCGCAGCGCATCCTCGTCGGTGAGGGTCAGGCCGTTGACCACGACATCGTGGATCACGGATGGATTGCCCTCGGTCACGGTGTAGATCACGCGCACCCGGTCCTCGGAGAGGTCCGTCACGCTCATTTCGGTCGCGGCATTCAGATAGCCGTGGTTGGCATACAGCCGGTTGATCTGCTGGGTACCCTCCCGCAGCTTGGTGAGCGAGTAGAATTGGCCCGCCTTGACCGGGGCCGCCGCCGTCAACTCTCCGTTCGCCAGCATCGCATTGCCCCGCACCATGATATCGGTCACCACGGCGCGAGGACCCGGTTCCGCGGTGAAGATCACGATCAGGTTCTCGTCATCGGGAGTGACCGCCAGCCGCGTCCGGACCCGCGCCGAGCGGAATCCCAGGTCGGCCAGTTGTTGGCGAATCGTCTCGCGGTCGCGCCGCAGCCGGTCGTTGCTGGTGAGCCCGCGGGCGTAGCCGCCGACCAGCGGCAGATTCTGCAGGAACGGCACGCTGCCGAGAAAGCTGTCCTCCTGCGACTCCAGTTCGAGGTCCGCCTTCTTGACCATGTCGGTGCCCTCGATTCGGATCTCCTTCAGGTCATAACGCGGTCCCGGATCGACGCTGTACTTCACATGGAGGTTCGGACCGCTGCAGTCGGCCGGTTCACAGGTTGAATCCACGTTGGCAAAGAAATATCCCTTCTCCTGCAGGTAGTTGGTCAGGTTGCGTTCGCCCAGCCGGGTGAGGGCCCGGCTGAATCCCTCGTGCATGATGGGCAGCAATTCGCGCAACCGGTTCCGGCTGATCTTGAGGCCGTCGGGCCGGTCCACGGCCACGTCGGCCGAAGGGCGCGGCGGCCGTTCGCTGCTCGACGCTTTGGCCGCGAGGCCCGAGGATTCGATCCGGTCATGCGGGCCGAGCCCGAAGCGTTTGCGCCCCCGCACCTCGATCGTGAACTCGTTGCTCTGTTGATCGACTCGCCCGGCGCCGCCCTGAGTGAAAGAGGCCACCGCCGAGAAGCGGCTGGTGATGTCGTACTCGGTCATGATCGTCTGGTCCTGCTCGGACGACAGGTTGGTCGAGTAGAGAACCGAGAAGTTGCGCGCCAGTTGGCGGCCGATCGTCAATCGCGCGGCCGGGTTCGAGTTCGGCCGAATGATCGGGTCGAGCTGAAAACGGCTGAGACCGAGCAACTGTTCGGCCGGCGCGGAGAGCAATTGCCGGGTCAGGAGCGAGGCGGCCGTGTCGATTCCGGAGTTCAGCACGTCCTGGCTGTTCATGGTGCCGCTGTCGACGCGGCCCGTCGTGATCAGCGAGAGGATCTCGGTGCGGGTCAATTGCGGTTCCGAATTCAGGTTCACTTCCAGATCGTCGATCGGACCCTGGAAACTGATGTTGACCCGGTACCCGCTCACTTCGCCCTCGGCCAGCAGCCTGAGGTACGGATTCGATCCCGCGCCGCCCGGCAGACTGAGCGTGGCGGTGGTGATCTCGTAGCGCTGATCGCGGAACTTGATGGTGCCGCCGTCCAGCGTGACGCGGCCGTTGATGTCCGGATCGCTCGCCGTCCCGCCGATATTGAGCAGCGCCGTGGCCGCGGTGTTGACCTGTTCATTGCGGATCAGGATGGCATCGGTCGCCGAGATCTTGATGTTCAGCCCGATCGGAGGCATGAGGCCCGAGGAACTCGCCGGTTCGCCGCCTCCCCCGCCGAAGTCCAGGCCCCCGCCGCGCTTGGAGACCATCTCGCCCAGGTCGAACTCGGTCAGGTATTCGGCCTCCGGGATCGTCACCGTTCCGCTGAGCAACTGGCCCTCGGGGGTGCCGGTCAGCGTGAAGTTGCCGTCGGCAATCGCCTGGAGC
>DATEFT010000766.1:0-15690 GCA_035280505.1 Blastocatellia bacterium | reverse complement strand
CGGGTGATTCCGGGGCCGCCCTTTCGTGGAATCTTGTCTCCGCCCGCGACATCGATGACATAGATTGAAACGTCGACCAGCTCCGGGCTGAAAGCCGCCGCCAGGTTATCGCCGCCGCTCTCGACAAAGATCAGCTCCACGCCAGGCAATTGGCGCTCGAAGTCGGCAATCGCCTCCAGGTTCATCGAGGCGTCCTCTCGGATCGCCGCATGCGGGCATCCTCCGGTCTCCACTCCGCGGACCCGCTCCGCGGGCAAGGTGCCCTGACGGACCAAGAACTCGGCGTCCTCTTTGGTATAGATGTCGTTGGTGACGACCGCCAGGTTGTAGCGCGGCCAGAGTTCTTTACTCAAACAGTTGACCAGGGCCGTCTTGCCGCTGCCGACCGGTCCGGCGACGCCCACGCGAAATGCTCGTTCGTGATTTTTCATAGCAGTAGGTTTAACGGTGGCGGAGTTCGCCGCGTCCTCTCGGATCCTAAAACAGAAAATAGCGTTGGGCCATGGGGAGCGATTCCGCCGGGTCGCAGGTCAACAATTGGCCATCGGCGCGGACTTCGTAAGTCTCCGGGTCCACCTCGATCTTCGGCATGGCCTCGTTGTGAACCATCTGTGATTTGCCGATCCGGCGACAATTTTCGACCGCCAGCGCGGTCTTCTGCAACCCGAGTCCGGCGGGAAGACCCGCCTCGATGGCCGCCCGCGAGGTGAAGACCACGCTTGTGGCGGCGGTGGCTTTGCCGAAGGCCCCGAACATGGGCCGGTAGAGCACCGGTTGCGGGGTCGGGATCGATGCATTCGCATCTCCCATCAGGCTCCAGGCGATGAGCCCCCCCTTGACCACCATTTCAGGTTTGACGCCGAAGAAGGCCGGCCGCCATAACACCAGGTCCGCCAGCTTGCCGGGTTCAATCGAACCGGCGTGAGCGGCGATTCCATGCGCCACGGCCGGATTGATGGTGTACTTGGCGACATACCGTTTGACCCGGAAGTTGTCGTTCCGCGACGAATCTTCCGGTAACGGGCCGCGCTGCGTCTTCATTTTGTGCGCCGTCTGCCAGGTCCGCAGGACCACTTCGCCGATGCGGCCCATCGCCTGCGAATCGCTCGAGATCATGCTGAACACGCCCAGATCGTGCAGAATGTCTTCGGCCGCCACGGTCTCGGGCCTGATGCGGCTTTCGGCAAAGGCCACGTCCTCCGGAACCTGGGAGTTGAGATGATGGCAGACCATCAACATATCCAGGTGTTCGGTGATGGTGTTGACGGTGTAAGGGCGCGTCGGATTGGTTGAAGAGGGCAGGATATTGGGAAATCCGGCAATCTTGATGATATCCGGGGCATGCCCGCCACCGGCGCCTTCGGTATGATAGGTGTGGATAGTCCGGCCGGAGATCGCCGCGATGGTGTCTTCGACAAAACCCGCTTCATTGATGGTGTCGGTATGGATCGCGACCTGGACGTCGTACTGGTCGGCGATTCTGAGACAGGCATCGATCGCCGCCGGAGTCGTGCCCCAATCTTCGTGGAGCTTGAGGCCGCAGGCGCCCGCCACGATCTGCTCGTCGAGCGGCGCGGCCGCGGAGACATTGCCCTTGCCGAGAAGACCGAAATTGATGGGCCAGGCTTCGGTGGCCTGCAACATCCGCGCCAGATTCCAGGCGCCGGGGCTGCAGGTGGTGGCATTGGTGCCGGTGGCGGGGCCCGTGCCGCCTCCGATCATGGTCGTCGTGCCGTTCGACAGCGCGGCGTAGACCTGTTGTGGGGAGATCATGTGAATATGGCTGTCGATCGCGCCGGCCGTGACGATCAGATTTTCGCCGGCGATCACCTCGGTGGAGGCTCCGACCACCAGCTCCGGATCGACTCCCGCCATCGTATCGGGATTTCCGGCCTTGCCGACTTTGACGATGCGGCCGTCCTTGATGCCGATGTCTCCCTTGACGATGCCCCAGTGGTCGATGATCAATGCGTTGGTGATGACCAGGTCGAGCGCGCCACCGGCCCGCGTGGCGTTCACCTTCTGTCCCATCCCGTCGCGGATGACCTTGCCACCGCCGAACGTGATCTCGTCGCCGTAATGTGCGAAGTCGCGCTCGACTTCGATCACCAACTCGGTATCGGCCAGCCGCACCCGGTCGCCGGTGGTCGGGCCGTAGAGGTCGGCATAGGTGCGGCGCGGAATCTTCAGGCTCATCTCTTCGCCTCCAGTCTCTCGATCGCGGCGTCCTTGGCGGCGGGATCGTCGAGCGCGCCGTTGACCATTCCGCGATGGCCGCCCATTACGCGGGCCCCCGCCAATTCGACCAGGGCCACTTCTTTCTCTTCGCCCGGCTCGAAACGGACGGCCGTGCCGGCCGCGATGTTGAGCTTCATCCCGTAAGCCGTGGCCCGGTCGAAATCCAGCGCCCGGTTGACTTCGAAGAAATGAAAGTGGCTGCCGACCTGCACGGGACGGTCGCCGGTATTGCGGACGATCACGCTCGCCGTTCGACGGCCGGCATTGGCCTCGATCTCCGTCTGCTCCAGAAAATATTCACCAGGTTTCATGTCTACCTAATCGGATCGTGAACCGTCACCAGTTTCGTGCCATCGGGGAATGTGGCTTCGACTTGCACTTCATGGATCATCTCGGGGATGCCCTCCATCACATCCTGGCGTTTGAGAATCGTCGCGCCGAAGGACATGATCTCGGCGACCGTCTGGCCGTCGCGTGCCGCTTCGAGGATCTCCGCGGTGATGATCGCCATGGCCTCGGGATAGTTGAGTTTGAGCCCTCGTCCCTGTCGTTTGCGAGCCAATTCCGCGGCCATATAGATCAACAACTTCTCCTGCTCACGCGGTGTGAGATACACAGGTCAACCTCCTGGGAAACAGTTTTAGTAAGTCTTCCTCGGCGAGACGGCCTCGAGTCCATACAGTTTCAGCTTTGCCGCCCGCCATAATGTTGTCAGTCCCGCTGTGATCTCGCGCCCGTTTACACTCAGGGCCCTGACCGCCAATCCGTGGGCCGGCAGGGCGCTGATTCCCCAGGCGATCTCGGTGGGCCGCGAGAGCCCCACGGCGATTTCTTGCAGCTCTTCCTCGAGCGCGAGCCAACTCGCCGCTTCCAGTCCGGCGCGACAGATATAGAAGCTCGCGAAATATCGGTAATTTCCCAATCGCGACGGGGAATCGAGCGGCCGCAATCGCGGTTCGAGGCGATTGCGTTCCAGGGCCACGAGTCTGCCGTTGACGCGGATTTCAAGCTTCAAGTCCAATCGCTCGTAATCGAACAGCTCGCCTCGCGCTTCGCGGCCCGGCGCGACGACCTCCCACCAGAAGAGCCCGGCTCCCTGATCGAGATCGATCCGGGTGTGCTGCCGATAACCGGCCCCGGCAAATGGGATCAGCGGATCGGGCAGGTATTCCAACCACGCATCCTCGCCGATGGTAACTCGATTGATCTGCATCGCGTCGGAGACCGATGCGTGGCGGCGATAGAGCCGGGTGGCGCCGGTGGTGGTCAGTTGCGCTCGCGCATTTCTGCCGAGCCCGATCTCCATCTCCAAATAGTCGCCTCCCAACACGCCGCCGGAAATATTGTGCAGATGCAAGAGCACCGCCCCGTCAGCGAACGGAAAAGCGCGGACTACCCTGAGCGGCGGTTGTTGCTCGGACGATGACAGGATAGTCTGTTGTGAAACCGGATCCTGGGTGAAGTCTAACCGCAATCGGCCCTGGATGCGCCGCCGGCTGTTGGATTGATGATCTTGATGAGCGTAAGTTGACAGTCTTTGGCGCATGTCTTCGGCGATTCCCAGTGCCGTTTAATCTAACTGATGAAGAGCCGGGTCGCAAGCACCGGATGGCGCATGGCTGCCATTTCGATCGATGGAGTGAAACAAGCGACCTCTTCGAGATCTGTCTCCGACCTTTTGAGAGACTCCGTAATTGCGGGTTTGAGATCCCACAACATGCGGACGGCCCGGCTTTGACCCAGCGGCAGCAATCGCTGGCAGGCGGAGATGAGCCCGGTGAGCGACTGCTGTAGAAAGGCGAGCGCGGTTGTCTCTTCGTCGATGCCGAGAACTCCGCCGGTCAGACCAAAGGCCGGACTCTGATGAATCTCGGTCTCGCTCTGCTGGGATGCGATCAACGCTTCAGTCAGGATCGGCCAACTGCCGAGTCCGGCTACCAACTGTAGGAATCGACGACCCAGCGTGGCGCTGCCGGTTCGAGCCTCGCGTGCTGGTTTCAGGGCGCTCAACCGGCAATTGAGATCGATCCAGCTCTGAACTCTTTCGTGGGGAGAGGCGACAAGTTTGTGGGCGGCGCGACAGAACGCGGACTCAATGGTTCCGATCTCCTCCAGGTAATCGCGGAAGAAGATCTCGAGGTTCGCCACTTGCAGCAGACCCTCTTCAACCAGAGTTTCGAGCCCGAAGGAATGGGCCGCGGCGCCGACCGGGAGGGCGCTATCAGCCAACTGCAGCAACTGCAATAATTGAATTCGAGCCGTACTGTCGTCTCGCATGGCCGTGCTACTATAACACCGTTTCATTCCCTAAATCGTTCAAGAAAATTATGGTAAGCAAAAATATGAAGACCTCGCTTTCCGCCGAATCGATTCAATCTATCTTCGCCCGGCTGCAACCGGCCAACACGGATTTTACTCAACGCTATCCGGGCGAATCGGGACGGCGCCAACCGGTCCACACCGTTTATGGCGGCGCTCATCTCTTCAAATCAGATCTCGCGCAGCGGCTCGGGACGTCGGCTCGAGAGACACTTGACGAATACGCGCCCGACTTCAGCGATTTCGCCAGGGCCTTTGGACTGCCGGGTTCGGATCGGCTTCCGGAATCGAAAGAGCGAGTTGCTGATTTGGCGGCCCGGCTGAGTTCTGCGCCTGAAGCCGTGAAACGGACAGACTATCCAGCCTGGTTGGCCTGGACCGTCTATGCCCGGGTGCATGACAAGTTGAACCGGGAACCGGTCGAGGATTTTCGCATCGATTTTGAGGACGGCTACGGCAATCGTTCCGACGACGAAGAGGACGGCCATGCCGTGGCGGCGGCCGGCGAGATGGCCGCGGGGATGAAGAAAAAAATGCTCCCGCCATTCATCGGCGTCCGGATCAAACCGTTGACCGAAGAGTTGAAGGCGCGCAGTCTCCGAACCCTGGACCTGTTCGTCACCGCTTTGCTGGAATCTTCGGGCGGCGAATTGCCTTCGAACTTCGTCGTGACCCTGCCGAAGGTCGTGATCCCGGAGCAGGTCTCGGCCCTGGTGGATGTCTTTGAACTGCTGGAGAAGCAGACCGGACTGGCCCCGGGAGCGCTGCGGATGGAGATCATGATCGAAACGACGCAGTCGATCATCAACGAGCGAGGGGGAACCAACCTGATTCCGTTGCTCGACGCCGCGCGTGGCCGTTGCGTGGCCGCCCATTTCGGAGTCTATGATTACACCGCGAGTTGCAGCATTACCGCCGCACATCAACACATGGCGCATCCGGCCTGCGATTTTGCCCGCCATATGATGCAGGTCGCGTATGCGGGAACCGGCATCTGGCTCTCTGACGGCGCAACCAACATCATGCCGGTCGGCCCGCATCGTGCAAGCCCGGGCGCCAAGCTCACGCCGGAACAGCGGGCAGCCAATCGGGCGACGGTCCATCACGCCTGGCGAACACACTACCAACATACCCAACACTCGCTGACCAACGCATTTTATCAAGGTTGGGATCTGCACCCCGCGCAACTGCCGGCTCGTTATGCGGCGGTCTACTCTTTCTTCCTGGAGAATCTGGACGCGGCATCGGAGCGATTGCGCAACTTTGTGGCCAAGGCGGCCCAGGCGACATTGGTCGGAGACGTCTTCGACGATGCCGCGACCGGGCAGGGCCTGCTCAACTATTTTTTGCGGGCCGTCAATTGCGGCGCGATTACGGAGAATGAGGCGCAAACACTGAGCAGTTTGTCGTTGGACGAGTTGCGATCCGGATCGTTCGTGAAGATTCTGAAGAACCGCAGGAAATAGTTCGCGAGATCTTTGCTCACTCAGCCATTCAAGTTTTTAATTGGACGGTATTTGTAATTTTGGATGTTTTATTTGAAAATAGTATAGCCATTGTTTAAGTGCCATTATCATCGTCAGGTCCAAGAAGAGATACTCCGGCATCAGATTTACCGGCAGGATCAGAAGTAGTCGTAAATCAAAAACTCCAGCGTTGCCCAGGTTCAACTGGTCAGAGAACAGTCTGCTTAAGGACTCGCATTACGTTTAGATCGAATCGCCGGTCATCCGGCCACATATAAACGCAGTAGCAGTATCTCAGGAGACTATTCGGCCATGAAAGTAAAGCCTGCTTGGGGAAGAGAGGCCTTAGCTGTGCTGATTTGTGTGGTGTATGCTTTTTTTGTTCTGGGTTTTTGGGGAGAGTCTCTCAAGCTGAGCATTATTACGAATGTTTTTATGGGAGTTTGGGTCGTGCTCAAGCATCTTGAGAGCAATCGGGAAAAAGCTAGAGCTGATTCAGAGAAACACAGGGCTGATGAGATTGGTGAGCGGCTGATAGATAGAGTTAATTACCAGGTCGGAAAGTTGGAAATACAGGTCAACATCAGTAATTACGAAGGGGATTGTCGCACCAGATGGATTTGGACGGGGATCAGAAAAGTCCGCCCAGACGCGCCAATCCCGTATATCCGTGGGAGAATCGGTTTTTCACCATCCGAGAGCGCTTTTTCGGCCTTTCCTCAGTTGATGCCTGAATATGATGGTCAGTGCGAAATCAGATTTCTAAAACAGGATCCCAATTTCTGCGAGTTCCAGGTTTGGGTCAAGGAAATAACTAACGAGATCAGCTTTGGTTACACGGCATCGATCGACCGGGCCTTCTGTATGAAGGAGGAATTGCTGAGTGGACAATTCCTTAAATACGAATTTTTCGGCTTTCATGTAGATGGCGCCATCGAAAGCCTGGTGATTAAAGTTATTTTCCCCTTTCAGTATTATCCACAGAATATTCAGTCGGAAGTTTGTGTTGGAGAATTGATTCCAACTGAAATCAGCTATAGCAGTGAGAAAGATCGAATCAATAAAGAAGGGGGATTTAAAAATGAAAGAGGGGAGGCTTCACTTATTGTGAAAAAGCCCAAGATGGGGCACTTGTATTTTCTTCGGTGGCGGCCGCTTCCGGCAATCGTGGTTGAAGGAATGAGACAGCGGGAATCTTCCTGGAAATGATCAATGGGACCTCTCCCGTTATTGGTGAGGGAAGATCGAAAATGGAACCGCCCGGATACTCCATCATGAATATCCGAGCGGTAGGGCCATTTCAAAATAAAGCTCAACCCTCCCTTTTTACGGAAAGAGTGATCGCTCATTTTTTCTCTTAGATTGGTATCTTGGTAAGAGGCTTGGCCCAAGGGCCGGTGTTGTTAAGCCCCTCCACCTCCGGTACCGCCATTTAGCTTCATTGTTGTATACTCCTCGGCTATCAAAGTCTTAGTCCCTGACACTGGAAACGATAACCTCCAATGTCAAGCAAATTCCGCGCCATAAGTCTTGCCATAGGCTTTGGGCGTTAGAGGATTTAGCTCTCTGAGTGAGAGATAAATCTCTTTTAGTATTACCTAATTGCAAATAACGCTGAAAATCCAGAGCGAATGAAGAATTAATTGCTGACTACCAATCTGGCATGGCAGCACTTCCTCAGAGAACAACACTACTGCTGCACATCTCCTCTGGCCCGGACAACATACTAATACGATCCAAAGCCTCATCCTGGACCGTGTTCTGTTGGCCGCTTGCATGTTTGAGGCCGCTTCCAGTCGAAGTGGTAATTGGAGGCTCTTAAAGGACTTTTGGCAAAAGAATAATGGGGAAGGATGCCCCACCTTTCACAAAAGGGGCGGCGCAAGCATAAACTCAGAAATGCGTTAATACAAGTCCTTATTTAGTTTATTTTTTACTATAGATTGGTCCTGCTACTCCTTCTCCTTCAGCTTTTCATAGAACTGTGAACGGCTTAAGCCGGCGAGCTTGGCTGCCGCCTCTTTGTTCCCTCCGGCCGCCGACAGGACAGCTCGAAAGTAGGCCACCTGGGTGCGGTCGAGCACGTCACGCCAGGTGTCGTTGACCGGGTCGAAGCTGATCACATGCTGTGGGCGCGCCGCTCCACGAGTGCGCATCGACTCTTGCAGGCGTGTCGTGCTGATGTATCCGGATGCGTCCGCGTGTGCGGCCGCGCTCCTGGCCATCAAGCGGAGTTCCCGCACATTTCCCGGCCACTCGTGGCCGAACAGGCAGTTGAGCGCGTTTGAGGGAATCTTGAGTTTCTGGTCGTAATCCTGGTTGTAGCCATCCACGAAGTAACGAAAGAGCATTGGCAGGTCGGCCCGTCTCTCGCGCAAGGGCGGCAACTCCAGGGTGAAACCGCGAAGGCGTTCATACAAATCTTTCCGGAATTTTCCCTCGGCGCAGTCTTCCTCCAGGTTTCGGTTGGTAGCGAAGACCATTCGGGCCTGAACCGGTTCCAGCCGGGTAGCTCCGATCGGGCGAACTTTTCGGTCCTCGATCACGCGCAGGAGCTTGGCTTGTGCCGCCGGGTCCAGGTCGCCGATCTCGTCGAGGAAGATGGTGCCCTCTCCGGCCGCCGCGATCAACCCTTTGCGCGTTTGGATGGCTCCGGTGAAGGCGCCCTTCTCATGTCCGAACAGTTCGCTGCTCAGCAATTCGGGGCTGATCTCCGGGCAATTGACCGGGAGAAACGGTTCTCCCCTTCCGCTCAGAGTGTGAATCTCTTTGGCCACCAGTTCCTTTCCGGTCCCGGTCTCGCCCAGAATCAAGATCGGCTCAGCGAGCGGCGCGAGTCTTCGGAGCTGTCTGTACAACTCGTGCATCTTCGGCGTGGCGCCCTGGAGAAGCCCGCAAGAGACGGGCTGCATCAAATTCTCAAGGATCAGTTCGGCCAGAATTCGTTCCGCGACATGCGCCGGCGCCCAGGATCTGGGCGTCACAATTTCGTGCGCTCCACAATCGAGCAGCGTTTGCCGGTCGGCCGCCGCGATGTGCGGCGCGCAGAGCAGGAGCGAGGTTCGAGGCGGAACGAGGCTCTGGACCAGAGCGGTTCTGTCTCCAACCGTGACTACTCCCTGTTCCTGCATAATCAGGACGGCCTTTTTGATGGTGGCAGGAAACGTCAGCGGAGGCGGCGGCGCCGAATTGAGCTTGACAGGCAATACCTCAACGCCGTCTCTACGCAAAGCGGCAACCACCTCATCGAGATGAAAATGGGCTTGGGCAAAGATAGCGATTGACATGATCGCCTCTACAATTTGGATTAAGTCTGAGGTTAATCGGTATTGAGCCGCAGGAGCAGATACCTGAGCTCAAATGGCCCCCGGCATTCTACCAGTTTCAGGTTCCATTCGTCGCATAGACTGTATAGTTTATTGGACGCCGGTGCGGCATGCGCGACCACCAGGTAGTTTCGATGGGGGTCTTTGGTCAAGAATGACTTGACGAACCGAAACTGAAACGCCGGGTCGCCGCTGTCTACCACCAGCACCAGGTTACCGTGAAATGTTCTGGGCGCGACGAAAGGTCTGAGGAAGGCTGCCAATTGCCAGGAGGTCTCCGGAAGAACGCATCTCCATTCCTCCCCCGGATTCACCTCTCCATTCAGATGATTGAGTTGTCGGGATCGCTCCAGCGATCGATTCGCCGCTTTGCTGAGCCGATTTGGATCCGGGCGGCCGGGCTCCAGTTTGACTTCGATGATATCGGTTGCGTTTCCGTGCCGCACGCCGTCGAACCAATGAATGAGCGAGGCCAGGTCGTAATCCTTGACGCCGGTATAGCCGATGCGCTCATCGACCACGACGTACCGGTGTTCGCCCCATCCGTACTGGAGCGCCAGATCGAGCAACTGCCCGATCAAGTCGTAATCGTAACGTTCGATCAGGTGGTCCCCGCGCAGGCAGAAGTAGACGTCGAGACGCGTTCGATCGTCAGGCAACTGCTGCCACAGGTAGTCGAGCATTCGTTTTTTGGCCTCTTCGGTCTTGAGATCGAGGTCCGATTCGCTCTGCAGGCATAACAAGTACTGGCTGCTGCCACGGCGTAGAAAACCGGCGTCGATAGCCAGAGTCAGCCACTGTGATTGGGGCGTCGCCGGCGGAGGCGGCGATTCGAGCGATTGAACCCCCACTGCGCGACGGGAGAAGCTCTCCTGGATGGCGACCATCAATCTCTCCGGTCCGTCCGGAGCGAAGAGATCGACCCACTGAAATTTTCTGAGACTCTCGGGCGCCTCGCAGGCTTCGAGCCTGACGGGGATCAGGAAGATGTTGGTGTCCGGCAGACCGTGCAGGATCTCGAGCGCATCGTAACGCTCGAACTCGACATATCCCCTTTTGGCCACAGAGTGTCTGGACAGGCAGGCCAGAAATAGATGTGACTCGCGAATCGCCGTTTTGATGGCAAGCTCCCACTGTTCACCGCCGATCAGATCGAAGGCGTCCATCCAGGGAGCCAAACCCGCATCGCGCAAAAAGCGATATAGCTCTGTTACCTGAACCTGGTCTTCCCGCGCATAGTTTAAGAAAATCCCGGTTGACGATTTCACCAGTAACCTCCCGCTCATGATCACCGTTTTTCGAAAGGGTTACATGTCGCTGGTCGCTGGTTACTCATCGCCTGGTACTTTAAAGGATTGAGGCGGTGGAAACCGCACCAAAAATCTGTGGCCCCGTGTGTCTTTGATCTCATCGGAGCACTCTTCGAGTTTACCCTTGTATTTCTCCTCGATCAGAACCTTGGCCAGATAGAGAGGGAGGTACAATCCCGGCAGGGTCAGGCTTGCGCCGGGCGAGACCGGGACCGCCTGGGTAAAAGGATCGAAGAGTCGCCGGCGCAACTGTTTTCCCAGTCGGCGGCTGCGATCCTCCAGAATTAATTCAGCCCCCTCTTCCGTCATTGTACAATGAACGGAGATTTCCGGCCCGCTCTCGGAGGGAGACTCGACAAAACGCTGAGTGAACCATTGCAACAGCCGCGAGATGATGATGAACAGATCCTCGGGCGCGGCCTGGACCGTGCAATTTCCCGTAATTTTGATGGCGTCTTGGTGGATCCCGCCATCGAGATCGTCCCAGACCGAGCGGACGTACCAGGGCATCTCAATCTCATTCGGCGCCTTGATCGGGATCTCGCTTTCAACCGATGAGAGGATCTGGCCGGTGTCACGGAGATCGACGGCGAAAGCCTGCAAAGTTTGAAAATGTGCGTTGTCGGGCGACCACTCTCCCGAATCCCTGACGTCTTGCAAGATCGAGAGTTGCTCCTGGCCGACATAGAGGCAGAATTGTGAAGTGGCGTGCAGTCTGGCCGCGCGATGGGCATTGCTCCCGGCCCAGAAGGAAGATAGTTTGAGCAATTGTTCGAGGACCGCAGGTTTGAAGTAATGGATCAGCGCCAGCGCCATTTCGGAAGCATCTTCCGCCAGCGGGTTGTTGTTCAGTTCCGATTTGAGAATCCCCAGAGTCAGCGGCAACTCTCTGCTGATCGAAAGCGAGATGAAGGCCGCGCCGTTCAACGCGTTAAAGATGCCGGTCTCCGGAGCCGGATCGGGAAGCGGAGTCTGGCTCGAGTCGAAGACGAAGGGGCCCATGCGCCCGCTCTCGGCATAGGCCATGGCTTGAATGGTCGAATAGGCCGGACTCTCTCCTTCCGGCAGGCCCGAGTTGCCTCCGCAGGAGATGGTCCGCTCCTGATCCGTGAGGAGCAGGATAAATGGCGCTCCCAGGCAGGAATTGAATTCGGGAATTAATATCTCCCGGCAAAATTTGAGAATTGCTTCCGAGGGATTCCGGCTCGCCTCCACGATTCGTTTGATCTGAGCCGCCGCATCCGGCCGTTCGATATTCAAGGCGCGGCGCAGCGCCAGCGCCCGGACGTGTTGAATGATCTGGTTCTGTTTATAGGTCTGCTTCTGAAGATAGGCCGCCACGCGCAGGCGCAACGCCAGTTCATAATAGCTGACTTCCGAATAGCCGGAATGGATGATGAACTCGGGGGGCCAGACGGGCTGCGCTTTCAACGCTTCCAGGCCCAGATCCGCGCCGGTGATGTCGGGAAAATTGGCGTCTTCGAGACGCATATCCAGGATGACCACGTCCAGCTCTCCGAGCAACTCGCCGATCAGAGACCGCGCCGTCGCGACCTCACGCGCGCTCTCCACGTGGAAGCCCCGCATCTCCAGGGCTTCGTGAAGGGCCAGTCGCTGGGCTTCACTATCCTCGATGATCAACACCTTTTTGTTATTCATGCTAAATCTCCAATCTTGGTTTGGGGAACCTGATGGTAAATTGGGTGCCTTCCGGACCGGTTCTGGTCAGATCGAGGTACCCTCGATTCTCCTGTAGTGATCGTTTGGCCAGGTATAGTCCCCATCCGCCGCTGCCGGGTTTGGTGGTCGCGCCGAGGTTGAAGATTCGATCCCGGAGCTGAGGTTTAACTCCGGGTCCATTATCGGTGACCTGGCAGTGAATCATATCTCCCTGGTCCTGCGCTTCGATTCGGATAAATCTCTTGACTCTCTCGATCGAGTCCTTGGCCTCGACCGAGAAGAATCCGTCTCCGACCATCTGGGTGATCTGTTCGCGTTGCACCGCGATGGTCACGGTCGACTTCGTCTCGCCCAGCAGAAATGCATCCTTGGCATTGCTGACCAGATTGGCGATGGCCAGAGAGGCGACGTGGAAGGGGACATCCACCTCCAGGTCGGAGGCGACCACCACCTCCAGTTCGATCTCTCCCTGCCTCAGGGCAATGCCGAAGAGCGTCTTCGATTCCTTGACCGCTTCCAGCAGTTTGCACGGACGATGATCGTCGATCTTCGTCACGTTCATCATTTCGCTCGCCAAACCCAGAAGATGACCGGCCGACTCTTTCATCGAGACGATAATTTCGCCAAGATGCCCGTCCGCTTTCAACTTGCCGACTTGAAGCGCCTCATTGAGCGTGCTGATCGGGTTGGCCAGGTCTCGCACCAGATTGGTCAGTTGATGGTGGAGCGTGCCGGTCGTCACCGCCACGGTGGCCAGCCCCTGCGCCTGGGCGGTGAGGATCTGGAGACGATGGAATTCGATCGCCGCCATTAAACGGACCGACGAGGAGTCCGCGATCTCGGCGAACCGTTCCAGGAACTCTTTCCACGGCGAGTGAAATTCCAGTTCAGGGCCGAACTCTTTACGAACGATTCCCAGCCAGACCCAGGTCTTGGTCTCGGGCAGATAGAGCCTGATGATCTGCCGCGTCTCCGCCACCGGCGGATCCAGCGGGATCAATTTGAGTTCGGTACTCTCGGCCGGCTCTCCTCCCATGTTCTGCGGCTGCAATTGCCGCCCCTTAATCACTTCGATCCAGGTGGGGCTCCCGATCAGGTTGTCGTCGTTCATCTGCGAGGCGGCCGCCCACGGCAGCCCCGCCGCATTCGCCGTTCGCCATAGTTCATAGAACCATTCGCTGAGATTATCGACATGACGACTGTTCAATCGCATGACGAAATCTTTGAGCACGGCGTTGAGATGGTAACGAGAGATCGTCAAGAGCTCTTCCGCCACCATCGCGCGGGCCGCGCGGCGATAGAGATATCCTCTGGCCAGGGTCGGATGGGTCAGGTCGTCTCTCTCCGAAGGGACCACGAAGACCAATCCACCGATCGGGAGAGGCGGCAATTTATAGCCGTTCTCGTCGACCTTCTTGACCACGAGGCTCTCCTTAATTACTTCGACCTCCATCGTCCCTCCGGCGCGGACCCCGGCCTCTATGGCAAATTCATCGGTGATCGTCGTTTGAGAGAGAACTTCGCTGGGCCCATGTTTCCGCCGCAGGCATCCGAGCGCCTGGAATCCGAAGTTGATGGTGATAATCGTGACCAGCGGGGAGGTGATATCGTGCAGGATATCGGTCACGTCCCGAATCGCGCCCCGGTTGTCATCGATCGGATTCTTTTCGACCTGCCAACGGGTGAATCTGAAGCACAATTGATCGAGGGCCGCAATCTCCCGGCGCGACTGCGCAATCGGCGAGATCAGATCGGCAAAGTTCCTGATCTGTTTGATCGCGGTATTGGTGAAGAGGCCGCCATCCTTCCATTCCACGCTCAAGCAGCCGATGACCGCGCCGTGAAACTTGACCGGGGCCGCGACAATTGAAGACCTGGGATCAAGATCCTCAATCTCGGTCTGTAACTGGTTCCAGGCCTCGACGCGATTGGAGTAGATGATCTCGACTCCATCTTTGATCACTATTTCGGCGATTCGCTTCTTATCCGGTAAGAGCAGGATCGGCGTGGAGGTCGAAATGGGGCCCGTCCGGTTGTTCCACCTGTAGGGCGCAGCCAATTCGTTGCCCCAGCCGGGCAGCAACAGAGACATCGTCACTTCGTCAGCCCCGGTGATCTCGCCGATCGAACTGATAATTCCACCGCCCGGCAGATACTCCTGATTGCCTTCGATCAAGCCTCTCAGGACTTTTTTGGCATCATTTGAGGAGACGACCATCATTGCCTGCATGAGCAGATAGAAAGCGACGAAGAAGAGCCCCAGTCGGAGCGGCAGCATGAGCGCAATAATCAAGGTATCCATGCTCTTCAGCGCCACTTGCGGATCGTTCGTGATGGTATAACCGGGCCAGAGCAGATTGATCGCGGCTTCCCCGTCTGTGACCAGCAGCGGGTTGAGACCATAGGCGATCTGAATGGCCGCGCCAGACAGGGCGATCGCCAGCGCCGACAGCGAGAGGCTGGGGCGGAGGCGCGGACCGATATTGGTGAAGGCCGCGTAGCCCATCGAGGTCAGGCAATAGAATGAGAATGCGGTCTCGGGGAGCCGATCCCAGGAGTCGCTATTGCCGGAGATCACCATGGCGATGAACAGGGAGGCCATACCGAACGACCACCAGGGAAGAATTTTTTTATACCCCAATAGCTCCCGGGCTGCTCCCAGCAGCAAGAGATTGGTCCCACAGGAACCGAAGACCGCGATCATCTCCAACAGGCGTTGCAGATCCCACCAATCCCTCCAATGTTTGGTCGGGTAGGTCAGGCCGAGCAGCAACCCATACTCTGTGGCGTGGATCAGGAATGCGAGTCCGAAATACCACGCCCAACGCTCATCTTTCACCGCCGCCTGGCAGAGATAGAGCATGACTATCGCACACGCTCCGATCAAGACGGCGATCGCCGCTCGAACCACGTTGGGATGTAAAACTATGAATCGTACGGCATCGCTCAAGATATGAGAAAACATCTGAAATATTAGGTCCATGATTCTTCCCGCCGATCAGAGCTTGACTCAATTTGGCCTTGGCCATCTTTATCGCTAATAGCTCAGGTTGAGATCCGCCTCGCCCCGCCAGTAATCTTCATTGCCCTGGATCGCCAGCGGCGACCGGTTGCGCCGCCACTTATGGTTGGTCAGCGACCAGGTCACCTCTTCGAGCCGGTACTCGGTAACCTGCAGCCCGAAGTTTCCGAGTTGTTGGTTGATGGCCAGCCTGACGTGATGATTGACCTGAAAGGGGCAATTCCACAGATCATCCTGATTGAATTCTCTGACCACCTCCGCCAGGGCTTCCCGATTCACCCAGCCGACGTTCAGTCTTTTCTTTCCGCCGCGATAGTGAAAAGCATATG
>DATEFT010000765.1:0-8362 GCA_035280505.1 Blastocatellia bacterium | reverse complement strand
GCCCCGGATTCGCGAGGGAGGGCCGCAGTTGGGCGTCGGCGCGCAGACGCAGATCGCCGCTGAACCGGATCCCGCCCAGGCGCTCGACCGCCGACTCGAGCTTGTTCGTCTTCCTGGTCAGCTCCTCGACCTGAGTGCCGGTCGCGGTCTGTTTGAGGTTGGCGCTGGCGATCACGGTCTCGGTGGCGGCCGCCGACTGGCGGGTCCGGGTCAGTTCGGTTCGGAGCCGTTCGCTGGTCTGCTCGGCGGCGGCGGCGCGATCCTCCGCGCCTTTCAGTTGCGTCTTCAACTGAGCGATCTCCTGTCGAGCGTCGAGATCGGCCACCGGCTTGGCGGCGTTCGCTTCCAGTTGCTGCCTCAACTCTCGAACCTCCCGGTTGAGAGCCTCGACCTGCTCACAGACGGTGCAGGCGGGCGCTTTGGCCGTCGATTTCCGGGGCGCCTTTCGACTCTTGCCCCGCGAAGTCCCCTTGGGCGGAGCGTCTCCCGATCCGGCCCGGGCCAGGCCCGGCGACGATCCGAGAACGATCAGGATCGCGGTCAACGTGTAAACGGCCACCGATCTCAGCATCACCCTTCGTCCGGCCCGTCCGCTACAGAAAATCATCATCATACAGGTTCCTCCTATTAATCAGCACTTCGTCAACAAAATGGGTTTACCAACCACGAAACACGCGAAAGACGCGAAAGACAGGCCCTTTCGCGTCTTTCGCGTATTTCGCGGTCTCGAATCGAACTTCCAGAGACTTACGGCTCTTGACTGGTAGGGGGGACTAACGACTGGGGGTCGGATGAACGAGGCCAGGCGGAATCAACCTCTCCAACAGCCTGGCCGCATGGATCGCTTCGCGATTCGCGCCGTCGGCGATCTGATGCCGGCAACTGGTGCCGTCCGCGACCACGATGGCCCGGGGCTGCTTGCGGACGGCGGGCAACAGACCGGCCTCCGCCATCTGAATCGACAGGTCATAGTGCCGGGCCTCGTAACCGAAGCTGCCGGCCATGCCGCAGCACGAACTCTCGATCAGTTCGGGGCTCGCGCCGGGAATGAGCCGCAGCACGTCCAGGACCGGGGGCACGGCCCCAAACGCTTTCTGATGACAGTGGCCATGCAGCAGGATCGGCGCCTCGACCGCCTGCAGTTCAAGGGCGAACCGGCCGGCCCGGGCCTCGCGGGCGACGAACTCCTCGAAGAGCAGCGCCTGCCGCGAGACGGTCACGGCCCGTTCGCCGAGGCCCATGACCAGCGCCTCGTCGCGGAGCGTCAACAGACACGAAGGCTCCAGACCGACGATCGGCAGGCCAGCCTGGGCCAGGGGCCAGAGCCCTTCGACCAGGGCTCCGGCCCGAACTCTGGCCTCTTCGACCATTCCGCTGGTCAGATAGGTCCGGCCGCAACAGTAATGCGGCCCGGGCTTCGAGAGGGCATACACGATGTAGCCCGCGGCCCGCAACACGCGAGCGGCGGCCCAGACGTTCTCGGGCTCGAAGGTTCCGTTGAAGGTATCGATGAAGAGGGCGGCGGCCTTGCCTCCGGCAGCGGCGGCCTCCAGCACCTGGTCGCGACTCGCGAAGAGCGGGGACCGAGACCGGCGCCAGAAGCTGTCGGATCTCCATCGCGGCAACGTGCGCCGGGCCGACAGACCGAGCCAGCGCTCGCTCAACCGGGCGGCCCCGGGCAGAGCATCCCGCAGATTCAAGAGCCACGGAACCCGGCTCGCGATCCGCGCATAATCGGGCAGATGGGCGAGCAGGCGATCCTTCAACGTGTAGCCATGCCGGGCCTTGTAGTGGGCGAGGAACTCGACCTTCATCTTCGCCATGTCCACGCCGATCGGACACTCGCGTTTACAGCCCTTGCAGCCGACGCAGAGGTCCATCGCCTCGTGCATCTCCGCGCTCGTGAAGGCCTCCGGCCCCAACTGTCCGGAGAGGGCGAGCCGGAGCGTGTTGGCCCAGCCGCGGGTCGAGTGCTGTTCGTCGCGGGTCGCCCGATAGCTCGGGCACATGGTGCCGGCGTCGAACTTGCGGCAGTGGCCGTTGTTGTTGCACATCTCCACGGCCATGGCCAGGCCGCCGGTCGAATCGCCTCCGGTGCCGGGAGCCGTGGTCGCGCCGGTCGCGGGATCGGCCTGCACATTCCATTCGGACCAGTCGAGCGCCGGTCGAAGTTCGATCCGCCGATAGGGCTTCGGGGCCGACGGCGGCGGGAACCGGAAGAGCGAACCGTCATCCATCTTCGGCGGATCGATGATCTTGCCGGGATTGAAGAGCCCGATCGGATCCAGACACTGCTTGATCGCGCGAAACGCCTCGTTGAGCGCCGGACCGAACTGCCATTCGATCCATTCGCCGCGCGAGATGCCGTCGCCATGCTCGCCGCTGTAGGCGCCCTGGTAGCGGCGCACCAGTTCCGCCGCCTCTTCGGCGATGGCTCGCATCCTGGCGGCGCCGCCATCGGACCCGTCCCGGCGCATGTCCAGGATCGGCCTCACGTGGAGCGTGCCCACCGAGGCGTGCGCGTACCAGGTGCCGCGGGTGCCGTGCCTGGCGAAGACCTCGGTCAGGCGATCGGTGTATTCGGCCAGATGCTCCAGGGGGACGGCGCAATCCTCGATGAAGCTGACCGGCTTGCCGTCGCCCTTGAGGCTCATCATGATGTTGAGCCCGGCCTTGCGCACCTCCCACAGGTTCTTCTGGGCCGTGTCGTCCGACAATTCCACCACCGAGTCCGGCAGACCCAGGTCGCCCATCAGTTCGGTCAGGGCCTTCAGCCTCGGCCTCAACCGGCTCTTCTCTTCACCGCAGAATTCGACCAGCAGCACCGCCGCCGGGTCGCCGACCAGCGCCGCCTCGATGATCGGCCGGAACGCGGGATTGCCCAGGCTCAGCTCGATCATCGTGCGATCGACCAGTTCCACCGCCGTCGGCCCCAACCGGACGAGGTGTTGCGTGGCCGCCATCGCCGCCCGAAAGGCCGGAAAGCTGACGACTCCCAGGACCCTGGCCCGCGGCAGTTCGGACAACTGCAGGGTGAGGCTCCGGGTATAGGCCAGCGTGCCCTCGGCTCCGATCAAGAGGTGCGCCAGGTTGACGTGGCCGTCGGCCGTATACGGCAGTTCGCTCTGATTGCAGAAGATGTCCAGGTTGTAACCGGCGACCCGGCGCATGACCTTGGGCCACCGCGCCTCGATCTCGGAACGGTGACTGAGCGCCAGGTCTCGCACGAAGGCCGCCACCTCGGCGGCGCGGGGCGCCAGGGTCGAGAGCGGCCCGAATTCGACCAGCGCGCCGTCCGAGAGCCAGGCGCTGACGCCGAGCACGTTGTGAACCATGTTCCCGTAGGCGATCGATCGCGAACCGCAGGAGTTGTTGCCGGCCATCCCGCCCAGCGTGGCCTGGGCGCTGGTCGAGACATCGACCGGAAACCAGAGGCCATGCGGCTTCAGGTGCGCGTTCAGATGGTCGAGCACCAGACCCGGTTCCACCATCGCGGTCCGGCCCTCGACGTCGATCTCGAGCAGGTGCCGGAAATATTTGGAGTTGTCGATGACCAGGGCCGCGCCCGTCGTCTGACCGCACTGGCTCGTGCCGCCCCCGCGAGGCAGGATCGGCACCTTCAGGTCGCGGGCGATATCGATGGCGGCGGCAATGTCGCGCCCGCTCCTGGGAACCAGCACCCCGATCGGCAGCACCTGATAGATCGAAGCGTCGGTCGCATAGCGTCCGCGCGAGGCCGGATCGAAGAGCACCTCGCCCTCGGTCTCCGCCCGCAGGCGACGAGCCAGCGCCGCGACGACCTCGTTGGCCGGGCGGGCGCGTCTCTCGGATTCAGTCAGCATGATCGGCACCGGGTTTAACGGCGGCCGGGTAGATGTCGCCGGCGCGCATCTGTTCAAGAACGGTATCGCGTTTGCGCAGCAGGTGTTCGACCAGAACCGTCCGCAACGCCTTGCCGTCGCGCGCCTCCAGGGCTTCGAGCATCTGTTCGTGCTCCGCCATCGCCCGCTTCCATTTCGCCTCGTCCTGGTTGGTGCGGAACCGCAACGACTGCACGCGCGCGTTGATCCCCCGGTAGGTGTTGACCAGCACCGGGTTCTTGGCCGCGTTGTTGATGGCGGTGTGAATCTCGGCGTTGAGCCGGTAATAGCCCGAGAGATCTCGCCGGGTGAAACAGGCCCGCATCTCATACTGCAATGCCCGGACCTCGCGCAGTTCGGCATCGGTGATGCGCTGCGCCGCGAACTCTCCCGACATCCCCTCCAGACCGGCCAACACCTCGAAGGTGTTCAAGACGTCGGCCTCCCCGAGCTTGACCGCCACCGCGCCCCGATTGGGCAACAGGTCGACCAGTCCCTCGGCCGCCAGGAGCTTGATCGCCTCTCGTAACGGGGTCCGCGAGACACGCATCAACTCCGATAACTCACGCTCATTCAGTTTGGCGCCGGGCGGGATCTGTCCTTCGACCAGCATCGCCCGCAACCGGGAATAGACCTGATCGTGTAAAGCTAGCCTCGAAATTTCAATAACTTCAGCCATGTCAATCCTTCTTTGACCTGCATTTTGCATACAAAAATACCAGTGTCAAGCTTGACATTCAAGAAAACAGGGGCCTAAGATGCTTTCAAGAGCGGCACTTTACATTTTGTATACAAATCACCCCCGGCGGAACAGCGCCCAGGCCCGACAGGTCAGACAGGCCCGACATCTCAGATAGGACAGAAAGGACGCGCGATGCTCAATCTCGACTTCCATCCTTCCGGCCGGCATTTCCTGCAAATTCCCGGTCCGAGTCCGGTCCCTGATCGGATCTTGCGGGCCATGAGTCTGCCGACCATCGACCATCGCGGCCCGGAGTTCGGCGCCCTGGGGCTCAAGGTCCTGGCCGGGTTGCGGGAGGTCTTCCAGACCCGGCATCCGGTGATCGTCTATCCGGCTTCGGGGACCGGCGCCTGGGAGGCGGCGCTCTCGAACACGATGAGCCCCGGCGATCAGGTCGTCATCTACGAGACCGGATATTTCGCGGCCCTCTGGGCCCGGCTGGCGACGCGGCTGGGACTCTCGGTGGAGATTCTGACCCTGAGCGGCACCGACGAACATCTGCCGCAGGCGCCCGGTTGGCGGCACGGGGTGCAGGCCGAGTTGATCGAACGACGCCTGCGCCAGGACTCCGAGCGCCGGATCAAGGCGGTCTGCGTGGTCCACAACGAAACGTCCACCGGGGTCACCTCCGACATCGCGGCGGTCCGCCGGGCGATCGAGGCCGCGGCCCATCCCGCCCTGTTGATGGTCGATACCATCTCGGGACTGGCCAGCGCGGACTATCGCCACGACGAATGGGGAGTGGACGTGGCGGTCGGCGGATCGCAGAAGGGGCTCATGCTGCCGCCTGGCATCAGCTTCAATGCCCTCTCGCCGCGGGCCCTCGAGGCCCATCGGACCGCCCGGCTGCCCCGTTCGTACTGGGACTGGAGCGAGATCCTGGAAGCGAACCGAACCGGGTACTGGCCCTACACGCCCAATACCAACCTCCTGTACGGGCTCTCCGAATCGCTCGACATGCTCCAGTCCGAGGGGCTGGATCACGTCTTCGCCCGCCACCAGCGGTGGGGCGAGGGCGTCCGCGCCGCCGTTCGGGCCTGGGGCCTGCCGATCCTGTGCGCCGACCCGAGCGTCTATTCGCCGGTGCTGACCGGGGTGCTCATGCCGGCCGGCCTCGACGCCGACGCGGTGCGGCGTTTGATTCACGAACGCTTCGACCTCTCGCTCGGCACCGGCCTGGGCCAGCTCAAAGGCCGCGGCTTCCGCATCGGCCATCTCGGTTTTGCCAACGACCTGACGTTGCTGGCCACCCTGGCCGGTTGCGAGATGGGGCTGCAACTGTCGGGCGTCAAACTCGCCGCCAGCGGAATGCCGGCGGCCATGGAACATTTCGCCGGCCGCCCGGCCCCGGGCGCGCCCCAGAAGGCGCAGTAAGGGCCTTCCGCCCCATGCACGTAACGTAGTTCTCCGCGTCGCAATCCGTAACTTGTACCAGCAGGTTTGACAATCCAAGGAGATCCATCATGAAACGCTTGCGTGTTACTCATGTCGTCTTGTTTCTGCTGTGCCTCATGTACTTCATCACCTACCTGGACCGGGTCAACGTCAGTACCTCCTCGGCGGGATTCGGAAAAGAGTTCGGCTTCAACAATGCGCAGATCGGGCTGGTCTTTTCGGCCTTCGCCTATCCGTATCTGGTCTTCCAGATCATCGGGGGCTGGGTCAGCGACCGTTTCGGAGCGCGCCGGACGCTGATCGCCTGCGGCGTCATCTGGGCCGCCGCGACCGCCATCTGCGGATTGAGCGTCGGCCTGGTCTCGCTGCTGGCCGCCCGTCTGCTGCTGGGCTTCGGCGAGGGCGCCACCTTCCCGGCGGCGACCTCGGCCATGTCGCGCTGGGTCTCCAAGGAGCGGCGCGGTTTCGCCCAGGGGATCACGCATGCCGGCGCCCGCATCGGCAACGCCGTGGCCCCGGCGATCGTGGTCTTCGTCATGACGTCGAGCGGCTGGCGCTACTCGTTCTACGTCTGCGCCGTCATCAGCTTCGTCTGGGTGGCGTTGTGGGCCCTGACCTTCACCGAAACGCCGCAAGAGCATCCGCGAATCACGCCGGAGGAGCTGGCGGAATTGCCCACTCCCAAAGCCAAGTCGAATCAGGTGCCCTGGGGCCGCCTCTTCAAACGCATGGTGCCGGTGACCGTCGTCTACTTCTGTTACGGATGGACGCTCTGGCTCTTCCTGAGCTGGGTCCCGCAGTACTTCCTGCACAGTCACAGCCTGGACCTCAAGAAATCGGCGCTCTTCGCTTCGAGCGTCTTCTTCGCCGGAGTGGTGGGCGATACGCTGGGCGGGATCGTCTCGGACCGATTGCTCAAACGCACCGGGAACCTGAAACTGGCGCGGTGCTGGATGGTCTCGATCTGCATGTTCCTGACCCTGCTCTCCCTGATCCCGCTGATGTTGACGCACGACCTGAACGTCTCGGTGCTCAGCCTCTCGGCCGGGTTCTTCTTTGCGGAACTGACCATCGGGCCCATGTGGGCGATCCCGATGGACATTGCGCCTGACCATTCGGGCACCGCCAGTGGTATGATGAACACCGGTTCGGCGCTGGCTGCCATCATCTGCCCGGTCCTGTCGGGCATTCTGATCGACCGATACAAGAATTGGGAACTGCCCTTCGTCATCAGCATGGCGCTGATGGCCGCGGGGATGCTGCTGGCGTTTCGCATGCAACCGGAGAGCAAGTTTGAAGCGGGGATGGCCGCGGCCCCCGATCCGGGGCCGGCCATCAGTGTGCAATCTTGAAATACTAAGTATTCTGGAAATCAGGTTCTTTGGAGTTAGAGATTCAAACCGCGAAAGACGCGGAAGACGCGGAATTATCAAATTTTCGCGGTTTTCGCGGTTTTCGCGGTTTAAATTTCGATTTCCAAATACTTAATTTCCAAAGTGCTGAGGGAGCCTGAAATGAGCATTTCTTCTCGAATGGAGTTGGCGCGCCTGCTGGTCAAAGCCCAGCGAACCGGCGTCCCGCTGGCGGAGTTGCCGGCGGACCTCGCCCCGGCCGACACGGAATCGGCCATCGCCGTGCAGTTGGAGGTGCTGAGACAGCGGCAAGCCACGGTCGGAGGTTGGAAGATCGGAGCCAAGTCGGACACCGCGCCGATCCTGGGGTCGCCGCTGCCGGCGGATGGAGTCCACCGCAGCCCGGCCACCTTGAAGCGCGAATCCTTCACGCTCCTGGGGCTGGAACTCGAGATCGCTTTCCGCTTCGGAAGGCGATTCCGGCCCGGCGAGGGACCGTACTCCGACGAGGAGGTGCTCAACAGCGTCGAATCGATGATGGCCGCCATCGAAGTGGTCTCGAGCCGCTTCGCGCAATGGCCGAACGTCAACCAGCTCGGACAGATGGCCGACCTGCAGAATCACGGGGCGCTGGTGACCGGCGAGCCCGTCGCCTACCGGGGCGCCTTCCCCTTCCTGACGCCGGACGTGAAGTTCTCGTACGAGACGATCGACATTGTGCCGGATGTTCCGGCCAATCCCGCGGGAGACCCGCGCCGGCTGCTGGGCTGGGTCGTCAACCATTCGATCGGCCTGGGGCTGGAGCTGGGCCCCGAGACCATCATCACCACCGGGTCGTACACCGGACTCTACTTTCCCGCCAGACAGGGCCTGGCAATCGGCGAGATCGGCGGCCTGCCCCCGGTCCAGGTGAGCCTGACCTGAAAGATTTGAGATTTGAGATTCGAGCCGCGTATTCAGCGGCTTGAATCTTGCGCAGCTTGAATCCTGCGCAGGATGACGCCTACTAAACC
>DATEFT010000764.1:0-6671 GCA_035280505.1 Blastocatellia bacterium | reverse complement strand
GACGACCCCGAAGAGGAAATATTTGAGGAATAAATTTATGGAGCGATCTCTACCGAAGAAGCGAGTTCTACTGATCGTCACGGCGATCTCCCTGCTGGCACTGACCGTGGTCTGTTTTCGAGTGTTCATGGGATCGACTGTCAAAAGCTCGGTCAATGAGGATTCGCTGGAAACGAAGGCGCTGGCGGCCGGCGTGGAAAGCGAAGAACCCAAGATCGGGCTCCTCAAACCTGCCGACTTCAACAAGTTCAAAGATACGGCCAAGGGCCAGGTGCTGGTCATCAACTTCTGGGCGACCTGGTGCAAACCTTGCGTGATCGAGTTTCCGGAATTTCTGGAACTGGACAAGAAGTATCGTGGGCAGGGCGTCAGGATCGTCGGGATCAGCGCCGATGAGGTCTCGGATATCCAGGACAAGGTCATTCCCTTCGTCAAACAGCATAAGCCGCAGTTCGAGATTCTGGTCCAGGACACCGACGATCTCGATCTGATGATGGCCCAGGTCGACAAGGATTGGCAGGGAGCGCTGCCGACCACCGTGGTCTTCAACAAGCAGGGGCTCCTCTCCTATACGAAATACGGACTGATCGACCGCGCCGAGCTGGTGGCGGCCATCGAAAAGGCCATGAAGTAGAGCTTTGAATCCCGGCGGTGGCGAGCGGAAGTTAATCTTACTCGTCCGCTCGCGGCCGCTCCGGAGCCCGATCTCGCCGTTGAGTTTGATTTCTCTCTCCTCCCCACCTAGAATTCTTCTTACTTTTTACCAGTCATGTCATTCGCAAAGGAGATCGTTTCCCGTGTCAATTGTTAAACCGTTTCGCGCCTTACGCCCGCTGCCTGAGCGAGCGGCGGAGGTCGCCAGCGTTCCCTATGACGTCGTCAATACCGAAGAAGCGCGCGCCCTGGCGGGCGAGAATCAGTTCAGTTTCCTGAGAGTCTCACGACCCGAAATCGAGATGCCGGAGGGCACCAATCTCTACTCGGATGAAGTCTATGCCCGGGCCGCGACCAATTTCGACCGCCTGCTCTCAGGGGCGCCGCTGATCCTCGAAGACGAACCGAGTTTCTACTTCTATCGCCTCAGGATGGGCGGGCGGGAACAGACCGGCCTCGTCGCCTGTTGCTCAATCGACGAGTACGACCAGAACCTCATTCGCAAACACGAAATCACCCGCAAAGATAAGGAGGACGACCGGACGCGCCATATCCTGACCCTGCGCGCCCAGACCGGCCCGGTCTTTCTGATCCACCAGCCCAGCTCGACCCTCCAGGAGTTGAGCAAGGCCCTCACTCTCGGGACGCCGCTCTTCCACTTCGAGGCGCCCGATCAGGTGACCCATACGGTCTGGCGGGTGCCGATTCCGATGAATCAGGCATTGATCAGCGCCTTCGCCGAGCTGAAGTCGTTATACATCGCCGACGGTCATCACCGCGCCAAGAGCGCCAGCCGCGCGCGCGAAGTCCTGCGCGATCAAAATGCCCAGCACCAGGGCCATGAAGAATATAACTTCTTCCAGTGTGTGATCTTCCCGGCCGACCAGCTCCGCATCCTGCCCTACAACCGGGTGGTCAAAGATCTGAATCTGCGGACTTCGGAAGAGTTCTTGTCGGAGGTCAAACGGGGATTCGAGGTCAGCGAGAACGCCGATCCGTCACCGAATCAGCGGGGCGCGATCTCCATGTATCTCAATCGCCGCTGGTATGGATTGCGAGTCAAGAGCGAGCTCTCCCATCGCCCCAAGATCATCGACCGGCTCGACGTCAGCCTGCTCCAGGACCTGCTGCTGGCGCCGACCCTGGGAATTCAAGATCTGCGCACGGATAAACGGATCGAGTTCATCGGCGGCATCCGCGGCCCGCAGGAGCTCGAGAAACTGGTCAACCAGGACCAGGCGGCGGTGGCCTTTTCGCTCTACCCGGCCTCGATCGAGGAACTGATCGAAGTCTCGGATGCAAACGAGATTATGCCGCCCAAATCGACGTGGTTCGAACCGAAGTTGAGAGATGGTCTGCTGAGCCATATCATTTAACCCAATTCTAAGGAGTATCAGTTAATGACAGAACGCATTTTTAATTTTAGCGCCGGACCGGCCGTGCTTCCGGAACCGGTCCTCAAACAGGCCCAACGTGATCTGTTCGCTCTTCCCGGCGTCGGCATGTCGGTCCTGGAGATCAGCCATCGTTCAGCAGCCTTCGAACAGATCATCGCCGAGGCGGAAGCCGACCTGAGAAAGGTGCTCGCGATCCCGGAGAACTACAAGGTCCTCTTCCTGCAAGGCGGCGCCAGCCTGCAGTTCTCGATGATTCCCATGAACCTGCTGCCGAAAGAAAAGAGCGCCGATTACATCCTCACCGGCAGCTGGGGACAGGGCGCGTTCAAGGAGGCCAAGAAGCTGGGCTCGATCCGCGAGGCCGGGTCGACGGCCAATACCAATTTCAACCGGCTGCCGAAGCCCGAGGAACTGCAGCTCGACTCGAAGGCGGCCTACCTGCACTACACCTCGAACGAGACGATCTTCGGGGTCGAGTTCCAGGAGGAGCCGCCGACCGGGGATGTCCCGCTCGTCTGCGACATGTCCTCGAACTTCCTGAGCAAGCCGATCGATGTCAGCAAGTACGGCCTGATCTACGCGGGCGCCCAGAAGAACGCCGGAGCGGCGGGCGTCGCCATCGTCATCGTTCGCGACGAGCTGTTGGCGTCGGTCCCGGACGGGTTGCCGGCCATGCTCGATTACAAGAACCTGGCCAAGAACGGCTCGATGTACAACACGCCGCCCTGTTTTGCGATCTACCTCTCGGGCCTCGTCTTCAAGTGGCTGCTCAACGAGATCGGCGGGATCGACAAGATTCACGCGGTGAACAAGGAGAAGGCCAAGATTCTCTATGACGCCATCGACTCCTCGGACGGTTATTACCGCGGCCACGCCGAGAAGGGCTGCCGGAGCCTGATGAACGTCACGTTCCGTCTGCCGAGCGAAGAACTAGAGAAGAAGTTCATCAAGGAAGCGACCGCCGCCGGACTCGACGGATTGAAGGGCCACCGATCCGTGGGCGGATTGCGCGCCTCGATCTACAACGCCTTTCCGAAGGCCGGAGTCACGAAACTCGTCGAGTTCATGAAGGAGTTTCAGACTCGCAACGGACATCCCGGTTAAGACACTAAACCGCGAAACACGCGGAATACGCGAAATCAATCACCTTTCGCGTATTTCGCGTATTTCGCGGTTCATCTTTCTACCGGCCCGAGATTTCGCGATAAACCTCCGCCGCCGCCTCGATCACCCGCTCCTCAAATCCGAACCCGTCGAACCAGGTCGTATTCGGCTGCGCCCGCCACCAGGTCCACTGCCGTTTGGCGTAATGCCGCGTGTCCAGTTTCATCTGCTCGATGGCGCTCTCCAGCGAGCGTTTTCCCATCAGGTGCTCCACGAACCGTTTGTAACCATGAGCGTTGAAAGCCTTGGCGGTCGGCGGCACTCCCGCCGCGATCAGCGACTGAATCTCCGCGAGCAAGCCCTGCTCGACCATGACGTCGACCCGCGTGTTGATGCGCTGATAGAGCTCCTCGCGCGGCGGCTGCAGCACGAAATAACGCAGGCGGTCGGCATCGGCGGTCGGCTCCTCCGGCGAGCGCTGCTGCCAGGCCGACAACGGCGTCCCCGATGAGAAGTAGACCTCCAGCGCGCGGCTCACGCGGGGCCAGTCGTTCGGCGCGAACTTCGCGGCCGACTCCGGATCGACGCGGACGAGCATCCGGTGCAGATGATCCGCGCCGCGCCGCTGCATCATCGCCTGCAAGCGCGGACGGAGGCGCTCATCGATCTCCGGCGCCTCGAAGAACCTGGTCGTCAGGGCCCGCAGATAGAACCCGGTGCCGCCGACCAGAAAGATCTGTTTGCCCCTCGCCTCGATCTCGGCCATGACCTCTTTCGCCCGCTCGGCCCAGGCCACGGCGGTGAAATTTTCCACCGGCTCGACGATGTCGATCAGATGATGCGGAATCCCTCGTCGCTCCTCCAGCGGAACCTTGGCCGTGGCGATCTGGATCCCGCGATAGACCTGCACCGAATCGCAGTTGATGATCTCGCCCTCGAAACGTTCGGCCAGCGCCAGCCCCAGATCGCTCTTGCCGGAAGCGGTCGGGCCGACGACGGCGACCAGCGGTGATGTCCGATTCGATCGATTCATTGAGGAAGATTGAGCCAGCGGTAGAGGGCGACGGCCAACAAAGCGGTGAGCACCATCCAGACTCCCAGTTGCTGTCTTCGAGTCATATCTTTAAAATTGTAGACGAGCTGTGCCATATACTTTCTATTTCTCGCACTCTTCATAAATCAGGTCATGCTCCCCACAGTTTGGGGTGGATCACCATTCAGGTCAAGGAGAAGCTCCATGTCGATCTTTCTGATAGATACCGACACCTTCAAAAAGTCTTTCTTGAGCGGCGCCGGAACATTTGTGTTGAAGTCGGACCAGAATCTGTGGGCGACGCTGATCGCCACGGGAGGCAAGTTTCTCCCGACGATCGACCGGATCGCCGAGATCGATTTCAGCTTCACCGCCGGCCGGGGGCTGCGATTGGGACGCGCCGACGGCCTGCAATTGAGCATCGGCGTGGACGCCGGCCACCAGGTCCAACTGATCTGGCCCGATCGAGAGAGCGAGCTTCTCAAGACCTATCAATTGAGCCAATTCCTCGCGGCCGATCGATTGTACGTGCGGCTGCTCTTCAACGCGAAAGGGGAGTTCTCGGCGGCGTCCGGTCTTCCCCTCGGCCCGCTCTCGGGAACCTTCGGGATCCAGGCGGGCGGCCAGGTCGCCTATGAACGATTGAAAGTCTACGATCCGGAGCGGACGGCCGCCGAGATCCTGGGGGATCTCTTCGGCAGCCTCCGCCTGCCCCAGCAGATCGATGTCGCCGCCGAGATTCCGGAGCCGGGCGAGGTCCTGATCACGCGTTTCGGCGGGTACCTTAAACTGCTGGCGGGGCTCAACTGGGGTTATCAATTGACGGGCTCCCGATCCATCGAATTCAATCAGCTTCAACTCGATCTCGACTTCGGGCTCCGGTTGATGGCGGCGGCGAACATCGAATATCGGCTGGCCGGCGAATTCAGCCTCGAAGCGCGCCGCGGCGAGCGTGAGGGCTGGGCCCGGTTCATCGTTCGTCAAAACCGGGAGACGCCGTTCAACTTCACGGCCGATTTCGGATTCGGCGGCAATCCGCCCCTCAAGGGACTGCCCCGCAGCGCGGACGAATTTCTGATCCGCCTGATCGGCGCCGACGTCGAACAGGTGCTCGGTTATTTTCATCAATTCTCGAACTATTCATCGGTGGCCGAACTCGAACGGAACCTCACGCTCGCGATCCAAGGTTTTATTCATGACTGGGCCGGAAACCTGATCGGTCAGGCGCTCAGCGATCAAACGCTGGAGACCTTCTTGAAACGAGCGCGGGAGGTGGCCGCCGCTTACCACAACCTGGATTCTCGCATCCTGGATCTCTATTACGCCTATCTGGATCGAATTCCTCAACTGCGGAGGACGCTCAATCTCCTCACCGGGGTCAGCGATCCGGCGGAACTGATCGGGCTGGCCTCGGACGATTCGACGGCCCCCGATCAACTCGATGCCTGGGAAGTGATCCAGCTCGTCTGGGGAGCCAGCGTCTATCCGTTGCTGCAACTGAACCAGGAGTTCGCGGAGTTCTCCCGGTTCATTCGACAGGCTCGCGACTTCCTCGAGGAGGAGACGACCGAACCCATCCGGGACCTGATCGCTCGGCTGAAGGCCGCCTTTCCTCTCGACTCGCTCCTGGAGCAACTCGGCCGGATCGACACGCCAGAGGAATTGAAGAGCCTCGCTGACGAAAAGTTGCAGGACCTGGCGGGGCGGTTGATCGGCCGGGCCTGGGCTCAGATTCCACCCGGCGAGTTGGCCGCCGCCGTCGCCACGCTGCAGGCCGGGCTGAAAAAGATCGACCAGTTCAAACAGAACTGGTACGAGAAATTGACCGCGGCCGTAAATCGGAAATTCTCTTTCGATCTGCATTTTGCCTATGCCCGGACGGAACGCGACGAAGAGTTGCTGGACCTGGAACTCGATCTGAATCAGGCTCCGGGACGCGAGCTCGCTCAGTTGGCGGCGCTCGGAGATCTGCGCGAGGTGTTGAGGCGATACCATTCGTCTTTCGTCAAGATTCATGGCGGAGTCCTCACCAGGAGCCTGACGACGAGCGCGCACCTGCACGTCAACGTCACGGGCTGGGGTTACGACAGCCTCAAACAACTGACGCAGAACGCCGAGCGCTCGATCGAATCGGCCACCGGAGGATTGCTGCACGTCTATGCCAGCGAGACCTCGATCAAGCAGCGGATCAGCAGCGGACACAAATACAAGGAGGCGATCGAGAGCAACTTTCTCTTTCGGGCCATCGGCGAGACCTTCCAACCCGAGAATGCCGCCGGTCCTCCGGCCGATCGCAAGCTGGGAGAGTACCTGATTCAAATGCTGCGCGGCCTGGCGGTTCAGTACGATCTGCTCGAGACCGACGACCGGACGAGCGTCGATGAATTGACCTGTTACCTGGATCTCGGAGAGTTTCTGGGACTCTTCACCCAGGCCGGACGCGCGGCCTTCGTCGCGGAACTGGGGCGGCAATTTCCGGCCGG
>DATEFT010000763.1:0-3604 GCA_035280505.1 Blastocatellia bacterium | reverse complement strand
CTCGAACAGGGCCCCCTTCTGCGCGCCTCGATCTGGAGCCTGCCGGATCGAAGGCTCCTGGTTCTGACCCTGCCCGCGCTCTGTGCGGACCTGCTGACGCTCGACCGGCTGGCCGCCGAACTCAACCGGTGGTTGTCGTCGTCCGAAGTTGATGACCCCGCCGACGAACCGATTCAATATCTGCAATTCTCGGAATGGCAGAACGAGCTGTTGGAGGAGAGCGTCTGGGCAGAGGCTGGCCGATACTGGGGCTGGTTCGATCCGGAGCGGCTTTCGGACCTGGAGCTTCCGTTCGCGCGGCGGGCCGTGCCGGCGGGGCCTTTCGATCCGCGCTCGATCACGGCCGAACTCGATTCGGAGCAGGCCGGGCGGTTGGAGGCGACGGCGGACCGCCTCGATGTCTCGACCGGCGCGATCCTGCTCGCGGGCCTCTCGGGGCTGATCGGGCGCCTGACCGAGAACCCGAATCCGATCATTGGCCATGGCTGCGACGGACGAGGTCTGGAAGAGGTCCAGGAGACCGCCGGGCCGTTTGCCGGGTTCCTGCCGCTCCCTGGCCGGTTGCCCGGCTGGTCGGAGGATGACGAATCTTTTGCCGACCTGGCCCGGCGTCTCGATCGAACGAGAATCGAGGACTGCCGGCAGCAGCACTACTTCTCCTGGGAGAGTCCGAAGTCGCGAGCGACGTCCGACCGGAAGCAGCCTCCGTTCTTTCCGCTCTGTTTCGACCTGCGGCCGCGCCCGGATCGCGAGCCGGGCGGACCGCTCTCGATCGAGGGCTCCTCTTCTTCCGGCGAGAGATTCGAGCTCGGGCTCTTCGGTCTTCGCCACGACCTCGGGTTGCGCCTGACCTTCGACTACGACCCGCGCCGGCTGGCGGCGGAAGAGGTTCAGCGCCTGATGGGCTATCTTCGGACGCTGCTCGACGAGGCGCTCCGAACCCCGCAGGTCGCCGTCACGGCCCTGAATCTGCTTGGCCCTGACGAACGGCGACAGGTGCTCGTCGAATTCAACGAGACGGCGGCCTCGGCTCCTCCGAATGGATGCCTCCACGAATTGATCGAGGCGCAGGCGGAGCGCCGTCCGGAAGCGGTGGCGGTGATCGATGCCGACCGATCCCTGACCTACGGCGAGTTGAGCGAGCGATCGAACCGATTGGCGGACTTTCTGCGGCGATCGGGAGTCGGGCCGGAAGTGCCGGTGGCGATCCGCCTGGATCGTTCGCTGGAGATGATGGTTGGGATTCTGGGCATTCTGAAGGCGGGTGGGGCCTACGTTCCGCTCAATCCGGATCTGCCTTCCGAGCGCCTCGCCTTCGTGATTCGCGATGCCGGGGCCGCGTTGCTGTTGACCCACAGCCGGTTGCGCTCCCATTTCGAGGGAGCGGGCTGCCGGACGGTGGCGCTCGACGCCGATTGGGAGACGATCGCACCGGCGAACGAGGCGCATCCCGCGCCGCCGGCGGGGCTGGATCACCTGGCCTATCTCATCTACACCTCGGGATCGACCGGCCGTCCCAAAGGCGTCATGGTGACGCATCGAAACCTGGCCGCATCGAATCAGGCCCGTCATCTCTATTACCGCGAACCGGTCACCGGATTCATGCTGGTCTCGCCGTTCTCATTCGACAGTTCGATCGCGGGCATCTTCTGGACGCTCTCTCAAGGCGGGACGCTGGCCCTGGCCGCGAACGACTTTCATCAGGACCTCACGCGTTTCATCTACTCGATCGCCGATCACCGCCTCTCGCACCTGCTGTGCATCCCTTCATTTTACGAGGCCCTGCTGCAACATCCGGAGCGGGCGTGGCTTGGTTGTCTCAAGGCCGTGATCGTGGCGGGAGAGTCCTGCTCCGCCGCGCTGGTGGCGAGGCATCGCGAAGTTCTGCCGCACGTTCCGCTCTTCAATGAGTACGGCCCCACCGAATGCACCGTCTGGAGCAGCGTCAGCCGGGTGGACTCCGGCGATTCGATTGGCGGCGATCGACCGCCGATCGGCAGGCCGATTGCGAATAATCGAATCTACCTGCTCGATTCACGATTGAACCCGGTGCCGGTCGGCTTCCCGGGCGAGATCTACATCGGCGGGGCCGGAGTCTCACGCGGCTATGCCGGTCTTCCCGAACTGACCGCCGAAAAATTTATCCCGGATCCGTTCAGCGTCGAGCCGGGCGCCCGCCTCTATCGAACCGGAGACCGTGGGCGCTATCTGGCCAACGGCGAGATCGATTTTCTGGGCCGCGTCGATCATCAGGTGAAGATCCGCGGGTATCGAATCGAATTGGAGGAGATCGAATCGGTTCTCCGGCAGTGTCCGGAGGTTCGGCACGCCGTTGTGGCCGTCGAGCATTCGACGACGCCGGAAGAGCTGCCCCGTCTGGTCGCCTATCTCGTCCCCGCATCGCCACGCGCCGATCGGAAGGGTCTGATCGGCGAGCTGCGCCGGGCTCTGGCCGGAAGGCTGCCGGCGCCGATGATCCCCGGCTCTTTCATCGTGATGGAGTCGCTGCCCCTGACCCCGAACGGCAAGGTGGATCGGAGAGCGTTGCCGGCCGCCGGCGAGGCGCGGTCGGCCCTTTCGATTCGTGAGGGGCCCGGTCAGGCTCCGCAGGGCGAACTGGAAGAACTGCTGGCCGGCATCTGGCGGGAGATCCTCGAGGTCGAGCGAGTCGGGAGGCGCGACAACTTCTTCGAGCTGGGCGGCGACTCGATCAAGGGGATTCTGCTGATCAACCGGATGCAGGAACGGCTCGGCCGGCAGGTCGAGGTCGGCGCCCTGTTGCAGTCCGCCAACCTGGCGGAGATGGCCGGCTATCTGGCGACCGACCGGACGCTGACGCCGGATCTGCGGGCCGAGGCCGTTTTAGATCCCGAGATCCAGCCCGCCGCCGTCTGGTCCCGGCCGATGAGCGAGACGAGATGCATCTTCCTGACGGGAGCGACCGGCTTTCTGGGCGCCTTCCTGTTGCAGGCCCTTCTGCGCCGGACGGAGGCCGAGGTCTGGTGCCTGGTCCGTTCCCGCGATGCCGAAGAGGGGCGCCGGAAGCTCCTGGCCGCACTCGACTCTTATCGGCTCGGCGATGATCGTTTCGCCTCGAGAATCGTCCCGGTTCCGGGCGATCTCGCGCAACCGCGGCTGGGGCTCTCGCCGGAGGTCTTTCAATCGATCGCGGAGACGGCCGACCTCGTCTATCACAACGGGGCCTCGGTCAACTTCGTCTATCCCTATTTTCTTCTGAAGCCGGTCAATGTCCTGGGGACCCAGGAAGCTCTGAGGCTGGCGAGTCGGGCCAAGGCTAAACCTTTTCATTACGTCTCCACGATCTCCGTCTTCTCCGCGACCGGCCCGGCATCGGTAATTCGGGAAGATGATGAGCCCGCCCCGCCGGGTGACGACCGGCGCCTGCCCGCCGGTTATGCTCAAAGTAAATGGGTCGCCGAGCGATTGGTCATGGCGGCGCGGGCGAGAGGGCTTCCGGTCAGCATCTATCGGCCGGGACGAATCGCGGGAGACAGCCGGACCGGCATCTCCAATCCGGACGATTTCGTCTGCCGTTATCTGCGGGGCTGTCTTCAACTCGGAGCCATGCCGGATTGGGACGGAG
>DATEFT010000762.1:0-15030 GCA_035280505.1 Blastocatellia bacterium | reverse complement strand
GCGGCCTTCGCGCAGTTCGGTTCCGACCTGGATGCGGCGACTCAGAAACAATTGGCCCGCGGCCAGCGGTTGACGGAGATCCTGAAACAGGATCAGTACCAGCCGATGGAGGTCGTGAAACAGGTCGCCGTGATCTGGGCCGCGTCGAACGGTTATGTCGACGATGTTCCGGTCGAGAAGGTCCGGCACTTCGAGAGCGAATTGTTGAAGTACCTGGAGAGCGGCGGCGCCGCCGCGCTCACCGCGCTGCGGACCAAGCGGCAGATCGACGACGAAGTCAAGAAATTGCTGGCCTCCACGCTCGATGAGTTCAAGAAACGCTACGGCGCGCTGGCCAAGACGACGGGAGCCTGATCCATGCCCAATCTACAAGACCTGAGGCGGCGAGTGCGCGCCGTCAAGAACATGCGGCAGATCACCAAGGCCATGAAGATGGTCTCGGCGGCCAGGTTGCGGCGCGCGCAGGAGCGGGTGGTGGCCGCGCGGCCCTATACCACCAAGATGATGCAGATTCTGGGCGATGTCGCTCGCCGGACGGGGGAGTTCAAGGACCCTCTGCTGACCGGCCACGAGCGCGAATCGCAGCCGGAACGCGTGATCCTGGCCGTGGTGACGGCCGACAAGGGATTGTGCGGAGGATTCAATGCCAACCTGATCAAGGCGGCCCAGGAGTTCCTGCGCCAAAATTCGGGTCGCCAGGTCGAACTGGTCCTGATCGGCCGCAAAGGATATGATTTCTTTCGTCGCCGCCAGGTCAAGATCCGCCGCGAACATCTCAACATCACCGGCACGGGCCGGGTCAATTCCGCGGATGCCGGGCAGATCGCCCAACAATTGGTCGCCGACTTCAGATCGGAGGAGTCCCCGATCGATCGGGTCTATCTGCTCTACAACGAATTCAAATCCGCGCTCGCGCAAAAAGCCGTGGTCGAGCAACTGCTGCCCGTCGGCCGGATCGATGCTCCGGAAGAGGCCTCGAACGAATCTCTGGTCGACTACCTCTACGAGCAGCCGGCCGCTGTCATCTTCAGCGAACTCCTGCCGAAACTGGTGGAGAATCAGGTCTACCACGCGCTGTTGGAATCGGTGGCCTCGGAACTGGGAGCGCGAATGACGGCCATGGATTCGGCCTCCAAGAACGCCTCCGAAGTGATCGATCGATTGACGCTCAATATGAACCGGGTCCGGCAGGCGGCGATCACCCGCGAGATCATCGAAGTCGTCAGCGGCGCGGAAGCCCTCTGATTCAGGAACCCCGCAATTTGAGTTTGCGGATTTGAAGTTGGACGTTTGAGACTCTTGGAAGACCTCGAGCCCCGGATTGAGCCCCGCTCTTCGCCGGGCCATAAGTTGCGTTACTGGTTGCCGCCGATCCTCTGGTTGGCGGCCATCTTCTTCTTCTCCACCGATAGCTTCTCAGGTGAAAATACCGGCAACTTGCTGCGGAAACTGCTCTTGCTGTTCGGCGAGGGCTGGTCCCCCGAGCAGTTCGGCCGGGTCCACTACTTAATCCGCAAGGCGGGGCACTTCACCGAATACGGAATCCTGGCGTGGCTGCTCTTCCGCGCCTTTCGCTCCAGCTCCGATCTCCGCTGGCATTGGCGATGGCTGATCTACAGCCTGCTGATCATCGTGACCTACGCCCTGTTGGACGAATACCATCAGTCTTTCACCAGAACTCGCGGAAGTTCGGTCTACGATAGTTTCATCGATATGTCGGGTGGTCTGGCTGTGCTGTTGGTGATCTGGCTGAAAAGGCGGAGAGGGTAAGATTAATTCTCGCCGTGTTCGATGTGCAGGGATTTGACGGGGGAGGTCACGATTCGCTGACCCCCGGTGCAGAACTCGATCCGGAGTCCGACCGCCAGGTAACCCATCTTCAACATACAACCTCCGAACGTCGAGCCGCTGACGGTCGCCTCGACCGGTTGGGAGAAGTATCGTCCACCCTGGATTAGAGCCTTGCCGGTTTCGGGTTCGATCAAAAAGATGTAGTATTCGTTGTTGAGGGTGCGAGCGCAGACGGTGTCGAACGGCGCCAGGGTTCGAAGGGCGACCCCATCAAGCGAGGAACTCAGCTCGGTAAAACCATCTAATGAGCAATAGCGAGGGATATTATGCACTCGTTCCTCCTTGGGTCGTGATCTCGCCGCTCATCGGTGACCGTCTTGATGAGCGCAACAATTGAAAGCGGCAAACGTTAACTCCGTCTCAACCGCAGCCTGTCAGTTTTACCCTAGACCTTAGATAGCGTCAAGCAACATTTTCACCCCGGGTCCTTTTCGATCGGAGAGCCGCCCACCCCTTGCAAACTTCTAGCCGGACCCTAAAACCGCCCTGTTCTGATAGAATTATGGCGGATCGCAGGTAATTCGGAGGCAACCCGGACTTATGATGAAAAATGGTGGTGTCGAAGGATCAGCAAGACCCAGGGTGGGATTGGCCCTGGGGGGCGGGATGGCGCGAGGCTGCGCACATATCGGCGTTCTCCGCGAATTGGAGAAGAACCAGATTCCCATCGATCTGATAGCCGGCACCAGTGTCGGGTCGCTCATCGGAGGGGCCTATGCGGCCGGGCTCACTCCCGACCAGATCGAAGAACTGGCCAACCGGATCAGTTGGAGCGATCTAGGGCGGATGACGGTCTCGCGCCTGGGCTTTTACGACAGTCGGCGCACGGAAGCCTATGTTAAACAACATTTTCCGGTGGCGGAGTTTGAGCTGACGCGGATTCCGTTCGGCGCCGTCGCGACCGACCTCCAGGCTGGAAAGATGGTCGTCTACACGGAGGGGAGCATGCCGCTGGCCATCCGCGCCAGTTGCGCGATGCCGGTCTTCTATACCCCGGTCATGGTCAACGGCCGAATGATGGTCGACGGCGGACTGGTCGGCCACATCCCGGCTTCAGTCGCCCGCATGATGGGCGGCGAGCTGGTGATTGCCGTCGATGTCAATTCGCAACACATGCCGATTCCCCAACCGACACACATGTTTACCGTGATGATGCAGGCGCTCTCGATTATGGGGCGCAGCTCGATCAACTATATCTACACGGACGCCGATATCGTGATTCGGCCGCAGATCGAACACCTGCGCCCGGATGACCTGTCGAAAGCCCCCGATTTAATCGCGGCGGGCGAGGCGGCGACCCGCCTGGTGATCCCGAGGATCAAACGGCTGCTGATGCCGCGCCGCCAGGGATTCTTTAAACGCCTCTTCTCGTCGAAACCGGAACACGATCGACGGCGGATCACCATGCTGAATGAAGACTGATCAGACGGCGCTCGACCGAAAGATTCGCACATTTCTTCCGATACTTCTATTGCTGCTACAACTCGGTCTGTGATACAAATTACCGATCGTGTGCGCCCGTAGCTCAGTTGGATAGAGCGCCGGCCTTCGAAGCCGTAGGTCGCAGGTTCGAGCCCTGCCGGGCGCGCTCTCAACTCAGTCAACAATTTACCCCTTGGGTTTTCAAGCACAGCAATTCAGAAATCCTGAAGTCTGTATGTCAAATGAGGGCCTGTTTATGCTCCCTTTTGCGGCAGAGATCCAGTAAATAAATTATAGAGATTGCGAGGCGGATAGTTCTGAGATGGCCTTGTCTGGCGCAGGGTTGACCTCCAGCGGTTTGGTGTGTGGTGGGATTGCCGTTACTTAAAAGTTTGTGGCAGAAGCTATTGGCCAAAACTGTATGTGATATTCACTGAATGAGTATATTTGTCAGCATCGCAATCCCGGCCGCCTAAACCTCGCTTTTCCCCAATAAAACGGCCTCATTCGAGAATTCAGAAGAGTATTTCTTTTTGGCGGAGAGGATCAATCCGCCATAAGACTTCTGCTCAGAAGGCGACAATGGGGCAGCGATCGCCATGCGAATTTTATCTGCCAATCCATACAATCCCGCCGATTCTTTTTCATTGCCCTGAAGATAAGTCGCTTTGGCCATCGCCTCCAAGGCGCGAGCTTGGCCCCGCTTGTCTGCGATCTCTTGGCACAGGGAGAGAGATTTCTTGTAATGCCCAAACGCACCTTGGCTATTGCCAGAGCTTTCCTCGATCAGCCCCAGATTGAAATACGAACTGGAGAGAACTTCTTTATTGCGGCTCTCCAGGCTTTTCTCAACCCAAAACTTGGCCTGGTCGATATTGTTTTGCTTGCACGTCACCGCGCTGAGGGAGGTTTGGAGAAGCGGGATGATATATCCATCCTGGCTCTCTTCTATCTTCGCCAAGCCTTTTAGATACCAGTTCTCCGCGAAGCCATAATCTTCTTGCACCTCCGCCAGTCTGCCTAATCCCCTGAGTGTCCAGCTAATCAGCCAATCGATCTTTGCGCGTTGAGCCGTTGCGAGGCTTTCTGTAAACGCCGATCTCGCTTGATCATAGTTGCCTTTTGATCTAGCTATAGAACCGAGAGTGTTCAATGCTAGGGCATGGGCTTCATCGTTGCCGATCTGCTTGCCAATTCGCACGGCTTTTTTGGCCTCCTGCTGGGCAGATTCGTAGTTATCCTGGCAATACATCAAATAACTCAACCACGCAGACCCCATTGCTCGGGCATCAGACGCTTCATCACAAAGCGGCGTCAGGGCAGCCTGCAAAATCTCACACCCCTGTAACCACTCACCTTGGATCTCCCAAAATGGCCCCATTAAAATAGCCAATTCCAGCTCACGCGGAGATGAGATTTTTTGGTAATACGCAAATGTTTCTCCCACCCGATCTCCAAGACTCTCTATGGTTCTTACTTGCACCTCTTGCTCCGGCCCAGTCAGCCGCTTGTTGGCCCATTGAACAGAGTCATAGATAATGCTTGCTCGCTTCGATTCTGAAATTTCATGCCACATAACTGAAATCCATATGCTCTGATGCGATACCATAGAGGCAAGACAGCCAACCTGCGCCGTCAGGTAGTCAATCTTTCCTTCCAGGTGTCTCAGAGTGTTTTTTATTTCCGCCAGTTCTTGATAGATATCCGCGCTTTTAGCAGGGGAAGTCTGAGAATGATCTATCACAGGGGCAGGTAAATTACAATCTGCAATTTCAACCCCATCCACGAACTTCCTAACCTCTGGCACGAATCTGTATCCATTGCCATGAAGAGTTTGAATTGTTTTTTGGCTTTTGCCGTTTTCTCCCAACGCCACTCGCAGCCGTGAAACCAAACCATTAATGGCTGAGGGAAGAACGTTTCCACCTTTACCCCAGATTTTGTCGATAAGCTCATTTCGGGAGAAGCCGTAGCCCGGATTTTGCACCATTATCATCAACAGATCATAGACCCTTGATGGAATGGGCGTTGTTTCGGCTTGGCTATTTACCAAGGTGTATTCATCAACTCGAAAAGTGAAACCCGCAAATCTGAACTCTAATTGTGCCATTGGTAGAACTCCTGATAGTTGATACAAGTTTGTTACGACTTTTACGCCTAGTCTGGATAGACTCCAGCCCAGACGCAATCAGAGTTCAGTTAAGTGCGGTGGGATGGCAGGGTCAGCCGCCATCCCTTCGTCTCTGGTTGATGTCAGCCGCTAGGCCGGATTTCTGGGATGCTCTCTGAGTCCGGTCTAGTGTTCAGTGATTATCAAATCTTTCAGGATGTATTTTGAATCATTATTTGGACAAATGGAAGATTTTTCTTCGGGAAAGCGGTGGAGAAAATCCAGAGCAGGGGATTGTTATGAAGATCATAAATGCAGAGGGCGACGGCGCGGAGTTGCCGGATTTCAACGGCATCACCGACGAGCCGGATATGACGATCTATGAAATTACAATCAAGGTGATGTTCTATGAGTCTCCGAATCGGGAAGTGATCGATTATCTGGAATTGTCAGCGGAGGATGTGGTGATGATGTTTCAGCAGTTCAAGGCTGGCGGGTACTTACCGGCCAACTGTCGGATTATTCTGAACACTGCTCTCGTAAAAGAGTTTCTTTCAGCTAAGTTGCGGTCATGAATTACCTGGGGTTATGAGTTGAGCGGGTTACTTCGGATCGGAGCGTTTTATCTCCTCATTCCATTCATCCCGGCCCAAGTGAGCTGTTCAGCTCATAGCCCATTTTTTGGCTTTACCTCCTGAACGGCTAAGCGAAGGTCTATCGACTAAGCGCCGATACGATAGCTATGATCAAAAGAGAAGCTCAATTCCGTCCGCCGTAACGGGCGTTGGTGAAGCCCTGCTCTTCTGATCCTCCTGGAATCAGGCTTGACTATTGAAACTGAAGGTCAAGCCTGATTCCAGAAGGCACACCAATTTTCGATTTCGATATGGACAGGCAGGAAAAATTGCAGGGCACAACTGAGATCTTTGGGGTTTCGGTAACACCTATTTGTTTGAAAGGAGAAATTTCGGATGAACAAAAGTTGGAACTGGAAGAAGGGTATCCTGGGGCTGGTGATCTGCTTCATCTTCGTCGTTGTTTGACGTGCCTATCTGAATAAGGGACAGGTTGATCAGGCGATCGCCGATTACAATCAGGCCCTCAGGCTCAAGCCGGATTATGCTGATGCCTACTTCAACCGGGGAGCTTCCTATGGAGAGAAGAAGCTGTACGATCAGGCAATCGCCAATTTTAACCAGGCTATCAGGCTCAAGCCTGATGATCCTGGCGCCTACTACGCCCGTGGGCTTTCATACGAGAAAACGGGTGGCGATTGCCGATTTTCAAAAGAGCGTCGACTTGTCTACCGATCCCAATGAGGTTAAGCAAGCTTCTAAAGCCTTGAAGCGATTACAGTGACCTCACCAGCGGCGGCGAAAAGATCATCCCTCACCCTCCATATTGTTTTTAAGACGGCCATGACTACCACTCCGAGTTCGCGGTTCACAACTTCGTTTGTGATTACGCCGTCACTCTATCTACTTACTGGCGAAGCATTAGCCTCGCTCCGCAACCCGACAGCATAAAACAACCGGCGTCTTCCTGGCCGACTGGTTCGGCGACAAGGTTTACACCGTCGGATTCACCACCTACGAAGGAGAGGACGGCTGGGTTGGCAACAAAGCCGTCACGATCGCCCCTGCCCGCGAAGGCAGCCTGGAATCGCGACTGCATCGGCTTGGAATGCCTTATGCCTTTCTGAATATGCGGCGGACCGGCCACGCTTCGGATCATCCCCTGCAACAGCCGCAAACGATGCGGCTGCCGAAGTATGAAGAAGAAGTGGCGCCGGATCTCACCCGACCATACGACGCGATCTTCTATATTGACCGAATGAAGCCCGCGACGCTGGCCCGGTGAAGAGCAGATCCATTCCTCGGGCCGGGAAGCAGGGGGTTAGCGGTGTCTAAGGCGGAGGCAGGTGCGGCCGGTTCCTTTCAGTGGCGTGATCAGGTGGTTTTATGAATACGGAAACAACGGATTGGATAAGCTCGTATTCTGAATTACGCTGACGCCGTCCACCGCGGCTGGTGGTGGCGACGATCCGATTCTTCCTGCAAGGTTAAACTGAACAACGAGTGAGGTGTGTATGTTCTGTCCGGGGTGCGGCGTTCAAGTCTTAGACGATACCAAGTTCTGCAAAAGCTGCGGTGTGAACCTGATTGCCGTGCGCGAGGCGATGACGGGGCGGGGCAAACAGATGGACTGGTCGAAGACCTGGGTGGCGGAGATGTTCATGACCCAGGAGGAGCGGGAGCGCCGACGCGGGGTGACGCCCGAAATGAAACGGAATAATGAGATCAAGGCCGGTGTGATCACCACGCTGGTCGGCCTCGGCGCGATGATCTTTTTCCGGTTCTTTCTGGAAGCGGTCGCGAATAACGCGAACAGCGGCGAGGCGGAGATCATTCGCCGCGTCTGGTTGCTGGGCGTCGTGCCGTTTCTGATCGGGATCGGCATTCTCTTTAACGGGATCGTCCTCAGCAGAAACAGTTTGAAATCGCAAGCGCAGCCGCCGTCTCCCGACCGGCTTCCCGCCCGGCCGACCAATCAACTTCCCGAATCACCGGCGACGGATTTCAGTGTGATCGAACACACGACGGTCAATCTGGCGGAGAAGAGAGAGAAGATTTGAGGAATCGGATTCTCAGAATTGACCGCGAAACACCGTTCGAATTTTTCCGGCTACCGCAGAGAAGGTCAGGCTGTTCTTCAACTCATCGATCTCTACCCATCGATAGTCGGTGGACTCATTTTCATCGATGATCAACTCTTGCTTCTCGTCCCGGCAGATAAATAGATAGCGAAAGTCGTGGTGCCAATGCCCGGGTTCGCCTCGCTTGACGTTCTCCGGAATCCGATGCGAATCGATATCCAGGGGAATTTCGCGGTTGACGTGGAACGGCCGGTAGTCCAGAGCCGTAAGCGAGGTCTCTTCTTGGATCTCTCGGAGCGCTCCGTCCAGAGGCGAGTCCTCGCCCGGTTCCAGATGTCCGCCCGGTTGAAGGAGTTTACCCAGAAACTTGTGATGAAGGAGCAGCACTCTCGATCCGGAGATGATGAAACCGCTGGCCGTGATGTGGCCGATGAAATTTTTTCGAGAGATGAGTTCCCGATCGTCAGCGAATTTTTCCATGAGGTCGGAGAGCCGACTCAACTGCTGGCGTTCTTCCGGGAACGCCTTCAGATACTCCTCCATGATCGAACGTATTCTCGGCATCGGATCTCCGTGATCTGCTGACGGCTGTTTAGCATGGGTTCTGCCTGGGCGCTGATTGAAAGAATCGTCACCTTAACGCATACTTGTCCGAAAGGGAAGCGGGCATCAACACACTGGCCGAACACTAATCGGGAGATGAAACATGACACTGCTCCAACGAATCCAAGCCAATCTGAAACGATGGAAACTGCAGTTCGCCAAGTTTATGTACAAGGTCTTGAAGTAATGCGCCGGGTCCATCGGACCGTCTCGTTCGTGTCCTCGCGCAGACCGCGGCCGGAAGACAGACGTCAAACGTTGTGCCGGGAGATGAACCGGGCTGAATGGAGGAAACGCCTGATTTGATCTGGCCTGATTTGATCTGGCCTGATTCGATCTGGCCTGATTCGATCTGGAGGATGCGCCGGACGCGGGGCCGAGATCTGTTCGTTTCCGGAAATGTTCGGTTTCAAAAGCGGAGGGCCACTCCGCTTCGGATCATTCTGAATATTCCGGCTCGACCGTTTGAGTCTCCCATTTCAGCAAGACCCGGTTGACGTCTTTCTCCACCTCGCCCCGCGCTTCGCTTCGCTCGTATCCCTTGGCCAGCAGGCTGTCGTAGTTGGTCTCGGTGTGCCGAACGTGAGCGATCACCGCCAGGCGCACGGCCTCTTCTTCAAAACTCCTGGCCGAAGCGGAGCGGCCGATTCGGCCACTGTATTTCAGGCAGGCATGTTCGGCGATCAGCAGCTCTCGGCCGAGCGGGCATTCCGGGAAGTAGACGCGCACCTGTTCGGCGAACTGGCTGACATACTGCCGGTCCAGCTCCTCTCGCCGAAAAGCCTCCCGCTCCCGGCGGCGATTCCGCACCTCGCTGTCGGCCAGGCACTCCTCTTCCGCCCCCTCCAGCGCCCGGGCCTCGACCAGCAGTCCCTGTCGCTCGTAGCGCCTCCGCGCCCGGCTCCACTTCAGGACCACGGCCGCCAGCATCGAGCGTTTACGTGCGCGCCGGGTCAGCGCGGCATCACCCGAAGGCAGAAAGACCAGATGGTCCAGATCCGCGCAGGCCAGGCACAACGCGCCTTTGCCCTTGGCCAAAGTGATCCACGCTTTGGCGCCCAGCTCTTCACGGCATTCGTCACAGGTTGATTCACGAGATGAGATGAATACCTTTCGGTCTTCATCCTGATGGTAGTCTGGTTTTAAGTTGGCTTCTGTTTCCATACCGATAGCGTGATTTTATCAGGATCTTATCATTTCAGAGAATGATTCGAGCTCGAAAAAGATCGATTGTGAGCTCCGGGGTCAATTAGGCTCGGCATCTTTTGGCAATCAGGTCGCTGTGTAGCAAGAAGCTACTTTTATCTGGGCATGATTGTGCCGATGTGTCGAAAGGACGCTGTTACGCTATTAATTTTATCAATTCTAGTTCTAAATTAACTGCTTATGCTCTCTTTCAAATAATAAATATGCGCGCCGGGCGCCGCCGGACCGGCGTTCGGATCTGATCCGTATTTAACTGAGAAGATTAAAGTTATTAGACAGGCCGGAAAGAAGCGCGGGACCGGTTCCGAGGCGTCGGACGAGCGGTCGGAGAGCCGTCCGCTCTCAATTTCAGAATCTGGCACTTCGGTTGCTGATAGGTGTGACAGATATCGCTGTTTTCATGTGTCAATTTGTAATGAGCCGTTTTTTAAGTTCGGGTGCTCACTCGGCTCAGGCGACCGTTCATCCGGCAGGGGCGAACAGGGTCCTGGTCGAGTAGAAATTGATAAATAAAGGATTTCCGCGGCAATGAATCGCGGCGCAGGTTAAGACGTCAGACGAAACAATTGGAACGATTGAAGCAGTACTAAGGGCAGACCAACTAGATTCAATGAATTACCACATTTAAAGAGCCAGGATTTAGGGCGGTAACAGGGTGCACCATCCTCTTAAACTCTTAAGATTGGTCAGGTCTTGGTGTGTCTCCAAGAGAGTGACGAACTAACTGCGACTCTGGGGGCGCCGTTTCAAACTATGCGAGGTGATAAATAAAGATGTCCACGAATTTCAATCAATCGCAGCCGACTCTCACGCCCAAAAATTTAGTCAACATCTCAACCAAAGGCAAAGAAGAAGAGATTATCAAGCAGAAGCTGGAAGAGGAGCGCGCTCGTTTGGCCCGGGAGATGGGCCTCGATCTTCAACCGAAGCTGCATTTCAAAAAGCCGGTTGAAAATCCCTTCACCAAAAGTCAGCGCGCCCATACGACCCTGCTCTTCGGCGGGTTGACCTGGAAGCACGAACAGTTGGTGCACGGCGCACTCGAAGGGCTGGGATACAAATGTCAGGCGATTCCGACGCCGAACGTCGCGGCTTTCCAACTCGGGAAAGAGTACGGCAACAACGGCCAGTGCAATCCGACCTACTTCACGGTCGGAAATCTCGTCCAGTTCTTACAGACGCTCGAGCACCAGGGGACGTTGCGCCAGGAGATCATCGACAACTACGTCTTCTTCACCGCGGGGGCCTGCGGGCCATGCCGGTTCGGCATGTATGAAGCCGAATACCGCCTCGCGTTGCGCAACTCCGGGTTCGACGGATTCCGCGTCATGCTCTTTCAGCAATCGGGCGGCCTGAATCAATCGGAGGCCGAGGCCGGTCTGGAGATGAACGTCGACTTCTTCCTGGCCATTCTCAACGCCCTGAATATGGGCGATCTGATCAACGACGCCTGCTACCAGATCCGTCCGTTCGAGGTCACGCCGGGAGAGACCGATCGGGTGCTGCAGGAGTGCATGGACTACCTCCAGGAGGTCTTCACGAATCATCGGAGTTTCACGCTGGAGAGCCGGATCGGCTCATTCATGAAGAATCTGCCGATGGGCGACACCGCCGAGTATATCGGCAAGTTCCTCGACCAGTTGCTGGGCAAGGAATATATCGATGCGTTCAAGTGGGTCGGCGAGCGGCTGGCTCGGATCAAGGTCGACCGGACGCGGCCCAAGCCGATGGTCAAGATCACCGGAGAGTTCTTCGCCCAGACGACCGAGGGCGACGGCAACTTCAACATGTTCCGCTTCCTGGAAGGCGAGGGCGCGCAGGTTCTGGTCGAGCCGATCGGCACCTGGATTATGTACCTCATGCACCAGGCCAAGCAGCAGAAGAAAGATCGCAAGGGAGTCAAGCAGGATGAGGCCATGCCGGCCGCCTGGCGCTTCGACAAGCGCCTCAAGAATGAATGGAAGCTGCAGAAGTCGCTGGCGCAATTGAGCCTCGCGGAGGCGATCTTCAAGCGCGAGTGGAACCGGTTGCGCGAGGCGCTCAACTATCTGCCGCACGGCCTGACCGATCAGTACGAGTTGCAGCGGATGGCGCATCCCTACTACAACTCGCGGGCCGCGGGCGGCGAGGGTCACCTCGAGGTGGCCAAGAACATCTACTACTCCAACAAAGACCTGGCTCACATGGTCCTCTCGCTCAAGCCGTTCGGTTGTATGCCGTCGACGCAGTCGGACGGCGCCCAATCGGCGGTGGTCAACCAGTACAAGGACATGATCTACCTGCCGATCGAGACCTCCGGCGAGGGCGAGATCAACGCCCACAGCCGCGTGCAGATGGCGCTCGGCGAGGCGAAGGTCAAATGCAAGCAGGAGTTCGCGCGGGTGCTGGAAGAGACCGGAGTGACCGTCGAAGAGGTGCGCGCTTACGTGGCCGATCATCCGGAACTGGAGGGCGGTCTCTATCATACGCCGCACTACAAGGGCATCATCGGGACGGCCGCCAACTTCGTCAAGCACGTCTCCGAGTTGATGAAGCAAGAGAGCCGCACGCGCGTGGCGATCGGAGCCTAGTCGAGAGCTGAGTTGCTGACCCCTGGGTTACAGTGTGCCGGGTCTCGGTTGGTGGACGATCGAGACCCGGCGCTGAGTGGCCGAGAGCGGAGAGCCTTTACAGATTGTTGGAGCCAATGGCCGTTATGAATCAAAACTACGAAAGTCTCTACATCGGTCTCGACGTCGGCTCGACCACGGTCAAAGCGGTGGTGATCGACCCCGCGACCGATGAGATGTTGTGGCACGACTACCAGCGGCATGAGACCAAGCAGCCGGAGAAGGTGCTGGAGTTTCTCGAGCGAATCGAAGCGGAATTTCCGATCCCGCACCGGAACTTCAGGATCTTCATCACCGGTTCCGGCGGCGGCGGCGTGGCGCGGTTGATCGGCGCCAAGTTCGTGCAGGAGGTCAACGCCGTCTCGCTGGCGGTTGAGAAGCTCTACCCCGAGGCCGGGTCGGTGATCGAACTGGGCGGCCAGGACGCCAAGATCATCATCTTCAAAGAGGACCCGGAGACCGGCAAGAAGAAGAAGATTCCGTCGATGAACGACAAATGCGCGGGCGGAACCGGCGCCGTCATCGACAAGATCAACGCCAAGCTGCGAATTCCCGCGGCGAACCTCTGCGACATGGGATATTACGGAATCAAACTCCATCCCGTCGCCGGCAAATGCGGGGTCTTCGCCGAGACCGACATCAATTCGCTGCAGAAGATGGGCGTCCCTCCGAATGAGTTGATGGCTTCGCTCTTCGAGGCGATCATCGGTCAGAATCTCTCCGTGCTGACGCGCGGCAACACCCTGCGGCCGCATGTGCTGCTGCTGGGCGGCCCGAACACCTATATCCGCGGGATGGTCGAGGCCTGGAAATACAACATTCCGAAGATCTGGGAAGAGCGCAACTATCCGCTGCCGGAAGGGGTCGATCCCAAGGAGCTGATCCGCGTTCCGCAGAACGCCCAGTACTTCGCGGCGATCGGCGCCGTCGAATTCGGCAAGTCCGAGGACGAGACCGTCGGCATCTATCGCGGTTTCGCCGACCTCGAGCACTACATCAAGGTCGGGCGCCTGGAAGAGAAGAAGAAGGCCGGCGGGCGCGGGTTGTCGAACGACCAGGACGAGCTGGTGGCCTTTAAAGAGCGGTACAAGCGGAAAAAGTTCATTCCGGCCGTCTTCCAGCCCGGCCAGGTGATCGAGGGCTTCATCGGTCTCGACGGCGGTTCGACCTCGACCAAGGCCGTGCTGCTCGATCGGAACCGTCAGGTGCTGGTCAAGACCTATCAACTCTCCAAGGGCAATCCGATCGAAGACACCAAGGAGGTCTTCGCGAAGCTGGAGAAACAAGTTACGGACCAAGGGGCCACTCTCAAAGTCATGGGAGTCGGGACGACGGGGTATGCCAAGGACATTCTCAAGGATGTCCTGGCCGCCGACGTCGCCCTGGTGGAGACGGTGGCGCACACCGAATCGGCCCTGCAGTTCTACAGCGACGTCGATGTGATCGTCGACGTCGGCGGTCAGGACATCAAGCTGATCATTCTGAAGAACCGCCAGGTCAAGGATTTCAAGCTGAACACGCAATGTTCGGCCGGCAACGGATATTTTCTGCAATCGACGGCCGAAGGCTTCGGGATGAAGGTCGAAGAGTACGCCGACATCGCCTTCGCCGCGCAATCGATGCCGACCTTCGGTTACGGCTGCGCCGTCTTCATGCAATCGGACATCGTCGATTTCCAGCGCCAGGGCTGGAAACCCGATGAGATCATGGCCGGCTTGGCGGCGGTCCTGCCGAAGAATATCTGGCTCTACGTCTCGCAGATTCCCAACATCGCCGGGCTCGGCAACAACTTCGTGCTGCAGGGCGGCACTCAGCACAACCTGGCCGCCGTCAAGGCGCAGGTCGATTTCATCGAGTCCCGGTTCAAGGGCAAAGATCAACAACCGCGGATCATCGTGCACGAACATTGCGGCGAGTCGGGCGCGATCGGCGCCGCCATCGAGGCGGTCCGGCTCTGGGAGAACGGCCTCCAGACCAGTTTCATCGGGTTGGGGAAGGTCGGCCAGATCTCCTACGACACTCACCGCAACGAGAACACGCGGTGCTATTTCTGCAAGAACAAGTGCCTGCGGACCTTCATCGACGTCAAGATCGCGGGCGAGATTCCGGTGGCCGAGGAAGAGGCGCCGCGCAAGTCGAAGATTCCGATTCTGCCCGGCGTCAAACGCCTGATCGTCGGCAACTCCTGCGAGCGGGGCCTGGTCGAAGACGTCAACGACATGAAGGTCATCAAGAAGGGGATGGACGCGGTCAAGGCCGCCAACTTCAACTTCGTCGAGCTGGCCGCCAAGGCGGTCTGGCGCAGTTTCGCTCCGCCGAACGTGGCCGACGCGCCCTATACCTTCGCTTTCACCCAGGGGCAGAAGCAGCGCAACGAACTGCTCAAGAAGCGCGAGACCATGCGGATCGGCATTCCGCGGGTGCTCAATCAATATACGGTCAACCCGCTCTTCTCCGCCTATTTCGAGAGCCTGGGGATCAAGCCCCAGAACCTGATCTATTCGGATTTCACGACCGAGCAGCTCTACAAGGAGGGCGCCAAGCGCGGCGCCATCGATCCGTGCTTCCCGTCG
>DATEFT010000761.1:0-11604 GCA_035280505.1 Blastocatellia bacterium | reverse complement strand
GCATGTTCTTGACGGCGCGCACCCGCCGTCTCAGGTCTTGTAGATTGGGCATGGATCAGGCTCCCGTCGTCTTGGCCAGCGCGCCATAGCGTTTCTTGAACTCATCGAGCGTGGAGGCCAGCAGTTTCTTCACCTCGTCGTCGATCTGCCGCTTGGTCCGCATGGCGGTGAGCACTGAGCTGCCGCCGCTCTCCAGATACTTCAACAACTCGCTCTCGAAGTGCCGGACCTTCTCGACCGGGACATCGTCGACATAGCCGTTCGACGCGGCCCAGATCAGGACGACCTGTTTGACGACCTCCATCGGCTGGTACTGATCCTGTTTCAGGATCTCGGTCAATCGCTGGCCGCGGGCCAGCTGTTTCTGAGTCGCCGCATCCAGGTCGGAACCGAACTGCGCGAAGGCCGCCAGTTCCCGGTACTGCGCCAGTTCCAGACGCAGCGTGCCGGCGACCTGTTTCATGGCCTTGATCTGCGCGTTGCCGCCGACGCGGCTGACCGAGTTGCCGACGTTGATCGCCGGGCGGTTCCCGGCGTTGAAGAGATCGGATTCCAGAAAGATCTGTCCGTCCGTGATCGAGATGACGTTGGTCGGAATGTAGGCCGAGATATCGCCGGCCTGGGTTTCGATCACGGGCAGCGCGGTCAGCGAGCCTCCGCCGCGCGCATCGCTGTATTTCGCCGCGCGCTCGAGCAGGCGCGAATGCAGATAGAAGACGTCGCCCGGATAGGCTTCACGCCCCGGCGGACGGCGCAACAAGAGGCTGATCTCGCGGTAGGCGGCCGCGTGCTTGGAGAGATCGTCATAGATGCAGAGGACCGGCCGGCCGCGATCCATGAAGTATTCGCCGATCGCACATCCCGCATAGGGGGCCAGATACTGCATGGCCGCCGGTTCGGAGGCCGAAGCCGAGACGATCACGGTGTAGCTCATGGCGTCGTGCTTCTCCAGGGTGGCCTGGACCTGCGCCACGGTCGAGGCCTTCTGCCCGATGGCGACATAGACGCAGACGACGTCTCCGCCCTTCTGATTGATGATGGTGTCGATCGCGACGGCGGTCTTGCCGGTCTGCCGGTCGCCGATGATCAATTCGCGCTGGCCGCGTCCGATCGGGACCATGGCGTCGATGGCCTTGAGCCCGGTCTGCATCGGCTCTTTCACCGGCTGGCGGTCGACGATGCCGGGCGCGATGCGCTCGATCGGCATGAAGTCCTTGGTGTGAATCGGCCCCTTGCCGTCGGCCGCCTGGCCGAGCGCGTTGACCACGCGGCCCAGCATGGCCTCGCCGGCCGGCACTTCGATGATGCGCTTGGTGCGCTTGACGATATCGCCTTCCTTGATGCTCTGATAATCGCCGAGCAGAACCGCGCCGACCTTGTCCTCTTCGAGGTTGAGCGCCAGACCCGAAGCGCCCTTGTCGAATTCCAACAGCTCGCCGGCCATCACTCGTTCGAGACCGTGAATCGCGGCGATGCCGTCTCCGACCTTGATCACCGTGCCGACCTCGGCCACGGTCACTCCCACATCGAAATTTTCGATCTGTTGTCGAATGATCTTACTGATCTCATCTGCTCTGATTTCGTCTGCCATATGTGCTCCGCATTTCTATGGTTGGAGCGCCGGCTTCAGGCGCTCAACAGTCTCTGCTTCATCTGGGCCAGTTGATTTCTGATCGACCCGTCGTAGACCAGGCTGCCGATTCGGGTGACCACGCCGCCGATGATCTTCGGATCGATGCGGTATCGCAACCGCACCTCCTTGCCGGTCTTGGCCTTGAGCCGGTCGAGCAACAACTGCTTCTCCCGCTCGCCGATCTCGCGGGCCGTGGTGATCTCGGCCGTCACCAGTTGCTGCCGCTCATCGAGCTCTTGCGCCAGAGCGCGCAGCATATGGTCCAGATCGTGCAACCGGTAATTACTCAACAGCAACCGCAGGAAATTGACGGCGATCTGATGCAGTTTGAGGCGCGAAAGCAGTTCGTCCAGCACGGCGCGCTTGCGAGTGGCCGGCAGCACCGGGCTGGCGAAGACGTCTCGCAACTGCGCGTGCGCCTGCATCAAGCGGCCGAACCGGTTCAGATCCTCGACGATCTGATTGGTCTCGCCTCGCGCGAGAATGACGTCGGCCAGCGCGCGCGCATATCGATTGGCAATCGTCGTGACACTCATGTTGATGGTCTCGGACTTGTAGGTTGAAGTTTAAGATCGACTCAATTCGTCGCCGACGCGCTGCAACAGACGCGCGTCGTCTTCGGGCGTCAATTCTTGCTGAATGGTCTGCTCCGCGAGTTCGACCGCTTTGGTCGCGGCAAATTCGCGCAGCTCGAAGATCGCGACCCGCTTGGCGGCCTCGATCTCGCGCTGAGCGGTGAGGCGCATCTTCTCCAGGTCGCGGCGAGTCTCCTGCTCGATCCGCTCGCGCTCCCCCACGGCCTCCTGCTGAGCCTGGGCCTGGATCTGCCCCAGCTCCTCGCTCAACCGCTTGAGCCGGCCCTCGAGCTCGGCCATCTTGGCGGTGGCGGCGTTCTTCTCCCGGGCCGCCCGTTCGAGCGTCTCGCGCACACTCGCCAGCCGCTGGGCGAAGAACTCCCTCGCCGGTTTGCGCAACAGGTAGTAGAGAACGGCGATCAGGATGATCACGTGAACCGACTTCGGAATCCAGGCGGGAATGCCGTCTCCGGCGAACAAAAGAAGTATCAAAGATAGATTGATCATGCGGGCTCAGTCTCCTCCGGCGCGGACCGGGCGATGCAGGATCTGAGTCGAGATGACGGCCGCCATGGCTCGAGCTTCCCGCTCGAGATTCGACTTGGCCGCCTCGGCCTGTTTGACGATCTCCTGCTGCGCCGCGGCAATCTGCCCGGCAATCTCGGTCTTCGCCTGCGCCATCTGAGCCTGTCTCGCATCCAGCGCGACTCGGCGCTGGGCTTCCAATTGCTGGTAAGCCTCGGCCCTGGCGCCGCGCAGTTGCTCTTCATAACGACTCAACTGCTCTTCATATTTCGCCAGGATCTTATTCGCTTCAGCCAGCCGCCCCACTCCCAATCGATCCCGCTCATCTAGAACCTGGTTGATCGGTTTGAACAAAGTTCGATTGAGTATGAAGATCAGGACAAAGATGGAAACGAAGATAAATAGAAACGACCCATCAAGGGCTAGAACATTACCTGCTAAGGCCAGGACCATCACGTCGAGTCTCCTCTCCTCTCCTCATCAATAAATCCGGCCTCGGTCCGGAAAGTTTCGCTCCACAGTCGGTTAGACCATCAAGCGCATTCTTCGATTAAGTCGGAATAATTAGCACATGATTTCACAAAGTGTCAACCGATACTGGCTGAGCTCTATGTAATAACCGTGTTAAGAGGCGTAATTCTAATACTTGCGATCACATCCGAGGGAATGAGCCCCATTCTGTCTCAGATTTGTTCCAGTGCAGACGGCCTGCGTTCCTGGGAAAACGGTGTTTTCGGTTCACTCAATCAGGCTAAAGGCAAGCAATGATCCCACCGTCTTTTGTGCTGCGACCTTTTCAATTTCCCAGATCGCCCCCGCCGCCGATTATGAACCACACAACTTACCAGGCCACACGATCTACCCTAACTGGCTAGCGTTGACTCACACTATTTAGCGATGTGCCGAGGGGCTGACCATTGTACTTTCTGAAGCTAAGTACTTTGCTCACAAAGTTGGTTTGCAAACCGCGATACGCGCGAAAAGTATTTGATTTCGCGCCTATCGCGGATATCGCGGTTTAGAATCTGAATTCAAAAAACATACTGTTCAAAGTACTCCATGAAGATCTGCGTAATTCGGTAAATTATGATCAATTTGGCCCAATGGCAGCAAATACGCCGCGTCGATCACGCCCATTTGGGAATAGTGAATCCCCGCACTCAAGCGCACTCCGCCGACGCGCCGGATCTCAAGGATTTCGATGCGGATGTGGATGCCTATGGCAGGGCCCACAACAACTTCGATCGGGTGAGCAGTCTCGGCCGAATCATGCAGCGAGCCAAACACGCGACCCTCCAAAATCGGGAAATGCCGAGTCGGTATATGGAGGCGATCTCCCAGCTCTATCATGCGGCCGAGGGGGAGTTGAACAACATCTGTCCTTCCGACTATGGGCCGGCCAGGAGAACGGATCTGTTCTCGCTCTCCGACGGCTTGCAGATGAATCCCAGGCGGGTACAGGTCAACGTGATCTATCTGACGCCGGCGGGAAGCACGCCCAATGTCGGAACCATCGACGCGACCATCAACGATCATCTCAATGCCGCGAATAACGTCTATCAGGCGGCGGGAATCAGTATCGTCCGGACGAATCCAGTCGTTCAAGTGGTCTCGCAGACGCCCACGGGTGAGTCGATTCTGCTGGCAAATGTCCCGGAGGTCCCGGCCCAGATGCAGGGCAAGTTCGCCGCCCAGGGACGCAGCGGTGAACGGCTGATTCAACACTGCAATCAACCCGGCCCCGGCGCCAACACGATCGATGTCGTCTATGTCTCCGAATATGATGAGAATGACGTTCAGGGGAAAACGTATCGGGCGGGGGCCGAATACGCGGGTGGCATCCCCAACCGGCCCATCGTGACGGTGAGGCTCACTCCCCCGGCCCAAGGCGCAGCCACCCATCGTACGACTCTCGCGCATGAGCTGGGCCATGCCCTCACGGGTGAAGAGAACCACTCTTCCGAACGGGGGTGCCTCATGGCCAGCGGACCCAATCGAACCGCCGCGAATACTCTCAGCGACGGCCACATCGTCTGGTTGCGCCACAATTCGTATGTGAGGGCAGCCTGAATAAAATCATGGCTGCCAGGTTCTTAAATCCGTGCCCCTTCTTTCCTCCGCTGTCATTTGCCCTCGAGTTATTTCAAGGCCCGATATGAAGCAAACATAGCGATGAAATAAACATATCTGAAGCCCGCGCTCGAAACCGCCCGTCTCAGCCTGTGGTTCCATCTCCGGCATCTAGAGCGCAAAGGAGACATCGAGCGGCTCCTGAACATTTCGTCATGGCCATCAGGGCGAAGCTGCCGCGACACAGTTCGTGAGCCTCTTCACCTATTCAGGGAAATGTTTGCTGATGGTCCGATGGGAAGGGCCGTCGCCCTCCAAACCGTAAAAATAGACGGAAAGTGCCGTAAAAACGGCTCAACTGTTCGATGTGTCCCAACGACAGACAAGATACTCTCCGAGTTGAGGTAATCTAAATGGCGTCACACATTATCTATTGGCTAAGCAGCGCATCTCATGTTCTCGTCAACATCTCAGGCAAATTTGGATTGATGGGAAGAGTCTATCCCAAAGCCATTGCCGTCGTGATCCTTTCACTCCTGATCGGGTTCTTAGACGATCAAGAATGATTCAAGTTTGGCGGTGGAGACCGGAAAGCCGCATCGGGTCCAGGCTCCCGGTCTCCATTCGGCCAATCCAAACAGATCTTTCAATCCGCTTGATACAGCTCCCCCTTTGGTCGATAAACCGCGAAAGACACCAATGATTGATGCTTTGGCGTCTTTCGCGTCTTTCGGGGTTTGAATCAAAATTTCACACCATCGCTATTCAACTTTGGGAAAACGCAACAGGGCCCGGAGGATCGTGATCTTGACCCGCTCTCCTTCATTGTCCACCTGTTCGATCCTGATCAGGACCGAAGGGGTGCCGGATGACTGGAAGAGCATCTTTTGCCGGCCCTCTCCTTCCCGCACCTGAATGACCGGTTTGCCGAATTGCTTCTCATAGAACTCCCGGACGCTGTCGAAACCGTTGCGAGTGGTCAGAGAGCGCGCCTCGTTGCCGTAGCTGCCGAGCATCGCCTCCACCCGGGCCCCGGGGTAGTCGAATTTACTGAGATCGATCGATTTGTCCACCGGAATCGCGAGCGTGGCGCCCGCGCCAACGGCCTGCTCCGAGGCGTCGTGGATCAACCTGATCGCTTCCAGCATCTGCCTCCAGGCCACCTCCGCCCGCCCGTTGGCATTCTCCACCCCCTCGCGGCCGCGATTTTTATTCTCCAGCTCTTGACGGCGGGCCCGCTCCCGATCGGCTTCCTGTGAGAAGAAGACCGACGAGGCCGTGGCCGCCAACAGACCCAGGAAGAGGATGAACAGCGCCAGCCCCTTAAAGAAACTGACGAGCGCGCGGCCCCAGGAGGAACCGGCTTTGTGAGCCTCCGTCGCCTGAGGAATCACCTGAGGCGGCCCCAGATTGACCGGCGGTGGAGCGTACGGCGGCGCATACGGCGGCGGATAGTAGTAACGTTCCGTCTTCCCGGCAATCACATCGCCCACGCTCGGAGTGAGCCGCTCGGTGCCGGCGCTCATATAGGGTGGAGCGGGTTCCGGTTTGCCGTGATTGAGCGTCGTGGCCGACGAAAATTCGGACTCCGTTAATTGCGGCTCACCGCATTGCCGACAGAATTTATCGATCTCCGGGGACTCGTAACCACAGTTCTTACAGGGTTGCTGCATAAGCCCACCTCTTCCAATTTTTTGCCACTGATATCAAACACTTTACGTTAAGGGCCGATCTTTGTTCGCAATTATACGCTTCAATCAAACGGCGATACAGAGTTCTCCGGCCAAAGTCGGTCTCGATTTGACCTCGATAAGGCAAAGAAGGGCGCCCCGGTGAGAGAGCGCCCTTAATTCCTGCTTGAATCGGCCCGGTCTAGAACGTGAATCGGGCACCGAGTTGAATGATCCGCGATTCACGCACCGAGATGTAGGTCCCGAAGGATGGGCTCGTCACGCCCTGGGTGCCGAGGTTCAAGTCCGCATCCAGGAACTGGGTATGATTGAGAACGTTGAAAGCTTCAAATCGCAACTCCATCCTGGTCGAGTCGCGCCAGAGGGCCGTCTCCTTACTGACGATCAGGTCGAAGTTATTAATTCCGTTGTTGAGCCGGAACTGGTTGGGCCCGGAAGTCCCCCGCCGGAAATCCCTGGCCACATTGAAGTCGGCCGACCCGCCGAAGGCCTGGAAGGCGTCAAGGTTGAAGGCCCGGCCGCCATTCTTCCGCGGATCCAGGAGCCGAAACGGCGCGCCCAGATCCGCATAGCTCAAGATTCCGCCGTCGGTGGGGGCCACCCCCAGGCCGGTCGTATTGAAGGTATTGTTCACGGTTAACGGAAGTCCGGACTGAAAGGTCGCGATGCCTCCGACCTTCCAGCCGTGGACCAGCCGCCTGGCGGACCGGCCGAAATACTGGCCCATTGGCAGGTCGTAGATGAAACTCGCCACCAGCCGGTGCGGAGCGTCATCCGAGGAGAGAGTCCGGCCCAGGCTCCGGTCGAGCAGGTCCAGTTGGCCGCGCTGCGTATCGACCTCAGTGATCGATTTCGAGAAGGTATAGGCCACCTGAAAGAGCAGGCCGCGGCTATAACGTTTCTGCACGTTGGCCTGGAAGGCGTTGTACCAGGAACGCCCCGCCGAGACCAGCATCGGGAGCGCCTGTCGAATGTCGGGATTGACCCGGCGATCATTGATGTTCTCGCCATTGACCGTCACCGGGGTCTCGCGGCCGGCCGGAAACGGCAGGAACGTGCCATAGGCCGGATTGATCTCCTCGCGCGCATACTGCTTCAATCCCCGGTTACCGACGTAGCTCAGGCCGACCACGTAGTTGTTGAGAAAACCGCGCTCGATCGTCAGATTGTACTGATAGGTGTAGGGCGTCCGAATGTTCGGGTCGATCGGTTGAGGGAAGCTGGCCAACGGAGCCGAGACCAGCAATTGACTCTGGGCCACCGGATTGACGGGAATCTGCCCCTGGTTGGGATTGCCGGAGGGGAAATTCGGATAGGGATCGGGGGCGAACGGGTCGGCCAGGGTCCCGCTGCCGAATTGAAAGAAGCCCATGGTGCCGCTGAAACCGGGGGCTCCCAGTTGCTGCAACGCGGTATCGCCGACCAACGCGCCATAGTAGATCCCGAATCCGGTCCGGATCACCGTCTCACGATTGCCCAGGAGCCTTGAGACCAATCCCCGGGAAGCGGTCGGCGTGTAGGCCAAGCCGAATCGCGGCGCGAAATTGTTGTAATCCTTCCCGACGCCGCCGCGCGGCACCGTCCCGCCCAGGACCGGATCCGGATCTCCGACATAGACCACGCCCGTCGGCGCGCGGCGGCCGGCCGGAATCGTGATCGGATTGCCGTTGAAATCGAAGAGTTGGCCGCGGGTCAGCAAGAACGAGGTCGCGCCCGGCCGATAGTAAGCGACCCGGTCGAATTTGTCGGTGAGCGGCGAGGTATATTCCCAGCGCACGCCGAGCGAGAGGGTCAGTCTGTCGTTCACCCGCCAGGTGTCCTGACCGAAGAGCGCAGAGGCCCGTTGCCGGTAATCCCGCTGCCCGTTCGAGCCGGTCTGGATACTGGAGGGCGAGTTTCCGATCAGGAAATCGGCGAAATCGTCGCCGGTGGTGTTGCCGCCGGTGGCCGTGGTGAACCCGATCAGTCCCTGATTGATGAAGAGAAAGGCCTGGTCCTGTTTGTAGAGCGTTCCGTCGAATCCGAATTTGAACCGGTGATCTCCCTTCGACCAACTGGCCGCATCCTGCAGTTGGAAATTTTCAGAGACTCGCGCCTGCGGTCCCTGCTGGGTATTGCCGACCCGGAAATTACGATCGAGGAGGACGATCGCCGGCGGACCGGCATATTGCTGATCGATCACAAAATTTCCGGTGAATCCGATCTGCGCGGCCGTGGTCGTATTCTGCGGAGTGAACGACGGTTGCCGATTACGCGCGTAGCCGACCAGCAGCGAATTGACCAGCGTCGGCGTCAGCGTATAGGTGTAGCGGAACACATGGTTGTTGGTCGTGCGGAGGTCGATCGTTCCGAACCCCGGCACGGAGGCGCCGTTGGGCGGGCCGTTGAAGGCGAACGGGTCCCGGGTGGCGGAATCGCCGTAGTTGAGGGTATAGCCCAACGAGTGCCTGTCGCTGAGCGGCAGGTCGAGGCGCGCGGTCAATTGATCGAAATTGTTGATCTGGTCCGCGCCGACCGTCGTCGCTCCGGACGCGGCGGAGACCGGCAGGAAGTTCAGATAGTATTGCGCGATCGGCGAGAAACGGGCCGGATCGATCTGCTGCCGGACGGGCTGCCCGGGCCCGGAGATGATCGGAAACGGCTGGCCCGTCGCCGGGTCGGTCAAGAGCCTCACCGCACCGGTCTGGTTCGGCACCCGGGTGAAGAGGCCCTGCCGCTCGGCGGCCGTGGGCAACCCCACCACGCTTCGCGAGGAGCCGATCAACTGGTTGCGCCGTTCATAATCGACGAAGAAGAAGGCCCGATCTTTCAGAAGCTTGCCGGGCAGGCCGGGCAACAGGAGCGGACCGCCGAAGTTACCGCCGTAATCCTTGCGCTCATAGCGCCGCCGCTTGTCGCCCGGGCCGCTCCGATCCGGATCGGTGGGCTGATCCTGGTCGATGAACCGCGCCGCCGAGAGGAACGTCGGCCGATAGAAGATGCGCGCATTGCCATGGAACGTATGGGTCCCGCTCTTGGTCACCACGTTCAGGATCGAGCCGCTGTTCCGCCCAAACTCGGCTTCGTAGTTCGAGGTCAACAGCCTGAACTCCTGGATCGCGTCCGGTTTGAGCTGAAAGCCGGTCGGCCCGCCTCCGGCCAGCTCATTATTGTTGGCCCCGTCCAGAGTGACGTTGTTCTCAGTCCCCCGATTTCCATTGACCCGGAAGAGGGAGCCATTGCCGAATCCCTGAGTCAGCAGCGTCCCGGTCTGGACGACCCCCGGCTGCAACAAGGCCAGTTGCACCACGTTCCGCCCGTCCAACGGCAGATCCACGACCCGGCGCGAATCCACCGTGGTGCCGAGCGTCGCCGATTCGCGATCGACCAGTTCCTGGGTCGCCGTGCTGATCGTAATCTGGGCCGAGGTCCCGGCCACCATCAAGGTCACGTCGAAGGTCAGGTTTCGATTGGGCTCGACCTTCACCTCCGCGATCTTCTGCTCGGCGAAACCCGCCGCGGTCACCGTCAGTTGATAGATGGCCGGCTCGGTCTCCAAAAACCGATAGAGCCCGTCGGCATTGGTCTGTACGGTGCGAACATCCTGCGGTCGCCCCATGTTGGTCAGCCTGACCGTCGCCCCCGTCAACACCGCGCCATTGGGATCTATCACTTTACCGCTGACCGTTCCGCGGGTGCCTTGAGCCCACCCGGTCGCGGCCATCACCACCATCACCCACAAGGTAACATTCAGGAGCCGGTAACCATACACTCCGGGCCCTCCGGACTCCTGCGGCTGACCTGCTGTCAGCGGATCCATCTGATACATCACGTTCTCCTATGCAGTTTCTACACAATACAATCCAGAGCGTCGATTAGCGTGGAGCCGACTCCCCAGAGACTCCCCTATACGCCCCCGCGATCTCTCATCTTGAGTTAGCTTTTTTTACTGTTTGTTATTTTTTACCGGTCTTGAACACAAGTTGCCCATCGTTCAGACCACATTCATGCAGCTTTGTGTAGGCTGTTTAAGATTGGATGGCGTTCCAAAATAAAAGCTGCCAGGGTTCATCCTGAATCCAGCAAACAGTGTTCCCCATTATACGTCAGGGAGAACCATTCAATAACGCCTAGTAGAGCAACAACTGAATAATTGAGGGTATTAGTTACCGGAGAGCTATTTTTTAGGAAAAATGAATAAGGGTCCGAATTCTCGGATGACCGATCAAACTCGGCCGCAGATTATCCGTGGTTAATAACGCCAGGTTCATCTGCGGCCGAATTTTAACCGCTACTTAATATTGATCCGGACGGTATTGGCCAGCCGTCCATCGACCATCAGGTTCAGAGCGACCTCGCCGCGCCCGGCCAGGCTTCTGGGCAAGAGAAGATTGATCTGATCGGGACCGCTGGATGCCGATTGCGGTCCGGCGTAGACCACGTTGGCGGAAGCTCCGCCGACCAGGGCCGAAACGGCCGAGAGTGAACTGCGGGATCGGGCTCCGGTGCCGAGCACGGAGAGATAGACCTGGTCGGTGTCGGGCCCCAGATCGATCGGGATCGCCTGATACTGATTGAGATCCGAATCGAACCGGGCGATCGGCTCATAGGACTGCGAGCCATCGGCGCGTTGACGCAGGACGAAGGCGGCGGGCAATCCGCTGCCGCTGCCGTTCAGCGTGAAGAGTCCGGGCGAGACGTCGGCGATCCCGATGGTCGCCGCGATCTGGGCGCCGCTCGAAGTGTTGATGGTGACGGTCGCGTTCCCGGCGGCGGTGCCCGCCGGAATCTGGTAGTTGAGCTGTCCCGGCGAAACGTAGTAGAGCGGGGCCGGACGGTCGGCGCCGGTCGCATCCGTGACTCTGACCGAAGCGCCCGCCAGGACGGTCGGCAGAGGCTGGCCGATCGGAGCGGTCTCGGTGGCCGTCGAGAAATTGAGACCGAAGGCCGTGACGATCGACTCCGCGGCGAAGACCCCGCCCCGATACGAAGCGGCCGAGACGGAGGTCGCCGGGGGCGCCGGACCGGTCAGTCGAAAGACCCTGCCGTCCAGACCCACGGCATAGATTTCACCCAGCTCGTCTTCACCGAAACTCGACAGTTGCAGATCCGTATCGATCAGCAGGCTCAT
>DATEFT010000760.1:0-10159 GCA_035280505.1 Blastocatellia bacterium | reverse complement strand
GGCGGCCGTCCGGCAGATCCGGGCCCCAGGCCAATCCCTCGAGCTTCTCCGGAATGGTCGGCGTCAGGTTGAAGGCGGCGTCCAGCAGGTCGATGAAGAGCGTCTTTTGGACGGGGACGATATTCGTGGGCAGCGGACCGGTCGGCAGCGGGTTGATCTCCGAGACGTCGGTCGCCCCGGTCAGATCGATCTTGTAGATCGTCTTCCGGGTCGGCGCCTGGGGCGGCGTTTGCAGGTTCGACCGGTTGTCGCGTTCCAGGACCAGAAATTCGTGATCGTTGATGGCCAGAATCTCGCTCACGCCCTGGCCGCGATTGATTGCGTCCAGCACGTAGACGTATTCGTGTTTTCTCCCGGTCAGGAGATCGATCTTCAGGATGCGGTTGTTGGGACTGACGCGATCGGTCGTCCCCGGGTTGAGCCCGAAGTCCTGGATCAGGGCGTTCTGCATGATCCCGAAGAGAAACCGGTCGTTGGGGCTGATGGCCAGACCCTCCATCCCGCGATTGGCCTGGCGCCCGGAGGTGTTGATCAACAGCTCGCTGTTCGGGTCCGCGCTCGGGTAGTCGATCTTGAACTTGGAGGGGAGGTTGAGACGGCGCAGGAGGCGTCCCGAGAGACTGAACTCCAGGAGGTCCGGCCCATACTCATCCGAGATGAAGAAGGTCCCCCACAGTCCGAGTCGAATCCCTTCCGGATCGAACCGGCGAGCGGCGCATTCGTTGTTCACGTCGAAAGCGCCGGCCGCGCCGACGAAGGTCTGTCCGCGTTCGTTCTTGAGCAGACGCGTCTCCAGCAGGACGGTGTTGATGTTGGGAAAGGGCGCGTCGAGGTCGGTCGTGATCTTGAGAAAATGGACGCGATCGAGGTACGGAACGTCGGTCAGACCGTCGAACGGTCCACGATCCGGCGCCGCCAGAAAGACTTGATGATGGCCGGTGTAGGCCAGCGCGGAACCGAAGCCGCCGAAGAGCGCTTCGGAGATACAGTTGGTCGGATTTCCGGCCTGGCAGATCTGGCCGGTCAGACGAGACTTGTCGAGCGCCGTGCCGGGAATCGATCCTTTGCCGATCAGCGTGATTCCCGCCGGAGGAGTGATCCCTGAGGTCGAACCGAAGAGGGTGACTATCGCCAGAGCGATCCCGCGAATACGTTTCATGTGAACCTCACCTTTTAAGTTAATTAAAGTTTAGCGCCCGGAAACATAGCAGCGCGGAGCTAACTTCTCGTAAAGTCGCTATCAAGTTTTTGTAAACTTCCGGCGCGGATTTGGGCCGAATGTATCGTCTAAGTTCAGAAGGGTCTGGGGCCGACCGGTGATTCGTGGCATCGCCGTCGGTCATGATGTCTGTGCGATGAACGTTTCAAAGCTGTGCAGGTTGATCTGAGGCGATGCAGCGTCGTTCAGAGTCCGAAGATGATTAAAACGGGATCTTAAATGAGATCAGGAGTTTCACCTATTGGTTCCTGAAATCGTTGCAGGCACAGCAATTGCTGCTCTGCAGCCCCGGAATCCAGCAATGCCTTCAATGAAAAATGGTATGTGATTAACTATCGTGAGAACCAGAGCAGGTAATCAGGATCAGTGTTTAATCCGAGAGATAGATCAGGAGATCTATCTCAATCCTGTTCATCGCGGCCAGTGTGTCGACCCCTTCGTGCTCAAATATCTGAATGAGTATTGGTGTTATAGCTCGGGCCTCTGGCGCGATGGGCGCTGTTTCGGAGTCCTGCATTCGAGAGACCTGATCAATTGGCGCGAACAGGGCGGGGTGCTGGAGCCTCCGGATCCGAATGCCACCTGCTATTGGGCGCCGGAGGTCCATTACGAGAACGGCGTCTTCTATCTCTACTACAGCGTGGGGAATGAAGAGCGGATGCGGATCGGGGTGGCGTGCGCCGAACATCCGGCGGGTCCGTTCAGGGACTGCGGCGTGCGGCTGACGGCGGAGGATTTCGCGATCGATCCGCATGTCTTCAAGGACGACGACGGCCGGCGCTGGATGTTCTATGCCACGGATTTTCCGGCCCACACTCACGTCGGGACGGGAACCGTCTGCGACCGGATGCTCGATCCCTTCACCCTGGCGGGCGATCCGCGGCCGGTCACGCGGGGGCGCTACGAGTGGCAGGTCTCCGATCCGCAGCGGCTGGAGAAGGGCGGCGCCCGCTGGCACACGGTTGAAGGCCCGTTCGTGCTCAAGCGCAAGGGGCTCTACTACCAGATGTTCAGCGGCGGGAACTGGAGGAACGAGAACTACGGAGTCGGTTACGCGGTCAGCCGGCGGATCGATCCGCCTTATGAATGGCGGCAACCGGCCGACGGCGAGCTGGTGCTGCCGGTCCTGCGGACGCTGCCGGGGCGCGTGATCGGGCCGGGGCACAACTCGGTGGTGAGAGGTCCGGACAACCAGCAGTTGTTCTGTATCTATCATAGCCGGCATCGCTGGTCCCGCCGCGCGGAGCCGGTTGAGGACCGCGCGCTCTCGATCGATCGTCAGGAGTGGTCGGGAGAGCGGATGCTGGTGCTGGGACCGAGCTTCACGCCGCAACCGGAGCCGAATCGAGCCACCTTCGCCGACAATTTCGATCTCGACCGGGACGAGGGCCTGGGCTCCGGCTGGGTCTGCCGGGGCGGGCGCTGGAGCGCACGGGGCGGCGTCGCGCGGCAGGAAGAGGCCGAGGGCGAGGCGGCGGCGCAGTGCGCGGTCGAGTCGCCCTACTTCGTCGCCGAGGTCGGCCTCAGGATCCGGCAGTCCGCGCTGACCGGCGACGACGGCGGCGCGGGCATCAAGCTGGTCGGTGAGCAGGGCGCGGTCCTGTTCTGGACCTTGATCCCGCAGGCGGGGCAGGTGGCCCTGACCGTTCAGTCGAGTGTGCGATGGGAGCATCGAAACATGCTGCTGCCGGCCGGTTTCGACTTCACCGCCTTTCATCAATTGCGGGTCGAGGTCAACGCCCGGCAGGTGCGGATCCTGGTGGATGGCACCGCCCTCAAATGGGAGGTGACGGTCGGCTCACCACCCTCGGCGATCGCCCTGATCACGAACCAGACGACGGCGGAGTTTGCGGGGTTCGCCCTGACGCAGGGATGGGAAGATCTGTTCGCCACCGTCCGCAGCGATCCCGCCGAGTGGAACTGGAAGACGACCCTGAATGATGACCGCTGGCGAATTGATGACTGGCATCTCTGGTATGCCGGCCTCCGCGGCGAGAGCTCCATTCTGACGAAGGGGCCCGTGCCGCAGGAGTATGAGCTGGTGATCAATGCCAAGTTGATCGGCGACCCGGCGCCCGGCGAGGGCTACGGGTTTCTGCCGGCGCTGGGCCCGGACGGAGAGAGCCCGTTGTTGACCGTGGCGCGGCAGGGCGCGGGTTGGGCCCTCTGTTGCGAGACGCCGGACGGAAGGGAGAGCTTCCCCTTGCCGCCGGACTTCGATCACACGATCTTTCAGCAGTTCCGATTTCGCCGCCGGCAGGGCCGGTTGACGATTCAACACGAAGCCCGGATCCTCGGCGAGATCGCCTCGCCCGGGCCCGCGACCATGATCGGGCTCTATGGCTCTCGAGCGATCGCCGCCTTCGATCTGGTCCGTCTGACGGCCCTCACCTGATCGACCCCGCAACCGATCAACTGATCAACCGCGAAAGACGCGAAAGACGCGAAAGATTGATGGTTTCGCGTCTTTCGCGGTTTCGAAAAAGGGTTTAGAAAAAGACCGAACCGCGCCACATGCGGCTCTCGCATGTGGCGCGGTTCGGAGTCGGGCACTTCTTCGGACTTTCGGTTATCGCGTCGCCTTCTCGGCCTTGCGCGTGGAGAACTTGGTCAGCGTATTCGGGAACGCTCTGACCCCCGGCGGAACGGTGGCCTTGTTCTCGGTCAGAATCTCTCGAGAGTTGTAGCCCTCGCCGTAGACGTCCCTGGTATCGCTCTTATCCGTCTCGATCACGACGCCCTTCAGTTCCAGTCCGGCGAAGAGCCCCTTGCTGCGCGAATACGAGAGAATCTTGGCATTCAGTTTGACGTCGGTCTCGGCGCCCGCCTGCCGGCCCACCGGTCCGGCCGCGGCGGAGGCGTCCGCGCCCAGCGTGAACTTGTCTTTGAGCAGCGAGTCGATTCCGTCCCGATCCATGAAGAGCAGGACGAAGTCGGTGGCCTGGGCCCCGATCTGCAATCCGACGCTGCCGCCGCCCAGGTGCATATAGAGAGGCGCGCTCCAGGCGTTGCCGACCCGGCAACTGGCCACGCCGCGTCCACCGCGTCCGCCCACGATGAATCCGGCCTTGATCACTTCCGGGAAGACCGCCACACACTCGGCGTCATCAATGATATTCTGAGGAATTCCCTTGTCGGGAGCGTTCATAATCTCGGTGAACGCCGTGGCGGCCTTCTGGGACTGTTTGATCTCGTCCTTGATATCGGCCTCCTTCGAGCCCTGAGCCGAGACGGCGACGGCCGTGCTCAACGTGAGAACAAAAGCACAAGTGAGATTGAGTATCGATCTGGTCTTCATAACTGTCACTCCTAGATATTATGTTCTGATCCGAAGATCACGGATTGTGAATCACACCGGGCACAGTGATTAAGCTACATCCGCACTCGCGCGACCGGAGCTCACATAATGCAATAACGCACTCTTGCGTGTTATCAGGACGCCGGTGCTTATCATCCGCCAGCCTTCAGTGCGAGTCCTATGCCAATCGGGCCGGTGTCGGTCTTATCTCTTTGTCCAGTCTGGGCATCCAGGCTCGAAGCGCTTCGAACGGCCGAATCATCGGGCTTTCGTTCAATCGCGGATCGTTCTGATTGGAGACATCTGTCGTGCGGATGTATTGCGCGATGGGCTTCGTTGCAGTGATGGCGGTCACTTTGGCGGCGTCAATGCCTGTTAAAAGTGATAGATCCGCCTGGTATGCCTCTTGCACTCATGGTCTCAAGTCTATCGAGAGACTTTGATCTTCTTTCCCGATCAAAGCGGGAAGAAGAAGGGAACAGGCCTTAACTTGCCGGGAGAGGTTAATGCCTGTTCCTCTCTCTCCTCTTGAGATCCCCATCGACAACCCAGGGCAGTGATCGACTGAAGCAGGTATACCAATTGCTCTACAAACAGGCCTCAAAGACAGGGCGTCGTGGAAACAACAGGCTGCACAATTCAAGGTAGTCTCAACCATACGGTCATCTGGGCGCGCACAGACTCGCTCATCAATTGGAGGTAGGTCATGTCGTCATTAGTCAGAAACCGTCTTCTGGCGGTACTTCCTGAGCACGAACTGGAACGGTTGCTGGGCAAGCAGGGGACCGTTCAATTGCGGCCGGGAGATGTTCTCCATCATGCGGGCGAGACGATTCGGCACGTCTACTTTCCGGATCAGGGCTTGATCTCGCTGGTGGCGACCATGATGGACGGAACGACGGTCGAGACCAGTATCGTGGGCAATGAAGGGATGATGGGAGTCCCGGTCTTCCTGGGCGCCGACAGCGCGCCCTATCGCGCGGTGGTTCAGGTCGGGGGACCGGCGTGGCGCATCCGCGCCGACGCCTTCAAATACGAGCTGCTCAAGAACAGCGCGCTGCATGGGCGCATGTTGCTCTACACCCAGGCGCTCATGGTTCAGATGTCGCAGATGGCGGCCTGCAACTGCCTGCACACGGTCGAAGAGCGCCTGTGCCTGCTGCTGTTGATGATTCACGACCGCATGGATTCCAGCGAATTCTTCCTGACTCACGAGATGATGGCGGAGATGCTCGGCGCGCGGCGCGCCGGGATTACGGTGGCGGCCGGGCAGTTGAGGCATGATGGCGTGATCAACTATACCCGGGGACACATTTGCATCCTGAGTCGCCCCCGGTTGGAGATGACCGCCTGCGAATGCTATCGCATGGTCAAGACCGAGTTCGATCGGCTGCTGGATCCGGCGGCGGCTTCCGCGCTCTCGACGTCTCCGCGGGCCGTCCCGTGGGATGGCGCCCGCGCCGGCGCGGCTTGATCGATCCCTGCTCTCCGGTCCTGGTTCAACCGCGAAAGACGCGAACGGCCGCCGGCGGCCACACGCCGGCTCCGCCATTCTTCGCGTCTTTCGCGCCTTTCGCGGTTTAGCTTGATCAGTACCTCACCGGTGGCCGCCGGATTATGAACTCCTCAAAGGCCCTCGGCGGCCGGTTCCCGCGCATTCTTTTACCCGAGTAGCAAAAAGCATCTAGCTTCAAACCTCATTATCTGGTATGAGTAGAGTAAATGAGCGAAACGAAAAGACTGAGATGGGGATTGATGGGCTGCGGAGACATCGCTCGCAAGCGTGTCGCTCCGGCGCTCGGTGATCTCGCGAATTGCGAGCTGGTCGCTGTTAATCGAGCCCGCGCCGAGCTGGCGGAGGAGTTTGCCCGGGAGTTCGGCGCCCGGCGCTGGTATCGCGACTGGCGGGAGCTGCTCGCCGATCCCGAGATCGAGGCGGTCTACATCGCGACGCCGGTCGATCTGCATGCCGAGCAGACGATCGCCGCGGCCGAGGCCGGCAAACACGTGCTCTGCGAGAAGCCGATGGCCCTCAACGTGGCCGAATGCGACCGCATGATCGCGGCCTGCCGGGCCCACGGGGTTCGACTCGGGATCGCCTACTATCGCCATTTCTATCCGGTCCTGAACCGGGTGCAAGAGGTGATCGAGTCGGGCGAGATCGGCGTGCCGGTCCTGGCGCAGGTCAATGCCTTTGAGATGTTCAACCCGCAACCCGGCGATCCGCGTTTCTGGCTGGTCGACCGGGCCCGCGCCGGCGGCGGGCCGATGATGGATTTCGGTTGCCATCGCCTCGAGCTCCTGATCAAGATCCTGGGGCCGGTCAAGTCGGCGGTCGGCCTGGTCCGAAAGGTCCTCTTCGATCGCGCGGTCGAGGATACCGCCGTGGCCACGCTCGAATTCGAGAACCGCGCCTGCGGAGTCCTGACCGTCACCCACGCCGCGTATGAACCTCAAGATACCGTGAGTATCTTCGGGAGTCGCGGCTCGCTCGCGATCCCGCTCTTGAATCGCGGCGAGCTCCGGATCCGGACGCCGGACGGCGAGCGGGTCGAATCGCATCCGCCGCACCGCAACATTCATCAGCCGTTGATCGACGACTTCGCCCGGGCGGTGCTCGACGCACGCGAACCGCGGGTCGGGGGGGCGATCGGCAGGGAAGTGGCCCGGCTCGAGGAGGAGATCTATCTGCAGACAGATTTCCGATCCGTCGGCACTTTATAGTGACCGCGCTTTCATGACTCATTAATCCCGGGCCTCGGGAGTCGAGAAGGTTTGAAGAGTTAAAGGAAATTGCGCACAATAGCCCGGTCTGCGAAGACCGGAGCGGAAGACGAAGACCGGAGGCCGCAGAGACAGTAATCGAGTCGACTGGTTTAAGTAAGGAGCGTCGGTTGTGGATGTTGTTTTGAATGAATACGAACTGCGCGTATTAGGATCGCTCATTGAAAAGCAGATTGCGACGCCGGATTACTATCCTCTGACCCTGAACGCGGTCCTCAACGCCTGCAATCAGAAGAATCACCGGGAGCCGGTCGTCCAATACGATGAAGAGACCGTGCGGCGGGCGATTGAAGCGATCAAGGAGAAGAAACTGGCCTACGTCTTTCACGGTTCCGAGTCTCGAGTTCCCAAATTCGGCCATCTCTTTCCCAAGGCCTTCGATCTTAATCCGGCGGAAGTGGCGGTACTCTGTGTATTAATTTTGCGAGGTCCTCAAACTCCCGGCGAACTTCGCGCCCGAACTGCACATCTATGTAATTTCGATCAACTGAGTGAGGTCGAGAAGGCCTTGCAGGATCTCTCAGCGCGACCCCGGCCCCTGGTCGCCAAACTACCCCGTCCCTCAGGTTCACGCGAATCGCGCTATGCACAGTTACTAGGCGGAGAGGTCGAGATCGAAGAGCCATCGCTTCCGGCGCGGCCGGCGCCCCCTTCAACTCCGGGGCGTTCAGATTCAGAACGATTCACTCGACTCGAAGAAGAGATCCAGATCCTGCGCCGTCAATATGAAGAATTAAAGCAGCAGTTTGACAACTTCAGGCGACAGTTCGATTGAGATCGAAACTAGCTATTGACGAGCGGTCGAGGCATATGTTAAAAGCCGCAAACAAAGTTTTGACAAACTAGAAAATTCGACAACCCGTGTGGGTTGGTCTCCGAACTGTTGGTCAGTTTATCGCACACATAGACCCCGAACTGCCCCGAATCAAGACAGCCCTGAAGAGAGTGGGAACTTGGTGCCGTTTCCTTAATCCTCTCACCGGCACAGTTTCTCTGGGCGCGCTCCTTTTTTGCGCCTGAGGCCAATAAATTCCATCTATTCCAGATTGTTCAATAGTTGGCTGAGTACTAGTTGGCTGGCACTAAGGTTAGATGGCTACAATCATCAAGCGGTTAACCGTCGGTTGTGGCTTGGGATTTGCAACACAGAATGGATTTTGCAGATCTGTCGGTGCCGATTGTTAACAATCAGGATGAGCATTTGATCTCAGGCGACAGGTTATCATTAGAACATTAGATTAAGCCCGGAGGTGGTTAGAAAGACCGTGAAGGTGTGGTGTCAGAAGCACAATCGTAAAACTGCCAAATTCCGGATGGAGGCCGTATGAGTTTGCGAGTATTCGCGTTACTCCTTTGCTGTACAATTAGCTCATTTGCTCAAGGCGAACCGCAGGACTATCTGGGCGAGTCGGTGTTGCCGATGCCGACCAACGGATCGAAGGTTCGTACTCCGCAGCCGCTGGCGCCATACGCTTCCTACCGGATCAAGATCACTTCGCCCTACAACCTGAGGCCCGTCTATTTCGAGGGGCAGGAGACCTCGGAGAACGATGTGCAGATCGATGGGCGGTCCTTCAAGGCCTCCTCGTTCGAGGAGTCGACCGACGGTCACGTCAGTAATCTCGAGTTCATCTTTCATGGCTACGGCAAACCGATCACCATCGGGTTCAGCCGCGATCACTATCAGGAGCTGGAGAGCGCCCAGGTCCAGATCTATCCGGAGAAGTGGAGGCAGCGGATCTGGCGCGAACGGTTCGAGCGGATCTGGACGGGCTATGCCGAATGGATCATCGGCACCTTGTTGTTGCTGCCGATCATGGGGCTGGCCGGCGTCCAGCTCAACCGACGATACCAGCGGATCCGAGCCGAAGAGCGCAAGGCCGAACGGGAGCGGCAGGCTCTGATTCTGAACTCGCACAACAAGAGCCTGGAGGTTATGCGGGAGATCGATCGCCGGGCCCAGCAGAAGGCCCAGGAGATCATGGGCAAGAATTTCGACGATCTGCAGAAGAAGATCATGTATTGGCGGACCCGGGCCTATACCGAATCCTATTTTCTCAACCCCGAACTGCGGCAGAATTTCGCCTTCACCAACCGCGAGAAGATCATCAATGAGCTGGAGCACAAATGGTCGCAGGAGTTCCTGGAGATCGCCCAGGACCTGCCGCTGGCCCAGGCTCTGAGAGATCAGGAGCCGGGCGTCATGCACTGGATCATGGCTCGCCAGGACGTGATCAATCTCGCGCACTCCCATACCTGGACCGCTCAACCGGTGATCGACGCCTTCTACGAAGAGGATGCCGAAGAGGGCTCGACGATCATCTCCGTCGAAGAGGTCGAAGAGACCGAGCCCGTCACTTAAGACCCTCGAAAATTTGAACCGCGAAACACGCGAAAGACGCGAACTCATCGGTCTTTCGCGTGTTCGTGTTTTTCGCGGTTTTTACCTGGGGGTTGATCGAGCGACGGTCAGTTCGCAGACGGGCCGGGCCGCGCTCCGCGATCCGGACTCCGAACGATCGAGGTAGGTCGTGATCACCAGGCGGCTGCCTTTGGGCAGCGCGACCGGTCGCTTGAAGTAGTAGGACGGCTGCCAATCGAAGCGGTGCGCCCGGGCCCAGATCAGCACCTCGGTCGTGCCGTCGGGCCGATGGGCCGTGGCCTCGACCGATTGTCCGAAGGGGAAGAGCAGGGGGCGAATCGCGAGCAGCTCGGTGGTCTCCTCGATCGGATACGAGGTCTTGAGCCGGTCCGCATCGGGGCCGGGCGGCGCCGTCGAGTTGATGGTCAGCGTGCGGACCGTCTTCTGGACCGGGCTCGCCGCGAAATAGAGGGCGAGGCGGCTGCGATCGGGGCTG
>DATEFT010000759.1:0-9749 GCA_035280505.1 Blastocatellia bacterium | reverse complement strand
ATTTTTGCTCATTCATCATTTTCTAAGAATGGGTGGATTTTTTTAGAGCCGTTCATCCATCAAGCGCATATTATCCCTAAATGCCAGCAGTGCCGTTTATCCAACAATTCATTCAGTCTCCGGCGGCGGGTGTTTACCTATGGCATAAAGCACCCGGCGCATATTCACCAATCCCTCTCTATTTAATTGCAAAGCGTTGACAGTGGCTCTCCCGATTGGAGTCAAGCCTGTGATTCGCAGCGAATCTTCACTCCACGCGAAGTGTTCGTCCCACTCCTGTTCTCGAGGATTGAAGAGCACCACCAGCGCCCCTGTAATGGGATCAGTCACGGATGTTCTGGCCGCCTTGTGGCCGTTACAGCCCTGACAACTCAGGGCTAGATTTTCTGGGATTGTTCGCCCACCGGCATCTCGCGGGTTGATGTGGTCTACAGACAATGTTTGAGACGCGTAACGCCCCGGATAGCGACAGTATTCACAGTAATTTCGCGCCCGCTCGACGACTAAACGACGCAGATCAGGTGGAACGTTCCTTTTAGTCATGATCCGGGAACTGAATGCCAAGTTGAGTCATCACTTCGTCTAATGTAATGCCCCTCAGCCCTGCCAGTCCGGTCAGCGCCCCCAGTCGGTCAGCCTGCATCAGTTCAAGCCGATCCGTCAGCGCCGCCAGTTCCTGCCATTCCGCTTCGGTGATTGCTTCGTTATCTCTCTTCTCGATTAATGCTCGCATCCTGCTCCGGTCTGCCCCAGGCAATCCCTGATTAATACGCGCCAGCAGTCTACTTTCTTCCGCAGTCAAATGCGGCGCGACCCGCTCGGCGCGGATGGCAATGACCTGATCTACAAGTCTCTCCAGTTCCGCAATCGGCATGCTTCTGGCCGCAGTCAAAATCGCGCTCGTCGAAGGAGGTGTCTGCGGATTTTCCATCGATATATCTCCTTTCGTCTGTTCCTGCCCCTCAGCTATGGAGCGTGGTTTCTATTGATATTGCAATAGCCATTATCTCATAACGACCTCACCGCCACTACGCTGATTGAGTCCAGTCAACGAAGCCCGAGCATCGCCGCTTAACCCTGAGACCCCAGTGAGGCAATTAGATTGGCGATCTCGCTATAGCCCAGAGCGTCTCGCAACTGCCGCAGAACGTCCAGCCCATATGCTTTCACCTCCTCTGCATTTTGGCTTTCCAGCGGTTTGAACAGCTTCTGCAACTGATTCGGCGTCATATTCAGATATCGCTTCCATTCTTCCGAGGCATGTCCACTGGCCTTCAACGCCACCGCAGGCGGAACGCCTGCCAGAATCGACCGCGAAACAAAAGCATGCCGGAGGTCGTGAAAATGCAGGTCATTTATTCCATTCAGCCGGCAGGCCGTTCCGAACGATCGCTTCACTTCCGTGATCCCACCGAAAATGTACTTCTCAGGTTTTTGCTCAACCAGTCTCATCAGCTCTTCGTGGACCCTCCGGGTCATTGGAATTTGGCGCACTCGATTGGTCTTAGCATTGATCGCTCGCACGTTGATAATCTGCCGATCGAAATCGAGGTCCGCCGGGCTCAACGTAAATAGTTCATTCCGGCGCAATCCGGTATCGGCCGCAACGATCAGAATCGCCCGCAAGTGCTCACGGGCATCAGTGCAGACCTTTATAATCGCCAGCTCTTCGCCGAACGTTGGGAATCGTTCCCTCTTGGTTTCAGAGGCTCGCTCAATCAGCGGCCGCCCCTTCCCCAAAGTGAAAGGGTTCCGAGCCAGCTTCCCATTGGTCACCGCATAGTTGAGCACGGTCCTGAAGAATTCAAGCTCTCGATTGACGGACGCGATGGTCCGTTTCCCTCCGGCTCTGGTCGGCCGTTTGATCAATACTAACTTGTAGTTTTCAAGATCGGCATGAGTGATCGCCGTCAATCTCTTCTTTCCGAAGTGATCGGTCAGGGACTTGAGGAAAAGTTTCGGGGAGATCGTATTTCTCATTCCGGCCACCTTCTTCTCACCGATGTACTGAGCCGGAATGATCCGCTTCTCCTCATACTCGCTGGCCAGATCCGCGAACGTCATGCGCTCGGCGGCAATCAACACCGGCCCGCGCTGTTCATAATTGTTGACCAATTCCTGGAGCTTTTTCCGGGCCTCGGTCTTGGTCAGACAGTATCGCTTGAACTCTCGCTGTTTTCCGGACTCCGCGTCGACCGGGGCGAATCGAGCGATCCAGCGTTTACGGCCCTCATCATAGAAAATATAGCCGGTCCGAGATTTCACGATTCCCTCCTCTCACCGATTGAACTCCGCTAATGGCCATCGTACCATAGCCAAGCCTAATGATTCCAGAGAAGAGACATATTGGAGGGACATATTCGGCTGATAAACAGGGATCAACAGGGACAAAGGAGGACGACGAAGTAGCTGATTTAGCGGGCTTTTGATAATCAGGGATGACCGAGGAATTAAATGTATCTTGCTTGGGTGCAAGAGGCCGGGAGTTCAAATCTCGCCGTCCCGACTTTTAATCAATCAAATCAATAGTTTACGACCAGCCCATTCTCCAACCGAACTACTTCCCTGAAACAAGAGAGCGCGAACTCCAAACCAGCAAATTTAACCGTTAAACCCAATAAATCCAGGAAGCCAATCTACTGCCCTTTTGCTCAAGAGCCATATTGAGAAACATATTTGATTTTTATTTCATCCTTCGATTGATTCATTCTCCGAAAGCCAATCCAATTTAATTCCGTTAGTGAGTATAATTTAGCCGAGCACGTGGCTGCAGTTCTGGCCTGTGCCTGAGCAAGATTGATGGGGAAATCTGTGTCTATTGGATATCCCCAAACTCCAATGGAAGAAAACGAAGAAATTAATCGGCAGTTACAGCAAGCAATATCTGAGTGCGCGCGTTTACGCGAAGAAAATACCAGGCTCAGAATGCTCTTGAGCATCCAGTCTGGTGAAACGAATTCGCCGGATCACGATCTTCATCTTTCACAATCTCCGTCACAACAATTGCTTCCCAGTCAGAGCGCGTCCACCAGCGAGTTGTCGCCTGAAACCAAGATCAAATTGTTTCGGGGCTTGTTTCGCGGGCGTGATGACGTCTATGCATTAAGGTGGGAAAGCAGAAAAGGCAATTCTGGATATTCTCCCGCCTGCATTCGGGAGTGGGAGCAGAATAATGACGGGACATTCAGACTCAAGAAAGATGCCGTAGATCGTGAATACGTTCCTCTCACTGATGAGGTGATCCGCAATCATTTGACCGGCAAATGCACTGTGGGCATCTATCCGTTGCTGATGAATGAGACCTGCTGGTTGCTGGCCACTGACTTTGATAAGAAGACCTGGGAAGACGACGCAAGGGCCTTTCTCGAAACCTGTCGTACATTAGGCGTGCCGGCGGCGCTGGAACGTTCTCGATCCGGCAACGGCGGACACGTCTGGATATTCTTCGATCAACCTCTGGCAGCATCCACGGCGAGAAAACTGAGATGTGTCATTCTCACGCGGACGATGGAGCAAAGACACCAGATCGGGCTCGATTCGTATGATCGATTCTTTCCAAATCAAGACACCATGCCCAAGGGCGGATTTGGCAATCTGATCGCATTACCTTTGCAGCATGAACCAAGAGCCAAAGGAAACAGTGTCTTCATCAATGAAAATCTTCAGCCTCATCCTGACCAATGGCAATTTCTCACAACGCTCAGGAGAATAACGGCCAATGAAGTCGACTCGATCATCCAAGAAGCGCTACGACATGGTGACCTGATCAATGTCCGGGCAAGCCTGACTGATGAACAGGCGGACGAGGATCCATGGACCCTGCCTCCCTCAAAAAAGCGAATGGATAAACCGATTACCGAGCCATTGCCTGAAAAAGTGCGGATCGTGCGAGGGAACCTACTCTATATTGAAAAGGCAGGGCTTCCTTCAGCAATGCTCAATCGGTTGATTCGCGTTGCGGCCTTTCAGAATCCGGAATTCTACAGAGCGCAGGCAATGAGGCTTTCGACCTTCGGCAAACCACGAGTAATCAGATGCGCCGAAGAGTTCACGCATCATATTGGACTGCCTAGAGGGTGTCTGGATGATGTTTTGACGCTTTTAAAATCACATGACGTCAAGGCCGAGCTGATCGACGAACGATTTCACGGCCATCAGATTGAGGCCTCATTTCGTGGAGAGTTGCGTCCACTGCAGCAGATGGCCGCTGCCGCCATGCAACCTCATGATGATGGGATCATCTGTGCTCCCACAGCTTTCGGGAAAACGGCGATCGCCGCTTGGCTAATCGCCGAAAGAAAGACGAATACCCTGGTTCTCGTACATCGACAACAACTTTTGGATCAATGGCGCGAACGGCTCGCATCATTCATGGATTTACCGATCGCTGAGATCGGGCGGATTGGAGCCGGGAAAAGTGTGCGTACTGGATTTATTGATATCGGGATGATCCAAAGTCTAAATCGTAAGGGAGAGGTAAAAGATGCTGTCGCCGACTACGGGCACATTATCATTGACGAATGCCACCATCTCTCCGCCTTCACATTTGAACAGGTGATGCGCCAGGCAAAAGCCAAATATGTTACCGGACTGACTGCAACACCTGTTCGCAAAGACGGCCATCATCCGATCATCATGATGCAATGCGGCCCGATTCGCTACCATCTGAGCGAAAGGAAAATGGCCGAAATCAGGCCCCTACAACATACCGTGGTAACCAGGCACACGGACTTCAGTCTAACGAACCAATCGAGCGATTTGAGCATTCAGGAAATCTACCGCGCAATCGCGCTCGATGAGCGACGGAACGGATTGATTGTCAATGACATTTTGCATGAGATAGAGGCGGGGAGGTCACCGCTGTTACTGACTGAAAGAACAGACCATTTAAAGCTATTAACCGAAAGACTTCATGGCACAGTCCAGCATGTGATCGAACTCAAAGGCGGGCTAGGCAAAAAACAACGTCAACAAATGGCCGACAAGCTCCAGGCAATTTCAGATCAGGAGCCGCGAGTCATTCTGGCGACCGGGCGATATATCGGCGAAGGGTTTGACGATGCCCGGCTGGATACGTTGTTTTTAGCGATGCCCATCTCCTGGCGGGGGACGCTTCAGCAATATGTCGGGCGATTACATCGAACTCATGGTGATAAACGAGCCGTGAGAGTCTATGACTATGTCAATTATCGAGTTCCAATGCTTACGCGCATGTACGAGAAACGGGTGCGAGGTTATAAAGCAATCGGCTATACTGTCGAAGGTCAAGGAGAGCGAGAAACACTGGATGAAATCCAAACCGGAAAAACAAGAATCTATAACGCAGAAACTCCACAAACTTTGCCAGACGATCACTGATCTTAAAAACGGCGCCGGGAGATTCACCATTACTCGCCTGACGGTGATCAAGGGCCTATGCTCTGACGTCAAGACCGCTGCCAGATTCACCGCGTATCTGGCGGAACTCGCGCAAGAACGGAAAGAGTTCGCCCCCCAAACGACTCGTTTCTCCGCCGCAGAAAAAAGACGACAGAAGGCCCTGGCAACTGAGGCGCTCGCCCAGATCGAATCCTATCTGAAGCGCCGAACCCAGAGCCGGAGTGACAAGCTCTACGAACTGCTGTGGGAGGCCCGTGAGATCAACAATGTCTATCGTAATATTCCTTATGGTGTGGTCCGGGAAGTTCAGAATCGGCGTGCCCTGTTGATTGAAAAGGCGCTGCAGTGTACGCTGGCGGCCGATAATTCGGCCGCCTCTTTCTGGGCCTACCAGGTAGCGCGGGACTATACGGAGAAATATGATCCGAGCCACGGAACTGGTTTGATTCCAGCGTCTGTGCCCATGCTGGAAGAGATCTTAGATTTCTGGAGCCTCCACTATTTTGGGCAATCGGCGGCAGCCTGGTACGCGGCACAACCAACTAAAAAACGCCGATGAAGTTCTTAGGATCAAGGTAAAGAGAGCGGGTCAATCACATTGCCGCTATTCTTCCTTCGATGATAACCGCTTCTTGATAATAGATTAACTAATGAAGAACCAGCAGTAAACATGATCACTTTCAAATTGACCGAGGCGGTGATCCGCAGTGGCACGAGTGAACAAAACTTTTCGCGAGGCCAGAAGCTTTACCGAAATAATGCAATCTCTGAAACGACGATTCAGGATGAGACTCTAACCGGTCATTGCCGCGGCACGCAGTCACCTTTTTACCTGGTACGAGCAGAACTCGACGACGGTGGCGTCCGCACCGCTGCTTGCGGCTGCGATTATACTTTCCGCGGGTATTGTAAACACATCATCGCCCTCTTACTGACCTTCGTGTATGAACCAGAAAGGTTCGCCGTCCGCAAAGGGCCGGAGGAACTGATAGCCGGCCTTGATCGAGGTCAGTTAATACAGATCCTTGCGGCGGTGATGCGTAAAAACCCACAACTGTACAATCAGATCGAGGCCCTCCTCATCGATTCATCAAACCCGCCGCCAGTTGTCGCCGACCAACCCAAACTGCAATCGGCCCGGGCCAAAGAAACGGAGATGGAGCCATATCGCCGCCGTATACAAGCAAGCATGCGCGGCCGAAATTTGCGGGCCGGTGATCTGGCCGGCGAATTGGAGAAGATCGAGAAGGCGGCGATGGAGTTTCTCGCCGGCGACGATGCCGAAACCGCATATCGGATACTGACCACTCTGCTCAATGAGGGACCCGACGGTTTCGGACACGTCGACGATTCGTACGGTGAGTTGGGCGACTACTTGACCGGCCTCGGCGAAACGCTCGCCGAAGTCATTCTGAGCCTTGACCCGGGCGAAACGCGCCGTGAAGAGATACTTGAAGAACTCGGAGAAATTGACGGTTCGCTCCAGAACTATGGCATCGACGGTATGGAGATCGCTATGGCGGCAGCCACCTGGGGATGGAGAGAGATGCCCCACTATCCGTCAGATCTGGCGGCGGCGAAAAAGGCGAATGGGAAAACAAATAATGACAAGACTCCCGGTAGTTCAACATGGACTGTCGACGATACCTGGAAGCCGGCGCCGACCTCTCAGATTGTGACCCGGTTGAAATTGAACGTCCTGGAGCAGAAAGGACGCATCGACGAATACCTGGCTTTGTGCCTTCGATCGGGAGCACATTTGCGTTACGCGTTGAAACTAGTGTCGCTCGATCGTGTTCCGGAGAGCTTCGAGCATGCGCTCAAGCATCTGGCGACCGCAATGGAAGCTTTGGACCTGGCTCAAGCGCTGCGCCAATCCGGCCATCTCGACCTGGCGCTCAAGATCGGCGAATTCGGTTTGAAGCTCGACGGTAGCAAGGCCACGCTCGGAGAATGGCTCGGGCCAATCGCGGAGACAATGGAACGCGTCACGCAGGCTCTCGAAGCCTGGCAGGCAGCGTTTCGCGATTCGCCATCACTGATCATCTGGCGCACGATTAAACGACTGGCCGGAAGGCATTGGGTAGAGCTGAAGCCGGATCTGATGGCATCGATGAAAAACTACTATGACCTTCAACCGAAGACCGAAATTCTCCTAGAGGAGCAGGAATGGGATGCCGCCGTTAAAATCGCCGAAAAGGATCAAGGACGATATTCTCGAGTGCTTGCCATGGTCGCGGATGGAGTAATCGAACATCGTCCCGAATGGGTGATGCGGATGAGCACCAAGCAAGCGGAAGAGCTAATCGAGCAGGCGAAGAGCAAGTATTACCCTACCGCCGCCGAGTGGCTGCGCCGCGCCAAAGCGGCATCTGCGCAATGCGGGCAATCCGATGAGTGGCAGAAATATCTTTCTTCACTAAAACAGGAATATAAACGGCGGCCGGCATTGATGGCCGAACTAGAGAGATTATGAGCGGTGTCCCTACGGCTGTATTGAGCATCGACGATATACAGCCCCCACGGATCGCACGTGACCCCAAAGCGGGTTGATGCTTGCGGTGATCAGATCAGATCAGATCAATCAATCTTCTCTTTATCCATGATCAATATAACGGTTGGCGAGATTGGTTCGGGCAAACAAGTAATCTGGGAGCGTTCCCATCTTCTGACGCGTCAACGCCAATTCAACCTTGGCCTTTGGACGATCCAGTTTGCAATGATGCCAACACCTCTTCACACAATTTAGAACTGATCCAAATATCAGGTCGAGCGATGATTTCTTGAATTAACAACTCAATTTGGGTGAGGCTCAGCAACTCTGTGCGATACGCCTGCACCAGAATGCCCAACGTGCCACGAATTCTTAAACCCAAATGACGAGCTTCAGTCCGGGCGGTTTCATCGTCTAAAAGCACCAGCGGGTCTTGCAACGTCCGTGCCAACGCCAGCACCTCTGTTTCACCTGGATCAAGCGTAGCTGAGGGAGTATAGGCAGACAAGTCATGGAGTGTAACATCCACGATCGGCCATCCCTGACGCTGCCAGAATAGACGCACCGTCAGAGCTTCTGGCGCGCCACGCGCCAGCCCCCTGGTAACAACCTCATCGTAGACACGGCGGGGGATCTGGACCTCGCCATACAGATCACCCAACAGTTCCAGGCGGTTGAGCTTGCCCAATGCGATTAGTGGACCGGCATTGCATAAGACAATCCCCGAATTGCTCAACTCAACTCCTCCGCCAGAGTGGCGAGGCTAAAGGGTGGATCCATCCCCAAAGAGTAAGCGTGACGAGCCAGTTCCGATTGGGAGATCCCGGCTTGATGGGCGGCCGCACCAAACGAGATGCCGCCACGAGCATATTCAGCCAACGCTCGTTCGACTCTCAGGACCTGCAGCCCGCGTTCTAGTGCCAGGATTAAAAACTCTTCGTTGACCAACTTCAATTCCTGAGCCAATGAAGGCGGGATGTTCAGTGTTAATGCTTCCGTCGACATGGTCGTCACCTCCAAAAGTGTATTCTATCATCTAACAGATTCAGGAAGGAATTGGGAGATGACCAGAATCCAACCATCTTCATCCTGACTCTGAGTCTGCCTCGAGAGAGCAGAAGAGAGTTGCCGAAAGTCGCCTCCAGATTGATCTTTCCCCTCCCTGACAGGCGCGGAAGATGGAGTGCATTTTATCGCGGCTTCCAGCCCAGCCGCTACACCTATAATCGTATTTAAATCCTATGGAGCGATACCTGGCAGCAAGGTCGGTGCCTAATGCTGTGCGCCTAATGTTGCAATCAGATCGGCAATCTCGCTATACCCCAAAGCGTCTCGCAACTGCCGTAGAACCTCCAACCCATACGATTTCACCTCTTCCGTCTTCTGCCCTTCCAGCGGTTTAAACAGGTTCTGCAACTGGTTCGGCGTCATATTCAAATATCGCTTCCATTCTTCGGACGCGTGTCCACTGGCCTTCAAAGCCACTGCTGGTGGCACACCGGCCAGAATGGATCGAGAGACAAAGGCGTGCCGGAGATCATGAAAATGCAGGTCCTTTATTCCATTCAGCCGGCAAGCTGTTCCGAACGACCTTTTCACTTCGGTGATCCCACCGAAAACAAATTTTTCTGAATTTCGCTCAATCTGGTTCATCAACTCCTCATAGACCCTCTGGGTCATCGGTATCTGGCGCACTCGATTAGTCTTAGCGTTGATCGCCCGCACGCTGAGGATTCGATGCTCGAAATCGAGGTCCGCCGGGCTCAACGTAAATAGTTCATTCCGGCGCAATCCGGTATCGGCCGCAACGATCAGAATCGCCCGCAAGTGCTCACGGGCATCAGTGCAGACCTTTATAATCGCCAGCTCTTCGCCG
>DATEFT010000758.1:0-7128 GCA_035280505.1 Blastocatellia bacterium | reverse complement strand
CCGAGCGTGATTACCAATGCGACGGTGGCCGCCCCTTCAAACAGACCTAACAGACTATTGTTGTAAATCGCCTGTCGAAATAATCGCTCCGCGTCATGATCGAGCAAGGCGATTTTCCGCCACGCAAACGGCTTTGTTCGCACGCCTTCGTTGGCCCGGAACACATCCCCCAGCTCACCCTTTAGCGCCTGTCCGGCCTCGTCCCTGACCGGAGAGACCATCTCATCGGTGACGATCGTAAACTGATTGTTGACCGACTCGGTGGCGAGCATCGTGTATCTGCCTGTATTGGTCTCCGGCAGTAGCCACGTCTTCAGTGTGGCGACGATGTACGCCGGAAAGTAAATCTTTTCGAGCGGCCTGAATCCGCCCCACACCCAAAACCACCAATAGAACCCACCCAACAACACGCCGATGGCGGCGCATGCAAGCAGGTAGCTCCGCAACCTCGCACGGAAATTACGGAGCCTCGTTCGTCCCTCTTCAGTAAACACACTTCGGCTCATATCCGACTCTCAATCCTCAAACTTTCGGCCAATACCTAAGAGATGGTGATCTAGGTTTTTCTTATTTCCCCTCTCCCTCTTCCGGGGGTACGAAAGCGGCCCAAAAGTCGTAGTAGAGCGCGTCGAGTAACTGGCTTGCTTCACTCACATGTTTGTCCACACCGGCATAGGCGGGATTCATCGGAGGGAAATTCCCCTCATCATCCGGTGCGCCGTCGTGGATGGTCCAATAAACACAGCCGATTTGTTCGGCCAATAAACAAAACGACTGCCACGCCTCGTCAAACTTCCCGGCGTCAATCTGCTCTAGTCCTTTCTTCAGAGTCTCGGACGTGATCGGCCCGGCAGGGTCCAGAAAATTGGGCCGATTCTTCTGTATTTCTGTTACTTCTTTCATACTTCCACCGACACAAATATAGAAACGGAGCGTCTGATCTAGGTGCTGTAACTTTCCGCCAGTACCTGAGACACCCGAATCTAGGTCTTACCGATCTTCTAGTTTCGTCTTCTCCGCTGCTAATAAATTCGAGGCTACTGGGTCAATTGGATTCATGCGGGTCTGAGCGTCATTGAATTATCGGGGCCGCATGGATAGCCTAGACTACCCGATGCGTGCCCCTCTTCAATCGTTTGAATGCGGCGCTGCGATTTTGGATATGTCGGCTGAGAAGCTTACAGAGAAGCATCCGGAACAGTCACAGAGATAGAAAAACCGGCTCGTTGTTCCAGCATGCGACGTGTAGATCTACGGCCATATCCGCGACGTGGCTGCACAATCCGCTCCCGTTCAGGCGGACGTTTTCAGACCTCAGCGCCTCCGGTTGAGTCGGTACGTAGCTGACGATCAACCGGCCGTCCGAGTCCACAATACGGTGTACCGGATACCGCGCCGCGTCGGTCTGCTGAATGTATTTCGGAATCGCTCGCATATAACTTCCAGCCACGCCCATGCCGATGACGACTTGCTTATAGGTCACGACTTTGCCTTTTGGAACACGGGCAATGAAGCCAAGGAACCTTTGATATGGAATTGCAGACAATTCCGGATACGCTCGCGGCGTCACTCTCACCGGCTGCCCGGCGCTGATGCGTCCATCCGTCAACGCCACGCCCAACACGCCACGATGCCCCAAAATAGACTTGAGATGAGGGATGACATGACTGATGCGCTTGCACGGCTCACAGTGGAACGTTAGCCGTATTTTTACGGCGTCCCCCAATGTCAGCAATCCACCCGGCTGAAAATCGGCCTCCGTGCATCCTGCCAAAATTACATTCTCGCGCAACTCTCCGGGCGGAATCTTGAACGCCTCAAGGTCTTCTTGGCGCACGATTAGAATTTGGCGTGGGCTAAACGGGTGCGCATTTTTATCGCCCTCAATTCCGTAGCCTGCTTTGATGTTGAGAGTTTGATTGATCGGTTCAATCATTGGTGCGCCGCTCGCTGGCTTCACGAATACGCGGCGAACTGTAATTTGACTCATTCTTTCCTCTTCCCTTCAACGTTTATACGTAATTGCGCTAACTGCGCGAGGACTGGATTACTCACGCTGCGCCGGTCGTCAGGATCATAGAAGATTGCGCCACAAAACCCGCAGACGTGCGTTGAATGCGGCGTGATCGCCCATTCATCTGTATCAAAGTGCGGTCGATCGCAGTGGGGGCAGACTAAAGAACACAACGCGGTGGAGAGACACGGTAACGCTTGCTGGGCCATCAGCACGCGTACCATTTCGGCGTCTAAGATCATATCATCTAGCGCGAGTGTGCCAAAGGTTTCATCAATATTCGGTCCCTGGTCGGAGTCATAAAATCCGTGAAAGTGAATGCCCGCCTCTTCCGGGCGTTCGACCGTCCACAATAACGCCGGGTTGGATCCCCAAATCTGTATGCCGCCCGGAAATTGTGCTTGACTGCGCGCTAACCGCCTCCTGGCCGGAACGGTTGCCTGACGATCGCGGTGCAGATCGCCCGCCGCCGCTGCGAGCAAAATCACCGGATTACTGATTCCCGGCTCCAAGTCCGTGAACTTTTCGCCGCAACTCTCGCAGTGGTGCTGCTGATGGTGATGAACTGCAAGCCAATCCTGATCTCTATGAAGACCGCCGCAGGCAGGACAACGCGCACAACGCACCTTACGCCGCAAGATGCGGCTCACGTTGTACAGAGCCGCATCTTCGCCCGTGATCGCCAGTTCTGACGCTGTGCCGTCAATCGAATATTCGACGATCACCAAACTGAAAGTATCGTCAATGACCTTTTGGCCGTAAGTAGTCATTCTGGCATGGACGTGGACACCCATTTCAACCGGCGTGCCAGTCGTATCGTAAACAGGTTTCAGAGCGCCCCATATTGCAACGCCGCCCGGATACATCGTCAGATTCAATCTAAGGATGTTGGCCATGACATCATCTCCTATGGATGCTTCCGCGCCCGCAAGATCGAGTGGATATTTCAATCGCCGCCGCAACCTTGTACTTGTGCGATGACCGCTGTACTGGCCTGCCGTTGTTGTGGTTGGGTAAATGTCGGGGCTGGCTCTGATGCGCAGGGGCACGGACGAGCATAAATGATAATTAGCGCCAAAAGAGCCATGATGATGAGCCCGGCGAAGAGAGCCTGCCGGTACGTGAAACTGATGTATATCCGCTTGTGCATTCGCCAATAGGTCCACGGTCTTCCGACTCGCCCTCTGCTGCGTCGTATCGCTCTATATACAAACAAAACCGCCTGCCAACGGCTGACGCCCTCTCCGCGCAACGCTGTATAAAATTCCAGTGCTCTCATGTGCGTCTCTCACTTTGGAGGCGGCTCTGGCTTGCCCTGATCGAGCAAAAAGCGGCCTTTAAAACATTCCATCGGCGCTTGCGCGGGCGTTGGTGGCAATGGCGGTGCTGGATCCGCCCGGTAAAACAAAATCAGAGAATACAAAAATAGAAGTATGAACAGGCTGGCCACGGTCGCCGCCGCTACGAGCAACAAAGACTTAATCATTGACATATCGAATTTCGCCTGTGGGTGTCAGCCATCCCCACGGCTGCCAGATAACATTTTCACCGTCAAATTCTGGGTAGAGACGGTCTGCCAGTTCTTGTAAGATCATGTCTTCAGTTGAACCAATCGGCCTTTCCCATAGGCGTGATTTCATCAAACACCATAACAACTGCCGATCATCCATTTTCGTGAGTGCGTCGTTGAAGATTGCCAGCTTATAGAACCACTCCGCGACGCTTTGAATCGGTTGCTCTTGTCGCCTGTCTTTAGGAGCGATTGAAGCAACGATCCCGGTATTGACCCAAGAACGGCGCGACTTGTCGCTTGATCCGTTGTTGCTCACTTCCCAACCTCCCACCAGATGACGGTTAAATCCGATCGCCGCGAGTCGGTTGGATCGCCAACTACCTTCTCTCCGGCTTTGATATCGCGTTGCGCAATGAAGGCAGCGGGTAGTTGTCCGGTCGGATCGTATCGGTAAAGATAATCACCGTAGACGCACAATTTTTCGCCCACGTAAAAGTCGCTGGCTGCAATGAACGGGTTGAATAAAGGCTCAACTGACTCTGCTGAACGTAGAGGCAGCCACGACCTGATTTTTTTCATGAGTCTTTGTACTAATAAGGCCATCAGTCTTCTTGCCCCCTGTCGAATCTATTGCCAAATGTGAAGGGGGCCTGATCCGCCCCCTTCTTCTCTCCCTCCTCCAATAACGCTTGGCCTTCGCAAGAGAAGGCCCATGTGTCACGTGATGGAACCGAAAGGAGCTGTACACAGGTGAACAATGTCCCCCTCACATTGCTCACCTAATGGAGTGAAAAAAACCGACACCTAGTCTTTTCCACTCGAACTTTTAGCCTGCCTGTTTGTGTTTTTGATCACTCCACCTTTCCAGTGGACTAGGTTGGTCTCATCGATTACGGCAAACATCTGACCGGACTGAATCACGAGTTGCCTTGCCGCCTTCTTTGCGTCCTCCAGATATTCAAAGCGTTCGCCCTTCTGAACGACTCGGTAGTGTTCCGTCATTACTGCCGCTGTGTACATCATCCGCCTATTCCTCCTTGAATCGTCCGCAAGATTCTTCAACGGCAATCGTGATCACTGCCGATTGTGAGACGTGGATGGGGTGAGAAGTGCCGACAAGACGCCGGAACAAAGCCGTTATCTCTCTGACAACCGTTGAAGCTTCGTGCGATGCACCCGCAAATTCCGATGAAAAAGCACGCCGCCGCCTGAGCAGCGGAAACAAAACCAACGAGAAAATATCAGTATCACTAATGTTAAATTAGATAGCCTATTAATAGATGAGAGCCTTGGGATTTGTCAATAGCATTTTGCGTCTTACAGACATTAGAGTAAAATTTGATTATTCAGCGGAAAAACTTATTGAAAGGACTGATCTGAGTGAGCATTCGATTTGGCGAATATCTGAAACAATCCCGACTCAATGCCAAAATGACGCAGAAGGAAGCGGCTGCTCAAATCTCCCGCCTTGGTCACCACGCCACACAGGGTCTCATCGCTCAGTATGAAAGCGGGCGAATCACGGATCCGGATCCAGCGATGCTGCTGCCCCTTGCCACTATCTATAATCTCGATTACATGATGGTCGTGCTCCAACTCATTCGAGATAAGTACATCCCCAAGGATGATCTACCGCAATCGGGGCTGATCGCCGAACAACTCAGGCTGTGGGAAGCGGGTCTCAAACGATTTCCTGCCGTGGGTGAAGTGGAAGGAATGGAAGAGCGCCAACTGCGGGCCAAGGCTCTGATGGTCAGCGAAATGGAAGTGCTGGATGTCGAGGGCTCCGCAGAGTGGCAGAAGCGATTCCCCGGCTTGCATGAAATGTGGTTGGTCGCGCCCGATTTCCTGGACGCTAAAGAGCCGATCCGTTCTTCGGTCATTCATAATCTGAAACGCGGCGTGAACTTCGTGTATTTTGTGCGCGAGGCTGAGATAAAAAAGGGTGGCAAGTTCTGGCTCCTGCAACGTCAGCTTGCCAGCATCGACGATGAGATCACGGCAGAGATCGTCCACCAGCAAACGCTCGCCATTCCTTTGGGAGAGGAAGAGCTGAGATGGATCGATACCGATTTGGTTATCGCCAACCCGCTCCGGTGGGGGCAATCAGTAGGATATACCGTGGTGCGGCAAGACGGAGCGCCAAAGTTTTCCGTGCGGCTCGCAACTGCGGACCTTGAAAAGATCGTGGCGCTGTTGATGCCTTGGATATCTCAAAAGCCTGGAGCCGAAAGGGTCGTGCCGTTTCCTGATCGCTCTAAAGGCAGGCTCATTAACTAAATTCCCATATAGTCATATGCAAAATATTGACATCGCGGTGCCGAAAGAAAAAGAGCTGAGACTGTTTAGCGTTATCACCGGGCTTTTTGTGGCATCGCTCATCATCTCCAACGTGGCATCATCCGGAAAAATCGTGGCACTTGGCCCATTGACCCTTCCGGGTGGCGCAATACTCTTCCCCATTAGTTATATCTTCGGTGACATTCTGACTGAAGTTTACGGCTTTGCCTTGAGCCGAAAGATCATCTGGACAGGCTTTGCATGCCTTGTACTTGCGGCTCTCACGTTCTGGATTGTGGGCGTCTTGCCGGGTGCGAGTTTTTGGAACGACCAAGCGACGTATGATAAAGTTCTTGGGTTCGTACCGAGAATCGTTGTCGCCAGCATGGCGGCTTATTTTCTCGGCGAATTTGGGAATAGTTGGGTGCTCAGCAAGATGAAATATTGGGACCGGGGGAAGCGTGGGATAAAACAGGCATGGCGCTTCATCGCCTCCACCATTGTAGGTGAGGGCATCGATTCCGTTGTGTTCATGGTTATCGCATTTACCGGCAAGCTGACCGTCAGCGAAATGATCACAACGGGCGGCACTTTATATTTGTTCAAGGTCTTATACGAAATCATCGCTACCCCCATCAGCGTCCGCTTTGCCGAGTGGGTCAAGAGGATCGAGGGGGTTGATCATATCGATTACCCAGAATATACAGACTACAATCCCTTCACTCTGGCCACCTCTCGGAAGTGAACCAGCACACCCACATTCAGCCTAGCAGCCTTGCCGTGTAAATCGGCAAGCAATGCGCCGGGCTACCAATCTTCATCTTTGCGAAAGATAATCCCCACTCCGCCCGACTTTATCAATCACGAAGGACTCATAAATGAGCGTTGTTTTACCTGATATTCACTGCCGCCCAGAGTGGCCCTTTGAATCTTATGCATCGGCCTGGTTGCAGTTTCGTGCTCTGACCGATGAAAACCGAGTCACAGCCGATCACATACTCTCACGCTCAGGCTGGCCGCGAACGCTACCGAATCTGCGAATGGCGGATTTCGGTTGCGGCGATGGCCGTCTCATTGAAACCCTACTATCAACGGTCCAGCAACCAGTAAGCACAGTTCACTTGACAGACATCAATCCGGAATTGTTGGAACAGGCTAGTGAGCGGATCAAGCGCCTGAAGTCGGTCCAGTATGTGGATGCGGTCTGTCAGTCGGCAGGCGATGCCATGCTGCGCATGGCAAATGATATTGATGCGGCGTTGGCCGTGCATCTACTCTATCTGCCCGGTGAGGACGAAACGCGCCGATTTCTGACGGCCCT
>DATEFT010000757.1:0-7744 GCA_035280505.1 Blastocatellia bacterium | reverse complement strand
CGGATCTCTTCGGGACCCTGTCGAGCCGCGCCTGCCCGACCGTGACCACGACGCCGGAGGCGGTCAAGGCCGCTTTCATCAAGGAGGGCGACCTCTTCGCGGAACTCGGGGTCCAGTACCTCAATCCGATCCTGAACGTCGATCAGCCGCGCTTCCTGGAGAAGCAGATGTTCGAGACCTTCAAGGACCTCCTCGGGTTGACCCAGGAAGAGCATCATCGCGCGATCGAAGAAGGGTACAAAGCTCTCGACACCTTCTACAACGTCATGCTCCGAGGCGCGGGACGCGCCGCCCTCGATCAGTTGGAGGCGGATGACCGGCTGGGCGTGGTGCTGCTCGCGCGGCCCTACCACAACGATCCGGGATTGAATCACGAGATCCTCGAGGAGTTCCAGAAGCTCGGTTATCCGGTCTTCACCATGGACTCGCTGCCGATGGACGACGACATCCTCTGGCGCCTGTTCGGCGACGAGGTCCGGGCGGGAATGATCCGGCACCCGATGGATATTCAGGATGTCTGGAAGAACTCCTACTCCGAGAACACCAGCCGCAAGGTCTGGGCGGCGAAGTTCACCGCTCGCCATCCGAACCTGGTCGCGCTCGAACTCTCGTCGTTCAAGTGCGGCCACGACGCCCCGATCTACACGGTGGTCGAAGAGACGGTGCAGAATGCCGGAACCCCGTACTTCTGCTTCAAGGATATTGACGAGAACAAGCCGACCGGCTCGATCAAGATCCGCGTGGAGACGATCAGTTATTTCCTCAAGCGTTATCGCGAAGACATGATCAAGAACCGGAACAAGGTGCAGACGCTGGAGGAGCGTCTCGCCGAGTACGAACGCAAGCTGCGGTTGCAGTACGAACTGGACTCCCAGCCTCCGGCCGAATCGAGCCGGGGCACGGCGCTGCCGGTCCTGCCGCTCGGTCTCTCCGACCGGCCGCAGATCGGAGCCTCCGGGGACTGAAGACCGCCGGCGAATTTTGAGATATGCGACAGTCAGAGAAAGTAATGTTCGAAATCTACCGTGAGGCGAGCTACAACCGCCGGTATAAGGTGGTCTACTTCACGGAGCTCAACGAGCACAACAAAGAGACCGAGATCAACCGGGCGATGGCCGGCGACCATTTCTTCGACGGTTTTCTTCAGGACCCGCGCAAGGAAGAGGCCAAGGCCATCATCGACCGGTTGATCGCTCGTCTCAATGATGGCGAGGCCATCGCTCCGGAGGACCTCGAACGGGAATTGACCGGGTATCTGGCTTGAGATTTGAGAGTTTGACTTATCTGAGGAGTAGTTCACGTTTTCAGCGAAGACGCCATGAAACGATGAAAGTTTTAGGTTTTCAGTTTTCAGTCGTCGTCGAGATCACCCAACTGAAAACTGGAGACTCAAAACTGAAAACTATTTTCGGATTAAATAAACGGCAAACCACAGTTTGTCGGACATTTTCTTAGGAGTCACTTGGAATATGCATAGACCAATAAAGTACTTTGAAAAGGGCTTGACCTTAATGGCGGGCGCAGCCTGGGCGGTCTTCGAGAGAATTAATCGCATCAGGCCCAATCCTTCATTCACCCCGAAATGGTCCGACAAGCCGCTGCTCAAATCGTGGCAGAAGACCAAACCCACCCTGGGTTGGCCGCGCACGACCGATAGTCTCTGTCCGAAGTGCGTGCCCGAGATGCGCGAAAAGATTCTGGACGGCGAATTGCCGGTCGACATCCTGCGCGACGAGCGGCTCGGCGAGATCAAGGCGCAGATCCTCGAGCGCGACGGCAAGATTCTGATGACCAAGGATTGCCCGGTTCACGGCCACTTTGAAGACGTCATGTCGATCGATCCGGCCATGTTCCGCCACCTGGAAGAGTCTTTTCCGGGCCGCGACATCCGCGCGCACAACGACGAGAAGCTGCACAAGCACGGGTCGAGCACCATCCAGCATGGTCGCGGCGCGGTCTTGACCATCGATCTGACCAACCGCTGCAACATGATGTGCGATCCCTGCTTTATGGACGCGAACCAGGTCGGGTTCGTCCACGAGTTGAGCTGGGAGGATATCCAGACCCTGCTCAACAACGCGATCTCGATCAAACCGCGCCGCCAGCTCTCGGTGCAGTTCTCGGGAGGCGAGCCGACGCTGTCGCCGTACTTCATCGACGCCGTCAAATACGCGCGGAAGGTCGGATACAACAGCGTCCAGGCGGCGACCAACGGGATCGAGTTCGCCAAGAGCAAGGAGTTCTGCCGGCAGGCCGCCGAGGCCGGACTGCGCTACGCCTATCTGCAGTTCGACGGCATCGGCAACGCCGCCAACAGCCACCGCAAGGTGGGGAACCTCTTCGACGTCAAGCTGCAGGCGATCCACAACCTGCGGGAAGCCGGCGTCGAGGTGGTGCCGGTGACGACCATCGTCAACGGGATCAACAACGAGCAGGTGGGGCGCATCATCGAGTTCGCGCTCGACAATCCGAAGATCATCTCGTTGCTCTCGTTCCAGCCGGTCTCGTTCACGGGTCGCGACGAGGCGATCACCGACGAACGGCGCCACGCGCAGCGCTACACGCTCTCGCACCTGGCCCACGACGTCAAGAATCAGACGGGATTGGGCGAGCCCGTGCGGGACTGGTTCCCGATCTCGTTCATGGGCACTTTCACCGACTGGGCCGACCTGGTCCACGGGCCGGAGGCCAAGTGGGGACAGTTGAGCTGCGGCTGCCATCCCAACTGCGGCGTCGGCATGGCGATCATGATCGACAAGCACACCAAGGAGTCCGCGCCGCTGACCGCGTTCCTGAACGTGGACAAGCTGGCGAAGGACGTGGCGAAGGTCAACGACGCGGCCCGCGGCAAGTTCCTGTCGGTGCTCGGCCTGGCCCTGGCGGTGGCGAAGAATTACGATCCGTTCAAGGCGACCACGCATTTCCGCCTCTGGAGCCTGCTCGCGAAGTTCGACAAGGGCTTCGGGGCCAGCGGACGCAATTACGGTAAAGTCGGAGCCGACCGGACCCTGGAGGATATCGAGAAGCGCCGCAAAGATCGCTGGAACATCCTCTTCATCGCCGGGATGTGGTTCCAGGATCTCTTCAACTACGATTTCCGCCGCACCGAGATGTGCATCATTCCCTACGCGACTCAGGACGGCGAGATCAGCTTCTGCGCTTATAACACCGGCATCGGATGGAGAAACATCATCGAGAAGATGCACATGACCGCGACCCTCACCAAGTGGTATGAGGAGAAGGGGCGCCACGAGATCTTCGCCGGCGGCAAGCAGGTTGCGATCGGCAACATCGAGCACAATCTGATGCTGCGCGAGGAACTGGTCACGCTGGAGGTGCAGCGCGATCTGGATCGGCTGGGGATCGCCAAGAACGCTCGCGAGGAACAGATCAAGGCCCGCGCCGAGAAGATTCGCCAGCAACGCGAGAACGAGCAGATGGAGAAACTCTATCGCCAGCACGTTCTCAAAGAGCCGGTCGAACCGACTCCCAGCCTGGTGCAGATTAAATCGAACGGAAAGTCGAAGGTCGAGAAAGAGACCCTGACGACCGTCTCCGGAGATTAACCGATGAAAGTTTAGGGAAGTCCGGGAGGGTCGTGCCAGTTCCCGAACCGCCTCGGCTGGCGGCCTTCCCGGTTTTTCGCCCGGACTTCTCTAGGATCAAATTAGTTGTTACCCGTTCAACCTAATTGCCGTTGACGACAGGAAAGGAGCTATCGGCATGCTAGACCACTTAGGCGCTGAAAACCTGGGGGCACAATCGTCATCCAACCCGCAAACGTACCGGATTGATGTGCCGTTGTATACTTTGTTGCAGAAGACATCTGCCGGCAGATCTACTCTGCCGCCAACCTCGGAGCCGCAGGTGTTGCCGACTCCGGTCTTCCCCATGGTCAAACGAACCACAGATTTGGATCGGTCGGGGTTCCTCTATCATGCCAATAATGGCGTCAGAGCGTTTCGACGCTGGTTTCTGCCTTATGTTCAATCCCGGATCCATGCCGAGGAGTTTCGCCCGTTGTTGTCATATCTCTTCACGGAGTGGAAGTGCAATCTGGATTGCCACTACTGCTGGTCCTACAACAACGCCGTCAAAGGCATGACCGAAGACGTGGCCAAACGCTCGATCGATTGGCTGCATGACGTCGGGTGCCGGGTGATCGCGATCATGGGCGGCGAACCGTTGCTGCGGCCCAAGTTCATCCACAAGATCGTCTATTACGGAACGAAGCGCGGCTTCTTCGTCTACCTGCCGACCAACGGCCGGCTCATGAAACCCGAGGTGACCGACTGGATCGGCGATGCGGGCGTGGCCGCCATCAACCTGGCGGTCGACTGCGTCGACGACAAACCGGGGCTGCCCAAGGTCTTCAATCGGATCCGTCCCTACTTCGACTATCTGGTCAAGGTCCAGCGGCGTTACGGCTACATGGTGGTCTTCAACATCAACATCTGCCGCAACAACATGGACGATGTGAAGGAGTTGACGGAGATCGCGCACGACAACGGGATCTCGACCGACTATCACATCAACGAGACTCCGATGCTCGAACAGGATCATTTCAAGCATTACGAAGACAACGTCACTTACCTCCGGCCCGAAGATTGGCCGAAGGTCGATGACCTGCTCGATTACCTGATCGACAAGAACAAGCAGGGGTACATCATGGTCAACTCCAAGGCGCACCTCGAACGGATGAAGCTCTTCATGCGCGGTCACGTCGAGCCCTGGAACTGCCGGGCCGGCCAGAACTCGCTGATCATCCGCACGGACGGCACCCTGGCGCCCTGCTTCCCGATGTACTCGGCGACCGTCGATTGGGGGACCATCGAGAATCAGAAGTTCAACAATCAACAACTCAATGAAATGAAGAAAGACTGTGTCAAGCACTGCCTTTCGACGTGTCAGTATGTGCTCGGGCACTATTACAACAACCAGACCGTGCTGCGGTGGATTCTTAAACAGGCCCTGCACGGGATGAGCGGCAATACCACCGCCGTGGCACAAGCCTAGTCGGATCCAGGGTCCGGCGGCAAGAAGCAGGCGGCCCCGAAGCCGGCATTCCGGCCGGCTTCGGGGGCTGCGGAACACGCGAAATACGCGACGGTGCCCCGGTTTCGCGTCTTTCGACTTCATGCTGCCGGCTTCTTTGCCGCCGCGCCTGTTTTGGTGGTTGTTACGTCAGCAGTTGTTTGGGAAGGCAGTGGGTATATTACGATGAAGGTTATCGATATCTTTCGCGGTTGGGGGCTTATTCTGAGCGGCCGTCATCCAATGCTCTCGATCGAGATTACGAGAGAGTGTCCGCTCCGTTGTCCGGGGTGTTATGCATATCAACCGGAGCATCTGGGCGGTTTGGGGCCGTTGCGTTCGCTCTCCGATTACAAGGGAGAGGAACTGATCGGCAAGGTTTTGGGATTGATCCGGCGTTACCGTCCGTTGCATCTTTCGATCGTCGGCGGCGAACCGCTGGTTCGCTTCCGTGAATTGAACACTCTCTTGCCCCAGTTGGACGAGATGGGGGTCGAAATCCAACTGGTGACCAGCGCCGTCCGGCAGATTCCGCCGGAATGGTCGAAGATCAAGTCGCTGCATCTGGTCGTCTCGATCGACGGCTTGCAGCCCGATCATGACCGTCGGCGAACGCCGGCCACCTACGACAAGATTCAAGAGAACATCAAAGGCCACCAGATCATCGTGCACTGCACCATCACCAATCAGATGACCAAGCAGCCGCACTACTTCGAGGACTTCCTCAAATTCTGGTCGGCCCGTTCCGAGGTCCGGAAGATCTGGTTCAGCCTCTTCACGCCGCAGATCGGAGAGGTGGCGGAAGAGATCCTGTCGCCCCAGACCCGCGCCGTCGTCCTGGACGAACTGGCGGAGTTGCGGCCGCGGTATCCCAAACTCTACCTGCCGGACGTCGTGATGGAGGGTTATCGCCGCCCGCCCAAATCTCCCAAGGAATGCATCTTCGCGCGCACGACCCGCAGCATCACCGCCGACCTGCAAGGCCGGGTCAGCCCCTGCCAGTTCGGCGGCAATCCCGATTGTTCCCAGTGCGGCTGCATCGCCTCCGCCGGGTTGAAGGCGATCGGCGAATATCAACTGTTCGGGTTCTTGCCGGTGAAGCAGATCTATTTCGCTTCGGACGGCATCGGCCGCACCGTCAACAAGGTCTTAAGTCAACCGGAATAATTGGTGACGATGAATCTTCTGGAACTGAGGAAATATGCGATCGATCACCGGGTCGAGATTCGATTCGGTGATTCTGACTTGGCTCAGGTCTGCGTGGTCAACGAGCACGGACTGGTGAAGATTCCCGGCGAGGACAAGGATTTGCGGGTTGACGATGTTCTGGCCGCGGCGCAGAAGTTCGAGGTTCTCGAACGGGGCGTCGCGCGCCATTTCACCCGCGAGGCGCTTGCCCAGATCGTTGCTAAATTTTTCGAGAAGGCTCACCACAGCGCCGCCGAAGAAGAAGAAGAATAGCGGATTTTGCATGAAGAAGCTCTCTTTCGTCCTGCGCGAAGCCCAGTTTATCGCTCGCGGATTGCTCTCGACCAAGCACCCGGTTCTGGCGCAGATCATCCCGATGCGGCGCTGCAATCTGTCGTGCGGCTATTGCAATGAGTATGACAAGACCTCGGACCCGGTCCCGATCGAGGTGGTCAAACGCCGGGTCGATCGATTGGCCGCGCTGGGCACGTCGATCGTCACGCTGAGCGGCGGCGAACCGATGCTCCATCCGCAGGTCTACCAGATCTTCGAGCACATCCGGTCCCATGGCATGATCGCCGGTCTGATCAGCAACGGCTACTACATGACGCGGGACCGAATCGAGAAGCTGAACGAAGCCGGTCTCGAGTACCTGCAGATCAGCATCGACAACGTCACGCCGGACGAGATCTCACAGAAGAGCCTCAAGGTCCTGGATCGTTACCTCCGGTACCTCTCGGAGTACGCCGAATTTCACGTCAGTATCAACTCCGTGATCGGCGGCGGGATCAAGAACCCCGGCGATGCGCTGGTCGTCGCCCGCCGCGCCGTCGAACTGGGGTTCAGCAGTTCGCTCGGCATCATTCACGATCACTCGGGCCAGCTCAAACCGCTGAGCCCGGAAGAGGCCAAGATCTACGAGGAGCTGAAGACCTTCGGCAAGCAGAGCTGGACGCGGTTCAACAAGTTTCAGGATGACCTGGCCTATGCCCGGCCTCACAACTGGCGTTGCCGGGCGGGCTCTCGATACCTCTACATCTGTGAAGACGGGCTGGTCCACTACTGCTCGCAGCAACGCGGTTATCCGGGAGTCCCGTTGGAGGGCTACACGCGCGAGGATCTGGTCCGGGAGTTCTATACCGAGAAGTCCTGCGCCGAGTACTGTACCATCGCCTGCGTTCAACAGGTGGCCATGATCGACAATTGGCGGGCGCCGCAGCAGCCCGCCGCCTCTCCGCCCAAATCCGAGCTCTTAACAGAAGTCTAGGGAAGTCTACAACCAAATCGAAAGACCGACCGCGAAATACACGAAACACGCGAAAGATGGTGGATTTCGCGTGTTTCGTGGATTTCGCGGTTTCGAATCTAGACTTCCCTCGCCGGTCCGGTCGATTCGCGCAGCACCAGTTCGGGATCGATCAGGATTTCGCGTCCTCCGGTTCTCGTTTTGGCGGTCTCGGGGGCCAGGCGTTCGAAGACCAGGTGCCCGATCTGTTCGCGGGGAATGTGGACGGTCGTCAAT
>DATEFT010000756.1:0-10546 GCA_035280505.1 Blastocatellia bacterium | reverse complement strand
GCCGTGCCTTCGCGAAGTTCCTGTCACGCCGCTGAGGTCGAATCTGCAAGGGTCGCCGGTTCCGATTGAGCAGCCGGAGAGAGAGAGTCCATCGATGAAAACAACCAGCTTTCCGGGGAGGTCTCCCCAGGTGTGCGTATTCAACGTGTTCGCCGCCGGATTTCGTGGCCTGTTGCTGCTGTTGATGGTGATGGGAACAATCTCATCGGCATCGGCGGCGATCACGATCGACAGGTCCAGTTCCTCGGCTGTAGCCAGCAACACCCACTCGATCGCCTGGAGCCACACGATCGGCAGCGGTTCCGACCGAACCCTGGTGGTGGCCGTCTCGACCAGCGATTTCATCCTCTTCAACGGTTCGGCGGGGTCGGTGACCTTCAATAAGATTCCGATGCATCCGGTGCCGGAGGCCGACGCGATGTCGTTGGGGCTGAGAATTATGGAGACCCGGATCTTCTATCTCAGCGGCCACGAACTGCCGCGGGCGGGGACGTATGAGATCGCGGTCGGGTTCACCGGCCAGATCGACCTGGCGGCCGGCGGCGCCGTCTCGTTGACCGGCGTCGGACCCGGCGCGCCGGTGGCGGCCGCCTCCAACGTCAAATACCTGGGATCGGGGCCGCTCACCACGACGATCAATGCGCCGGCCGGATCCATGGTCGTGGACCTCGTGGCCGCCGAGGGCGTCCTCTCGCTGACGCCGGGAGCGGGCCAGGTCCAACAGTTCGGCGCGATCGACAGCCGGTATCGAATCGCCGGGTCGGTCAAGGCGGCGGCCGGAAGCGGCCTCACCACGCTCTCCTGGGAACGCAAGGGAAGTCTGAGCCGGCTGGCCACCTCGGCCGTGGCCTTCGCGGCCATGCCGACGGTCGAGACGCAACCGGTCTCGCAGACCGTGACGACCGGATCGAACGCGATCTTTACGGTGGCGGCGAGCGGAACGCCTCCGCTGATCTACCAGTGGAAGAAGAACGGGATGGCGGTCGCGGGAGCGACCTCCGAGACGCTCTCGCTCTCCGACATTCAGTTATCGGACTCCGGCGTCTATTCCGTCCTGGTGAGCAACGCCGGCGGAACGGTCGAGAGTCGTCCGGCCACGCTCAGCGTGATCTCGGCCGGTGGGGCGGTCGTCATGAACGATAGCCTGGCCGACGGCGAGCGCCTGAATCTGACGCCGCCGAACTCCGCCACCTGGCTCAAGGCCCAGGGCAGCACCGTCGCGACGGTCACGCCCGGATCGGCCCAGTTCACCTGGAACACCACCAGCGCCGACATGATCGCCGGCTATTTTACCGGCGCGGGTTCGCCGGTCACCCTGGGGGTGGGCGATTCGCTCAGGCTCAGCGTCACCTTCTCCTTCACCGGCCTCAACCCGGGAGCGATTGCGGTTCCGTCGCCCGGGCTCCGGTTCGGAATTTTAGACTCCAAGGGCACGCGGGCCGTGGACAACGGCGGGACCGGAAACGCGGTCTACATCGGCGACACCGGTTATGGCCTCTTCACCTCGATCTCGACCGCCGGGGCCGGCACGGCCTTCACGCTGAACCGGCGCACCAACACCAGCACCAACAACATCTTCAACGCCGGGGCCGATTTCACGACTGTCGGAGCGGGCGGCACTGCCCAATCGTTCGCCGACAACACCGATTACGTCCTGATCTACACCATCACGCGCCTCTCCGCCACGGAGACGCGGCTGGCGGCCTCGATCACGGGCGGGGCCCTGGGCGACGCGTACAACTTCTCGACCACCGAGACCAGCGCGACGCCCGAGACGACCTTCGACTACTTCGGCTGGCGCGTGGGTAGCTCCAATTTCGCCGCCTCGATGACCTTCAAGAATCTCCTGGTGAGCAAGGGCTTCACGCCGCCGACCATCACCACACAACCGGTCGGCGCCACCACCATCGAGGGCAACAGCGTCACGCTGTCGGCGGCGGCCTCGGGGAGCGCTCCGTTGACCTTCCAATGGAGCAAGGACGGCCTGCCGATTCCCGGCGCCACCGGGACCAGCCTGGTCCTCAACAACCTTCGGGTGGCCGATTCCGGAAATTACGTTTTTACGGCCTCGAACCCGGCGGCCCGCGTCGCGAGCGAAGTCGCCACGGTCCTGGTCAATCTGGCGCCGCCCGTCATCCTCGCGCAGCCGTTGTCGCAGACGATCCTGGTGGGAGAATCGGCGACCTTCACGGTCGCGGCCGGCGGCAGCGCGCCGTTCACCTATCAATGGCGCAAGAACGGAGTCGAGATCGCCGGGGCGACGGGCCCCTCGTATACCATTCCGACTCTGCGGCTCAGCGATGTGGGCAGCTATACCGTGGTGGTCAGCAACGGCGCGGGTTCGGTCGTCAGCAATCCGGCGACCCTGATCGTCACCACCACCCCGGTCGCGCCCAGCATTACCACGCAACCGGCCTCCACGACCGTGATCGCCGGCAACCCGGCGCAGTTCACGGTGACGGTGGCCGGCAGTTCGCCGCTCAGTTATCAGTGGTTCAAACAGGGCGTCGCGATCGCGGGCGCCACCGGCGCCACCTACACGATCGCCAACGTCAATGCGGCCGATGCCGGCAGCTACACCGTCAGCGCCACCAACGTGGCCGGCAGCGTGACGAGTAATCCGGCGGTCCTGACCGTGATCACACCGCCGCTGGTCGTCACTCAACCGTTGTCGCAGACCGTCAACGCCGGATCGGCGGTCACTTTCACCGTCGTCGCCAACGGCACGGCGCCGCTGACCTATCAATGGCGTAAGAACGGCTCCGAGATTGCGGGCGCGACCGCCGCCACGCTCAACCTGGCCAACGTGCAGGCCGCGGATGCCGGCGTCTATTCGGTCGTGGTCGGCAACGGCGGCGGATCCGCGACCAGCGCCGGAGCGACTCTCACGGTCACCGATCCCGCGCTCGCCGTGGCCGCGCTCTTCCCGGCGAACGGCGCCACGAACCTTCCGATCGACGTGCCGCTCAAGATCACTTTCGGAGCGGCCCCGATGCTGGGTTCATCCGGGATCATCCGGATTCGCGACGCGGCCACCAACGCGGTCATCGACACCATCGATCTCTCGGCCGCCTCGCAGACCAAGATGATCGGCGGAATCGTCTACAACTATCTCCCGGTCGTCGTGACCGGCACGACCGCGCTCATCACGCCGCATGTGGCCCTGAGCTACAACCAGACCTACTACGTCACCGTCGACTCCGGAATCTTCCGGACGGGCACCGGCGTCTTCGCCGGAATCGCCGGCGAGACGGCCTGGAGGTTCAGCACCAAACCGGCCGCGCCGGCCGCGGGCACGACCGCGCTGGCCGTGGCGGCCGACGGCACCGCGGACTTCGCGACCGTCCAGGGCGCCGTCGATTTCGTGCCGACCGGCAATACCCTGCGCCGGCTGATCTCCATCCGGAAGGGCTTCTACCAGGAGCTGATCCGCATCACCAACCGGCCGCTGCTCACGCTGCGCGGCGAAGACCGCCGAGAGACGGTCATCGCCTATGCGAACAACGCCAACTTCAATCCGAATTCGCGCCAGGTCTTTGAGATCGTCTCGGCCGACACGACGGTCGAGAACCTGACCGTCCGTAACCTGACGCCGCAAGGCGGGTCGCAGGCCGAAGCGATTCGGACCAACGCCGCGCGCACGCAGCTCCGGAATTGCGATCTCTACAGCTTCCAGGACACGCTGCAGCTCAACGGATCGGCCCAGGTCGAGAACTGTTACGTCGAGGGCGACGTCGATTTCATGTGGGGCAACGCCGCCGCCTATTTCCTGAACAGCGAGTTCCGCAACGTCAGGTCCAACGCCTACTACGTGCAGGCGCGGACGCCGCAGAACCAGCCCGGATTCGTCTATGTCAACTGCCGGCTCAGCGGTTCGGCCGGAGTTACGGGGACCTTCCTCGCGCGGATCGATCCCAACGTCTTTCCCGCCAGCCAGGTCGTCTTCATCAATTCGGCGATGGGAGCGCAGGTCGTCGCGCCCGCCGGCTGGTTGCTCAACAATGCCACCAGTTCGAGCACGGTCCGGTTCTGGGAGTATCGCAGCACCGATCTCACCGGCGCCCCGCTCAACGTCAGCCAGCGCATCGCCTCTTCGCGCCAGTTGACCGAAACGGAGGCCCTGCAGTGGAGCGACCCGACCTTCGTGCTCGGCGGCTGGGTGCCGCAGACGCTCCCGTTCATTCAGAGCCCGCCCTTGAGCCAGGCGATCTCGGCCGGCCAGGACGTGACCTTCGCCGTGGGCGCGTCCGGGCTGCCGGCGCCCGCCTATCAGTGGATGAAGGATGGAGTCGCGATTCCGGGCGCGACGGGATCGTCGTTGATGCTGCCCGCGGCCCAGGCGGAGGCGGCCGGCAACTACAGCGTCGTCGTCAATAACTCTTCCGGCTCGGTGACGAGTGTACCGGCCACTCTGACAGTAGCTTCCGAGCCCGGAGCGCCGGTGATCGCGACGCAACCCGCCGCGGTCACCGGGACGATCGGTGAGACGGTGGCTCTCTCGGCGGCCGCCACCGGTTCCCCGGCGCTCTCCTATCAATGGCGCAAAGACGGCCAGCCCATCGCCGGAGCGACCGGCCCGACCTTGACCCGAACCGCGCTGCAATTATCGGACGGCGGTTTCTACACCGTGACCGTCAGCAACGGCGCCGGGTCGGTCTCCAGCCTCCCGGTCCAGTTGACGGTGCGGGCCACGCTCAATACCTCGCCGGTGGCGATCCTGACGCAGCCCGTCAACCGCATCGCCTTCGCCGGCAGCACCGTGACCTTCGGCGTCACGGCCCAGGGCGTTCCGCCTCCGACCTATCAGTGGCTCAAGGACGGCTCGCCGATCGCCGGCGCCACCTCGCCGACCCTGGTCCTGACCGATGTTCAGCTCGCGGCGGCGGGTTCGTATTCGGTGGTGGTCACGAACCTCACCGGATCCGTCACCAGCAATCCGGCGTCGTTGACCGTCTTCAACCAGGCCGAGCTGATCACCCAGCAACCGCAGAGCCAGATCGTCAATCTCGGCGAGACCGCCAGCCTGACGGTGACGGCCAGCGGAACCGGGACGCTCAACTATCAATGGCGCAAGAACGGCGCCGACCTTCCGGGCGCGACCGCCGCGACCCTGACCCTGACCAATGTTCAGCCCACGGATACGGCGGTCTACACCGTGCTGGTCTATAGCCAGACGGAGGCCACGCTCAGCGCGCCGGCCGTCCTCGCGGTGACGAGTCCGACCACGCAGTTGCCGCCGCTGGCGACCTTCATTCAGGAAGGATTCGCCGGGATGGGGCAAGGCACCACCGGCGGCGGGATCGTCGATCCTTCCGACACGGCGCACTACAAGCTGATCGATGCGTCCACGCCCAATCCGGCGCAGACGCTGCGCGGCTATCTGGAGAGCGCCGACCCGCTGGTGATCGAGGTCCGGACCGACATCGATCTGGGCGCCCTCAACAATCAGAACGTGACCCGCCGCCCGATCATCAATCCGGAGCTGATCGCCTCGGGCCTGGGAGTGATCCGGATCGCCTCGAACAAGACCCTCTTCTCCGACCGGGGCTCGACCTTGAGGCACGGAATCATGAACATCGACGGCACGCAGAACATCATCATCCGCAACCTGAAGTTCCGCGGGCTCTGGGAATGGGATGACGCCACCCAGGGAGCCTACGATCTCCAGGGTTGGGACTACGTCGCGCTCACCAACTTCGCCCGCAACGTCTGGGTCGACCATTGCGACTTCGGGAAATCCTATGACGGCCAGGTCGATGTCGTGCGCGGTTCGGATCTCGTGACCCTCTCGTTCAACCGGTTCTCGGGCGACCTGGAGGGCGAGGTCACCACCCAGATCAACTATCTGGAGAGCCTCTACCAGGCCAATCCCGACGATCCGCGGATCGTCTACTACCGCTCGCTGCGCCAATCGGGCCAGTCCGTGCAGCAGATCATCACGCACGAGATCCCGCAGGACAAGACGAGCCTGGTCGGCAACGACGACAACGCCGGAGCGACCGACACCGGACGGCTGAACGTGACCTATCATCACAACGCCTTCACCGTGGTCCGGCAGCGCACGCCGCGGATGCGCTTCGGCAACGCTCACGTCTACAACATCCTGGTCGATGACGTGGCGTCGGCGCCGTTCCCGGGCACGCAAACGGCCATCAACTCCACCACCAACGCCGCGGTGCTGGTGGAGAACTGCGATTTCCTGGAAGTCCGCACGCCGTTCGCCTTCTCCAACAACGGGCGCATCTCGCAACGCGGGAGCACCTGGCAATTCAACGGCGCGCCCACGCCCTTCGATCCGGCGCGGCTCAATCCGGTGGATCCGAACGCCTTCGTCTGGAATCCGCCCGCGGGCTTCACCTGGACCGACCTGACGAAACTGCCCTACGCGTACACGCTCTCACCGGTGGAGTTCGTCAGAAACAACCTGAACCAGATCGGCACGTTGACTCCGGTCGACGCCACCGATCGGGACCTGTTGCGAAGCTATCTGCCGCTGACCGTCCTCCCGACAACTACGGGCGGCTCGGCAGCGACCACTTCAACGTTACAGCGCTAGTATTCCGGAAATAAGTTCTTTGGATTTTGAGATTCAAACCGCGAACGACGCGAAATCCTGATGATTTTGCGGATTTCGCGGTTTCGAAGGGCTCACTCTCGATCAGCGATCAAGCTGAACTCTCTGGAGGTCACAACGTCGAACCCACGTTAACTGTATCAACTTAAGCGCACATGAAATGAAGAAAACACAATGAAAGGCTGTAGAATGAACAAACACAGACAATTCTTTCTAGCATCGATGCTGCTGGCAGCGCTGGCGCTGACGCCCAGTTTCTCATCGAACGACCGGGCGGCGGATTCAGCTCAGAAGCAGGCTGGAGGAGGGATGGATCTGGTGTCGAGCACGGAGGAGGCGAGAGGTTTTGGGAGCATGATCATGACGGCGGCCATGGCACAGAGCGGCCGGCCGATGACCGACGCGCTGGCGCCAGCGCGTTTCAACCTGACCGGATTCGCCCAGGCCGCGACTGGCGGCGGCATCGTGCCGGAGACGGATCCGAACTATCGTAAAGTCTTTACGGCCGTCGATCTCCAGCTCGCGCTCGCGAGCAAGACCACGAAAGTGATCGAGATCATGAACGACCTCAACCTGGGTTTCAACGAGATTCCGACGGACGCCCGCAAGACGCCGCTGCGCGCCAACACCGCGCCGCTGCTCCACCCGGTCCTCAAGACCACCGGCGTCACCATCGTCGATATCCAGGACAAGAACGGCCTCACCATCTTCTCGCTCAACGGGGCCACGATCAAGCACGCCACCTTCAACCTGAAGCGGGCCACCAACGTCCTCGTCCGCAACCTGAAGTTCGACGAACTGTGGGAGTGGGACGAGGCGACCAAGGGCAAGTACGACAAGCAGGGCTGGGACTTCCTGACGGTCGACATGAACAGCACTAACGTCTGGATCGACCATTGCACGTTCACCAAGGCCTACGACGGCGTGGCCGACGTCAAGGGCGGCTCACAGAACGTGACGATCTCCTGGAGCTCCTTCCTCGCCGACGACGGCGGACCGAACAGCTTCGTGCGCCAGCAGATCGTGGCCCTCGAGGCGAATCGGTCGGCCAATCCGATGTACGACTTTCTGCGGACCAACGGCTTCAGCGTCGAGGACATCATCTCGATCGTCCGTTCGCAGAAGAAAGGACACCTGATCGGCGCCAACGAACTCGATGCGGCGAACGCCAACCATCGGGTGACGTTGCACCACAACTACTACCTCAACATGCAGGACCGCCTGCCGCGGCTCCGCGCCGGAAACTCGCACGCCTACAACATCTTCGTCAGCAACGCGGCGGCCTTCGCCGCCAAGACCCGGCGGGATGCGGTGGTGGCGGCCATGACGCCGACCAACGCGGCCAAGCTCACCAGCACCTTCTCGTTCGATGTCACGCTCAACGGCTCGATCTCGACGGAAGGCGGGGCGGTGCTGCTGGAGAAATCGAACTTCATCGGGGTCAAGTCTCCGATCCGCAACAACCAGAAGGACGCCACCCAGGCGCAGTTCACGGGCAAGATCATGGCCTCCGATGTGCTCTATCAGCTCGGAACCGTGACCTTCCGCGGGAACAGCAACACGGCGGGCAGCCCGCTGGCGCCGGGACCGGCTCCGGCCCTGGCCTTCTCGTTCAACGGCTTCACGACGTTGCCGTATACCTATACGACCAACGACCCGACGGAGCTTCCGGCGCTGCTCATGGCCACCGACGGCTCGGGAGCGGGCAAACTGATCTGGACCCGGCAGATGTGGCTCCAGACCACCTACTGAATAGTTTGATTTGAGGTTCGAACCGCGGAACACGCGGAACGCGCGAAAAGCAACCTGTTTCGCGTGTTTCGCGTGTTTCGTGGTTTTGAAAGGGCCCGCCGCCGCCCGGAATTGCAAGCCTCATCGATTGGAATTATACTGTCGCCCCTTCAGTTCAAGGACACTCCTGCATCACCGACAGTGACCTTCGGCAAAAGGGCGATCTTTTCTATTTAAGGAGACAGGGATGATAAAAAGAATGATCCTCGCCGGCAGCGCCAGCCTGCTGGTCGCGGTCTTTTGTGCCGGCCTCGTGGCGGCGCAGGAACCGGCCCGTCCCAAGAACGAACTGATCAAAGAGCTGCTGGAAGTGACGGGACTCGGCAAACAGGCCAACCTCATGCTGGACACCATGTTCGACAACATGGGCCAGCAATTTCCCCAGATGCTGGAGATGATCGCCGAGACCGATCCCGGCCTGACCATGGAACAGCGCCAGAGTCTGAAAGCGGCCGGAAGCGAGAAACTGGATCGTTTCACCAAGGCTTTCCGGGACAAGGTCAAACAGCGCGTCGATTTCGCCAAGGTCCTGGAAGAGCTCACCTTCTCGATCTACGGTAAATACTTTACCGAATCGGAGATCAAAGATCTGATCGTCTTCTATAAATCGCCGACCGGAAAGAAGATGACGACCATCATGCCGCAGATCCTGGCGGAGTCGATGCAGCAGACCTCGGAAAAACTGACCTCAACCTTCACCAAACTGGCAATCGAGGTCCTGAAGGAGATTCAATAAGGACCAGGAACCGAATCGTCAAGATCAATTTAAGCCATCAGCGATCTCTTCACAGAGGACAGGGTGGAATCCGGACCGACCTGACCCGGCCGGCATAATGTGAACTTAAGCCAAACTTATAATGCCTCCGATTCCATTTTTCCCTGACATTATGAGATAAAGGGGTCTCAAAAGTTTCAGTTCTCGGTCTTCAGTTCTTGAACCCGAGGCTGAGCGCCGGCCGAAGCCCATCGAAGGTTTCGGTTATCGGTTATCCATTGAGGAATCCCTTCTGAAGACTGAAGACCCTCGGCCTGACGGGAAGGTCATCGAACGAGGCCGGAGACAACCTCACCTCAAGCAGGAGACAAATACGGGAGAAAGACGGAGGACAAATGGAAACAAACAATTATGAATATGACCTTCTGGTGATCGGTTCCGGACCCGCGGGCCAGCGCGCCGCGATCCAGGCGGCCAAACTGGGCAAGCGGGTGGCCATCATCGAACGGAAGACCGTCCTGGGCGGCGTCTGTATCAATACCGGCACCATTCCGAGCAAGACTCTGCGCGAGGCCGTGCTCTATCTCTCCGGCTACGGCGAGCGCGAGATGTACGGCGCCTCCTACACCGTTAAACAGACCATCGGCATGACCGATCTCTTGTATCGCGCCAATCACGTGATTCGCAACGAGGTCGAGGTCACGCGCTCGCAGTTGCTGCGCAACCGGATCGAAGTCATCAACGGCGCGGCCACCTTCGTCGATCCGCATACCCTCCGGATCGATCAGCCGGAACGGCGCGGCCACCGCGAGGTGACCTCCCGCAGCATCGTGATCGCGACCGGCAGCCGCGCCACCGAAGATAAACACATTCCCTTCGACGGCCAGCGCGTCTTCACCAGCGACGACATCCTCGGGCTCGACCACGTGCCGCGCACGCTGGCGGTGATCGGAGCCGGCGTCATCGGTTGCGAGTATGCCAGCATCTTCGCCGCGCTCGGAGTCCGGGTGACCTTGATCGACAAACGCCCGCGCCTGCTCGATTTCGTGGATGCCGAGATCGTTGACGCCCTGACCTATCACATGAGCCAGCACCGCGTCACCCTCCGGCTCGGAGAAGAGGTCAGCGGCATCGAGCACTTCAGCGACGAACAGGGCGAATGGATCTTCATCCACCTGGCCAGCAACAAACAGATCATCGCCGAGAAGGCGCTCTACAGCATCGGCCGCACCGGCAACGTCGACCAGCTGAACCTGGGGGCCGCCGGCCTGACGGCCGACGACCGGGGCCGGCTCAAGGTCAACCAGTTCTACCAGACCGAAGTCCCCCACATCTATGCGGTCGGCGACGTGATCGGCTTCCCGAGCCTGGCGGCCACCTCCATGGAGCAGGGTCGGTTGGCCGCGTGCCATGTCTTCGGCGTCGAGATCAAGAGCGTCCCCGAACTGTTCCCTTACGGCATCTAT
>DATEFT010000755.1:0-12635 GCA_035280505.1 Blastocatellia bacterium | reverse complement strand
GTATTCAATCTGCTGGCGAACATTCTCGTTCTGCTCTTTGGCCAGCAGCGCTTCCAGCGGCGCCACGGCGCGTTTATCTCCGAGTTCGCCGAGCGAGAGCGCGGCGCCGGTCCGGACCGAAGTCTCTTCATCGCCCAGGGCCTGGATCAGCGCGCCCACCGCGCGCTGGTCATTCACCCGTCCCAACGACTCCGCCGCGCTGGCGCGCACCGAATGGTCCGAATCCCGCAACATTCTGATCAGGGCCTCCGCCGACTTCGGGTCCTTGATATCGGCCAGGGCCGAGACGGCGGTCTCGCGGTCCTCATCCGATTCGGAATTGAGCGCGGCAATCAGCGCGTCGCGCGCCACCTCGCCGCCGATCATGCCCAGCGCCACCGCCGCGCTCCGGCGGTCTCGTGGATGAGCGCTCTTGAGCAAGCGGGCCAGGGGCGGGGCCGCTTTGGCAAACCCCATCTGCCCCAACGTCAGGGCCGCCGCGCTGCGGAACTCCTGCGCGGGGTCCTCCAGCACGCTCACGAGCAGATCTACTCCGGCTTCTTCACCGCGCCGTCCGATGGCTTCAATCGCGGCTCGCTTGACTGCGACTTCTTTAGATTTGAGTTGCGCTGCGAGTTGTTTCAGATCGGGGGTCTGGGCTGTCGACCAGGTGGATGGCAGACCTAGACACAAAGTAACCCCGACCGTGGAGAGCGCACCGAGAAGAGGGTTCTTGATTCGCATAGGATGCCTCGCTCTTTTTAGGAAACAACTTCTCAAACAGATGAGTAGGAAGATACGACGCGATTATAACGCCAATCGTTATTTTAGTCTCAGGCTGAACCCTCTTTTTTCGCGTCCGTGGCTGAGGCGGCGTCTTTTATGACACCATCAAATCTAACTTGAATGGTTCAACGGCGGGTTACTTCTTGATCCATGAATCGGCGATCACGGCTTCGACGCTGACGGGAACGCGGGACAGGAAGGCCCGGGCCCCATCTTCCATCATCCGCGTCATGGTCGCCTTGACCTGCGGGGCGATCGATTCTTCGCACTCGACGACGATCTCGTCGTGAATGCTGTTGACGATCTGCGCGTCCTGATCCAGCAGCGCCCGATCGAGCAGGGTGGTCGCGCGTTTGAAGATATCGGAGGCGGTCCCCTGAATCGGCGCGTTCTTGCCGACCCGTTTGAGCGCGCCGAGTTGCTGGCGGTCACGCGGGTCCAGATGAAAGATCCACAGGCGCCCGGAAGCGGTGCGGCTGCGGCCCTCGCGCACCGCGCGATCGGCCGCCGTCTGCAACCAGCGCGCGACCCCGGAGTAGGCGACGAAGTATTTCTCGATCAGCTCTTCGGCCTCTTTCACACTCGATTCGATGCGCCCGGCGAGGCCCTCGGCGCCCATGCCGTAGACCAGCCCGTAGTTTAAGCCCTTGGCGCTCTCGCGCTGCCGCGGCGTGACTTGATCCAGCGGGATTCCGAACATCTGAGCCGCGGTCATCCGGTGCAGGTCGGCGCCGGAATCGAAGGCCGCGAGCAGCGCGGCATCGCCGGAAAAATCGGCCAGAATCCGCATCTCGACCTGGCTGTAATCGGCCACGATCAGCTTGCGACCCGCCGGAGCGCGGAAGCATGAACGGTACTCGGCGGTATGAGGAATCTGTTGCAGGCTCGGCGAGGAGGTGGTAATGCGGCCGGTCGGAGTGCCGATCTGGCGGAAATCCGCATGCACGCGGCCGGTCACCGGATGGATGTAATCGAGAATGCCCTCGCCGTACGACGAGAGATTTTTACTGAGGCTGCGGTGTTCGAGCAGCTTCTCGATCACCGGATGCGAGCGGGCCAGCTTCTGCAACCGCCAGTCACGCGTGTCTTCGACCTCGATGCCGAGCCGCGCCAGCGCATCCTTCACCTGCGCGGGGCTGTCGAGGTTGATCGACGGCGGCGCATCGAAGAGGCTCATCTGCGGCAAGCCCGCCCCCAGCTCGCGTTGCAGTTCCTCGGTCACCCGGTCGTGGGCGGCGCGAATCCGGGCGATCAACTCCCGCCATCGCCCGGCATCCAGGTAGACCCCGGCCAGCTCCATGCCCGCCATGGCCAGGACACAAGAGAACTCCAGCTCGGCGGTTCGCATCAGCTCCAGCTCGTCCAGTTTCGCCAACAGCTTCTCGCGCAGCGGCAGGATCACCACCGCATCACGAGCCGCATACTCGAGCTGATATTCGCTCAAATCCCGCGACCAGTCGCTCAATTGCGGCTGTTTATCGATCTGCAGATCGAGGTAACGATTGGCGACGGCCTCGAGGCCATGCCGCTCGTGTTCGGCGCCCGCGCTGATCAGCGCGCTGGCCAGATAGGTGTCGAAGATGCCGTCCAGCCGGACCCCGCAGTGCTTGAGCAGGAACTTCGCATCGAACTTCGCATTGTGCGCGACCTTGATCGGACGAGGCGCGGCCAGCAGCTCCAGGACCGGGCGGATCTCTTCCGGTTTGACCCGGAACAGATCGAAGATGAAAGACTCCCGCGGAGTGGCCAGTTGCAGCAGGCGCAGCCTGGAGGTATGTGGATCCAACCCCGTGGTCTCGGTGTCCAGACCGAGCACGGGCTCCGCCCGCAGCGCCGCCATCACCTTCGAAAGATCGTCACCTCTAGTAATCAGTTGATAACCGGATACATCCATCGTTAAACGTCAGCGATAATCATAAGATCTCGGCATCCGGGTCGTCGGCGGATTGCGGAAGAGAAAGACCAGCACGATCCCGCAGACGAAACCGCCGATGTGGGCCATGTAGGCTACTCCGCCGCCCCGGCCCACGCTGCCCAGCGAACCGAAACCGTTGAGAAACTGCAACAGTCCCCAGAACCCGATCACGATCAGCGCCGGCACCTCGACGATGCTCCACCACAGGATCACTCGAACCCGCTGGCTGGGAAAGAGCACCAGATAGGCTCCGAGCACTCCGGCGATGGCCCCCGAAGCCCCCAGGCTGGGGACGATCGAGTTGGGACCGAAGAAGACGTGGGTCAGGCTCGCAAAAATACCACAGACCAAATAAAAGATCAGGAACTTGAGATGCCCCATTCGATCCTCGACGTTATCGCCGAAGATCCACAGATAGAGCATATTGCCGAGCAGATGCCCCCATCCGCCGTGCATGAACATCGACGACAGGAGCGTCAGGTAGATCGGCGTCGGCCCCGGGTAGAGGCGCAGCGAAGTCCCGCCGATTCGGACGATCCGGCTCAGGTCTTCGCCGCTCGTGATCTCGGCGGGCACCACACTATATCCGTAGGTAAAGGCCGGATTCGCCAGTTGATACAGAAAGACCAGCACGTTGGCGGCAATCAACATGTAGGTCACGACCGGCACGATTCGCCGTTCCGAGTTATCATCACCAATTGGAAAGAGCATTTGAGTTGGTCATCCCCTCTGCAAATCAGCGGGTCCCCCATTTCAACTTCGTTCTCAGGACCTCGAAATAGTTACGATTGGTCGGCCGCACTAGTTCGAAAGTGGTTTTGCTCTGGAGCATGGCGATGCGGTCATCCGGCAAGAGGTGTCCGGCGACCTGTCCGTCGATGGTCAGCATCAGGTCATCGGTGGCCTGCTTCAAGACCACCTCGACCACGCTCTCACCGGGTACGACCACCGGACGGTTCGAGAGCATATGCGGACAGATCGGCGTCAAAATGATCGCCGACATTCCGGGATGAACGATCGGCCCACCCGCCGAGAGCGAATAGGCGGTCGATCCCGTGGGAGTTGCAACTATCATGCCATCGGCCCGAAAACTGTTGACGAACATTCCATTAATGAAACATTCGAGCTCGATCATCCGGGAGGGAGCACTTTTGTTGATGACCGCATCATTGAGCGCCAGATGCGAGGTCATGGTCTGGCCGTCGCGAACGAGCGAGACATCGAGCAGGATCCGGCGGTCGATCGACAGCTTCCCCTCCCGCAGCCCGTCCAGCGCCGAAAACAGCTCATCGAGCGTAAATTCCGTCAGATAGCCCAGGAACCCGAAATTGACGCCGAGCACCGGAATTTGGCGCGAGTTGATGTACCGCGCCGCGCCGAGCATGGTCCCATCCCCGCCCAGCACGATCATGAGGTCGACATCTTCGGCCAGCTCGCCGTCCACTTCTTCCAACGGCGCGGCGCTGGTAAGTTCGGCGGTCCGTCGATCTGCACGAAGTTTGATCCGTCGCCGCTCGCACCACTCAACCAGATCACGCACTACGGCCAGCACGTCTTCTTTTTGCGGTCCGACAAAAACGCCTACAGTTTTCAGATTCAAAGATGACACAATTCATCCTCAGTTAATTACCTGATTAATAGTGATAGTAGTTTGAACGCAGGACAGAACGATTGTACACGCCGCGCGAATCGGGCGGCAAGCAGCGATTTTTAGCAGGGGAAAAATAAGATTTTCAGGCTTTCAGGTCGCGATGGGCCTCTTCCAAAACCGCCAGCATCGCCTCGTGAACCTGACCGTTGGTGCAAAGCAGACTGGGTTTGAAATTATCGAAGGGCGAGCCGTCCAGTTGGGTTACCCGGCCGCCGGCCTCTTCCACGATGACCCAGCCGGCCGCCGTGTCCCACGGATGCAGGCCATGCTCCCAGAACCCGTCCATCCGTCCCGCGGCCACCGCGCACATATCGATCGCGGCCGAACCCAGGCGCCTGACGCCCTGGGCACACTCCAGAAATTTACGCCAGGCCGGCAAATAGGTGTCCATCCGCTCCCGCACGTCGTAAGGAAAACCGGAGACGAGCAGCGCCCGCTCGAGCTGATCGATCTCGGAGACCTGAATCCGCTGGCCGTTGAGGGTGGCGCCGGCGCCCCGTTCGGCGGCGAACAGTTCATCTCGCGTCGGATCGTAGACGACCCCGAGGATCATCTCGCCCCGGCGTTCGAGCCCGATCGAGACGGCATAACATGGAAATCCATGAGAAAAGTTGGTGGTCCCGTCCAGCGGATCGATAATCCAGCGATACTCGCTCTTGGCATCACGCCCCGGGCCGATGCCGCTCTCTTCGGCGAGAATATAATGTTCCGGATAATGAGAAGCGATCAATCGCGTAAGGTGTTGTTCGCTGGCCAGATCGGCTTCCGTGACCAGGTCGATGCGACCTTTATTGGTGATCTGAAAACCGCGGGCGGCGTAGTCCCGCAGCAGGGCCCCGGCTTCACGGGCGGCACGAATTGCTAAATCGAGCATAGAAATTTGAAACTGCCAATTTGAGACGTCCGATGCATCATTCAACTAAGAACTATAAATTTGCCTGACATCTTCGTCAATGCTATGCTCCCTAATGATCGATCATCTCCCCTCGCAGACAGTAGAATACTCCTGATTCGGCCCCCTGTCGGCGAGAAACCAGAAGAAGACGATGAAAGACTCAAACGGCATCATTCATTCGCTGGGCGATCCCTCGATCGAGATCGAAGTGATCAAAAAAGTGCTGGAACAGGCGCCGCATCCCCTCACGGCCAAACAGTTGCAGAATAAGCTCACCGGACCATTCAAGCTGGATGAAAAGAGGCTGGCTCACTTGCTGGAAGATCAGGTCGCCGCGGGTCGGTTCCACCGCTTTGCCGCGCTGCACCCCAGCAAACAACCGCGATACTGGACCCGCAACCTGGAGGAGTACGCGCGGGAGTCGATTCTGGCTTTCCTGTCACAGCGTCCGCACACCCAGGCTCAACTGCTGCGGAGGCTCAAATCGAGACTGGGCGGTTTCGGACCGCAACAACAGATCAACCTGCTGACCCATCTGGTCAGGGAGAAAGAGGTCCGGCCGTTACCTCCCTTCATCGGCAGCCGCACCATGCGATACAGCACGACTCCTCCCGACCCGGGCGATTATCTGGTTGATGCCGTCAAGAAGATCAGCCACCGGCTGGGCCTGCCGGCCGAAGTCACGCTTCGAGCCATGCGCACGCTCACCTTTGCCAACTCGAAGAATGGCGCCATGCTGCAGGACGAATTGAGCGAAAAGCTGCTGACCCGCATGGTGCAGATCAAACTCGCCGCCGCTCGCGGCGGACTGGTTCCGCTCAACGAACTCTGGCAATCACTGCAGCACGAAGGATGGGACAAGGCGGGCTTCGACCGCACCGTGCTGAACCTGGCCGAGAAATACCGCGTCTCTCTCCAACGCCACAACTTCCCCGCCAGCCTCAACGAACAGGAGCGAGCCGAACTGGTGGCCGACCGACTGGGCAATTACTACGTGGGAATCGCGCTTAGATAGTCTAGAAAAGTCTTCGGAAAATTATCAAGATCGCTATTTAAACCTTTCAATATGTCTTTCGACTTCTCTAGACTGCGCTAGACTGCTCTAGACGTTCCTGGACTTCGTTTTATCGAGATGATGCCTTTGATTCATGTCTCCAACCCATTCCGCACCGCCATTGTCGCGGACCCGTGGAATTGGGATGTCGTAGATGTTTCGGAGATCCACAAGGAAGCATTCGCGCTCTGCCGCAGCGCCCTCGAATACGTGCGTTCGCAAGGTCAGTCCACCTCCGTCCTGCTCTACGGCGAGGCGGGAAGCGGAAAGACGCATCTCTTGGCGCGGTTACAGGCCTATCTGGCCGGTCTCTTACCGACCGAGCCGGCGGCGCCGCCGGCCGTCTTCGTCTCGGTGAGATTGCAGACCAGCCCGCAGATGCTCTGGCGCCACTTGCGCAACCGGTTCGGCGGCGACCTGCTGAGGGCGACGGCGGACGGGCGCTCGCAACTGGAACGGATCCTGCTGCCCCGGCTGGGAGCGACCAATCCCGGAATCGGCGAGCCCCGGACCTGGCTCGAACGATTACAGGCCGAAGCGCGGAATTCTCGCCACGAACCGGAAGAGATGGAAGAAGCGCTGGATCGGCTCGACCAGCAGGCGCAGCTCAACGACCGGGACCTGATCACCGTCCTGGGCCATCTGTTGCTGGGCCGCCATCGCCGCGATGCTCGCGCCTGGTTGCGCGGAGAGTCGCTGCCCGAAGTCGCCCTCGGCGCGCTGGGGGTCAATACCGAGCAGGACGGGGAGTTGGAAGAACGCTCGCGTCAGGTGGTTCTGAGCCTCTCCCGATTGACCGGCCCGGAGATCCCGCTGGTCTTCTGTTTCGATCAGGTCGAGGCGCTCCAATCCCATCCTCAGGATCTGGCCGGACTCTACAAATTCGGCCAGATGATCGGCTTTTTGAGAGACGAGACCCCCAACTCGGTCCTGATCTCCTGCATCCTCTCGACGTTCCTGACGACTCTCAACCAGGCCATCATCTCTTCCGACCGGGACCGTCTGGCGGTCTTCGGCGAACGGGCGCTCGCGCCGCTGACGCCGGACGAAGGCAAACGGCTGATCGAGGCCCGCCTCCACGCCCGGCCGGAACTGGAACCGCTGCGGCCCGCCGGCCAGGACCGTTTCTGGCCGCTCAGCGAGCCGGATCTCGACCAGGCCTTTCGACTGAAGAGAGATACGCCGCGGGCCCTGCTCTCATTCTGCGCGGAGAAGTTCGAGGCCGTCTGGCGGCCCGAGCTGTTCGTGGCCAAACCGTCGACCTCGGATTTTCTGGCCCAGGAGATCGAAGAGCGCCTGGAGCGGGCCGCCGCCGGCGCCTCGACGGACCAGACGGACCAGATCGTCTCGCATGCGCTGCCGCTGCTGTTGCGCCTAATCGACTCGCAATGGGAGATCAAGGCCGCGACCCGGTTCCTGGATGCCGATCTCGTCTTTGAGAACCCGCGCGGCCGCATCTCCATCAGCCTCTGCAACCATCGGAATATGACCAGTCTCGCCGCGCGGCTGCGCCGGCTGCGTGAACAGGCCAAGGAGCAGGTGCTCGAAGACACGGCCCGCGAGAAGTTCATCCTGCTGCGTGACGCCAGGCTGCCGGTCGGAGTGCAGGCCCGGCGCACCCGAGAGCATCGCGAGCAGTTGTTGAATCAGGGATTCCAATGGCTCAGCGCCCCGGCCGAGATGATTGCGGCGCTCGACGCCTGGCGCGGACTCTGGTCGGATGCGAAGGCCGGCGACCTCTCGAACGGTGGCGAATCGATCCCCTCGGCGACCGTCCAGGAATGGCTGGCCGCCAATCTCGACGCCCGGATGCGCCCGCTCCGCGAACTCCTCGACCTCCTGCTGCCCGATCAGGCCCACCCGCCGGAGCCCGGCGGCCAGGACGGATCCGACGATTTCGACCTCTGCGAGGACATCAGCGAATTGCTCCACAATCATCATCTGGTCTCCGTGGCCGACGCCGCCTGTAAACTCGACCGCGACGAGACCATCATCGAAGCCTGCGCGCGCCGCTATCCCGAGCGATTCGGGTTGCTGAACGGCCCGCCCGCAGTCTTGTTTCAGCTCGCCCTGCCGACCAGCAACGATCAAACCGAGGTTCCGGGATTGACTGGGGAATAGCAGGGCGGCATGCTTAATTTGAGATTTGAGATTTGAAATCTACTCCCCGGGAGGTGGATGGTGACGGTTGCCCTGCAAGCGCAAGACGTGCGCGCGGCAATCCATCAAGCTGCCGGAGGCCAGTCGGGCCCCGCAGCCGGTTCGCTTTCATCAATCCTGTTGGGCCAGATCTTCCATGAAGTTTTTGCCTCTCTCATCGGCCCTGATGCCAGGCTCAATTTTCACGCAGTGATCGATGAAGCCGAACCTGAACTTGATGAATGGCAGCGCGCGCTCATCAAACATACGTATCAAAACCTGGTCGGCCCCGCGGTCAGGCAACACCAGGCGATGTTGCACCACATCTCCGATCAGGTGTTGACTTTCTGGGATGCGGTGCAGGAGATGTGCAAGTGGCTGGCGGAACGGCTCTGGTGGCTCCGCGAGAGCGGAGACCGCGACTTGACGCTGGCCGACTCCTTCCTGAGCGAACAGCAACAGGAGATCCGCGAGCCGGAATGGACCGAGGCGGTCCTGTTGACGAACCGGGCCGGCGCCGCCTGGAGAATTCCGGGCACCAGGTCCTGGTGTCTGGTTGAGCTGCGGATCGCGCCTCCCGCGCCGGAGGCCGATCTGATGCAAGCCTGCCTGCACGACCAGTTGCTCTCGGAGACGGAGGACGGCGTCGTGCTGGTGAGCTTTGACCCGCTGCCGCAGGAACACGCGTTCCCGCCCTCGGAACTGGAGCTGGCGCGCCCGGCCCTGAGAAGCCTGATCGGGACCCTGGCCGGAGTCTTGCCGAAGAGCGAGAGCGAGCCCCGGCCCTCCCACGATTCGACCGCGATCAAACCGGAGCACGGCGTCCTGGGCCGGCAACTGATCGACGCCCTCCTGGAGTACGGCGTCGAGATCCAACTCGACGGAGATCTGCTGATGGGGCCGGCTTTTCTAAGGTTTCCGGTCGGGCTCGGATCGCGGGCCCGGGTTCGCCTCATCGAACAGTTGGCGCAAGAGATTCAGGGACGATTGCGGTTGGAGACGCCTCCGCGCATCGGCGTCGAGGGTGGTCAGATCGTCATCGACCTTCAACGGCCCGACCGGCAGCCGGTCTACTTTTCGGAGATCTCGACGCAACTCCCGAGGATCGATCCGTGGCTCGGCAACGCGCGGGCGCCGGTCGGAATCGACCTCTCCGGTCGGTTGCGAATGATCGATTTTACCCTGCCGGAAGATGCCCATCTGCTGGTGGCGGGAGCGACGGGAAGCGGCAAGAGCGAGTGGCTGCGCGCCGCCATGGCCGGCCTGATCCTGACCAATACGCCGGAGACGCTCCGCCTGTTGATCATCGATGACCGGCAGGGGACGTTCCGGACGTTGGGCGAGTCGCCGTTCCTCTACGGCCCCCCGGTCGCGCCGGACGAACAGCCGGTGGCCGAGGTGCTGGCCGGGCTCGCCGACGAAGTCGATCGCCGTTATCTGTTGCTGATCGAACACGGCGCCGATTCGCTGGCCGCCTACCTCCGGCAGACCAGCCAGCCTCTGCCCAGGATCTTCTGCGTTTGTGACGAATATACGGACCTGATCGCCGCCGATAAACCGACGCGCCGAGCGATCGAACAACAGATCGGCCGCTTCGGCCAGAGAGCGCGGGCGGCCGGAATCCACCTGATTCTCGCCACTCGGCATCCCAGCCGCCAGACCATCAAGGGCGTGCTCGATTCCAATCTTCCGGCCCGGGTGGGTTTGAAGATGCAGAAGGCCATCGAATCGAAGATTCTGCTCAATGGCGCCGGCGCCGAGACCCTGCTCGGGGACGGAGATCTCTTATTCAAAGACCTCGGGGAACCGATCAGACTACAGGGTCCCCGGTTGCTGCCCGAAGAGGCCGCCCGGATCTTCGGCCGCTAGACCGGTCCCGGCCGATCATTGAGGACAGAGCTCATCCTCGATCAACTGGCAGATGATGTGATAGAGCGTCATATGGGTCTCCTGAATCCGCGGCGTCTCGTGATGGGGAACGATCAGCGCCAGATCGACCAGCGGCAAGACCCGGCCCCCGGCGCAACCGAGCAGGCCGACGGTCCGGATCCCCATCTCGCGCGCCTGCTCGACGGCGGCGATCACATTCGGCGAGTTGCCGCTGGTCGAGATCGCCATCGCGACATCGCCCTGACGGCCGATCGCCTGAATCTGGCGGGCGAAGATATACTCGAATGATCGATCGTTGCCGACCGCGGTCAGGAGCGAGGAATCGGTGGTCAGCGCCACCGCCGGCAGCGCCGCCCGCTCCCGCCCCATCTTGAACGCCAGCTCGGCGGCAATGTGCTGTGCGTCGGCGGCCGAGCCCCCGTTGCCGAAGATCAGCAGCTTACCGCCTCCGCGCATCGCCTCGATGATCAACTGGGCGGCTCGCACGACCGTCGCCGCGGACTCCTCGAAGAAGCGCCGCTTGACCGCCAGGCTCTCGGCGGCCATGGCCCGAACTCTCTCTTCCAAATCGCTCTGCATAAACTTTATCGCTCGAATCTGGGGCCCGAAAATAGAGATTGCTTTTTAAATTAGACTCGGAAGAGTATGCTCTCAACAGATATGAAAGTACAACTCATCAAAATTGCGCATGCCCGCTCGGGCGATAAGGGCGACACGGCCAACATCGGTCTGATCGCCCTCCGGCCGGAGTTCTACCCGGTGCTCGTCAAAGAGGTCACCGCCGAGCGAGTCAAGCAACATTTCGCCGGAATCTGCGAGGGACCGGTCGAACGCTACGAACTGCCGAACCTCCAGGCGCTCAACTTCCTGCTGCACCAGAGCCTCGGCGGCGGGGGCACCGTCTCGCTGAAGACGGATCCGCAGGGGAAGACTCTCAGTTCGGCCTTGTTGCGGATGGAGATCGAAGTTGACGAACTGCCCAGGGTCTAAATACCTGGCTTACAAGGTTGGTGACCAATCGATTTTGTTAACCAGAGCGCTAAATGCGAAACACGCTAAATCCGGCGAAGAGTCGTGGATTTAGCGTGTTTCGAACGGTTGGGCCGTTGATTACTGGTTCTGATCGTTCTTGGCCTTGGCCGGCGCGGGCATGAGCTCGGGCAGCGCCTGGGCGATGGCATTGCTGCTGCTCTGCAGATTCTGCTCCGGATAGGCGGCCTGGCTCGGCGTCTCGGCGATCAAGAGCCCGCCGGACTGCTTGGAGAAGACCAGCTTACCGATCTCCGGCGAGTAGTCGACGATCAACAGGTCGCCCAATCCCACCTGCCCGGTGGCGATCAGGTTCGAGAGCGGATAGACCAGGAATCGTTCGATCGCGCGTTTCAGATGGCGCGCGCCGTATTTGAAGTCGATGCCCTCGTCGAGCAGAAACTTCTTGGCGGCATCGGTGCACTTGAAGATGAACTTCTCGCCGGTCCCGCGCATCACGCGATCCTGGACCGCACCCAGTTCGATCTCCAGAATTTGCCGCAGATGTTCGTCCCGCAGACTGCGGAAGACGACCACCTTGTCGATCCGGTTCATGAATTCCGGCGAGAACTTGCGCTTCGCGGCCTCGACTGCGGTCCGGTAGATCTTCTGATCGACCTCGGTATCGATCACCCCCGACTTCGGCGCAAAGCCGATCCCGCCGGAGATCAATTCGCTCATCTCGCGCGCGCCGAGGTTCGAGGTCATGATCACGATCGACTTCGAAAAATCGACCCGGCGATTGTCGCCCAGCGTCAGGGTCGCTTTATCGAGGATTCCGAGCAGCAACTGCCACAAGGCGTCGCTGGCCTTCTCGATCTCGTCGAAGAGCACCAGCGAGAGCTTGATGGTCTCGCTGTGCGAACGGTCGATATTTTCCTGGGTCAACATCGGTGAAGTCTCACGGTGTCCCAGATAGCCAGGAGGCGAACCAATCAGCTTCGCAATCTCATGTGAGTGTTGAAACTCGGCACAGTCAATCTTAGTGATCAAATTGGGATCGCCAAACAGAACCTCTGAGGCAGCTTCAACCACCCGCGTCTTCCCTGAACCGGTCGGCCCGAGAAAGAGCAGGGTTCCAATCGGACGGCCGGGATGAGCAAGACCGGCCAGATAGATTTGATATAGGCCAGTAATGCGCCTCAGCGCACGATCTTGTCCAACGATCAGCGCTGAAAGCTTGTCCTCAAACTCCTGGGCCTGCGAACTTTTCAAATCCGGATTCAGGTAAGATGCTGCTTGTTTCTGTGCGCTATTCGTCATCATCTTTGTCTCCTCGCTACTGCGTTACCGCAGA
>DATEFT010000754.1:0-3458 GCA_035280505.1 Blastocatellia bacterium | reverse complement strand
GCCGTCTTCCCGAAGAGTTTCAGTGAGACCGGAGCGACGGCGGTGTGGGAGGCGGAGGACGAGACGGCCGGGGAGGTGCTGGGAGAGCTGCTGGCCTTCAGCCTGGTGGAGTGGGACGAGAGCACCGATCGATACCGATTGCACGACCTGGCGAGAGTCTTCGCCGACTCTCGACTGAACGCAATCGAACGCGAGGCCGGCGGACGGCGTCACGCCGCGCACTATCTGAACGCGCTGGTGGCGGCCAACGAGCTCTACCTGCAGGGCGGGGAAGGGGTCATGCGCGGGCTGGCGTTGTATGATCTGGAACGGGCGAATATCGAGAGCGGGCAGTCCTGGGCGGCCGCGCATGCCGAAGATCCGGAAGGCGCCGAGTTCTGCCTGGCCTATCCCCGCGAGGGAGCGTCGGTGCTCACTCTGCGCCAGCATCCGCTCGAACGCCTGCCATGGTTTGAAACGATGCTGGCCGTCGCGCAGCGGCTGCAGTTGCGTCGCCCGGAGGGTCAGGCGCTCCGCAACCTGGGCCGGGCCCACATGCATCTCGGGCAGTCCCGGCGCGCGCTCGAGTTCTTTGAACGATATCTGGAGCTGGCCCGCCGGACCGGCGATCGCCGGGGCGAGGGCGACGCGCTCGCCAATCTGGGGAACGCGTGCATCGGCCTGGGCGAGACCCGGCGCGCGCTCGAGTTCTTAGAGCAATATCTGGAGATCACCCGCGAGACCGGCAATCGCCGGGATGAAGGCTATGCGCTCCGCGACCTGGGCTTTATTCACGAGCTCCTCGGCGAGGTGCCGCGCGCGCTCGAGTTCTTCGAGCAGTATCTGGAGATCACCCGCGAAACCGGCGATCGCCAGGGCGAAGGCAATGCGCTCCGGTACCTGGGGCGGGCCTCGGCCGGCCCGGATGAGGTGCGGCGCGTCATCGAATTCTTCGAGCAGGGTCTGACGCTCGCCCGTCAGGCCGGTGATCGGCGGGAGGAAGGCTACGCGCTCCGCAATCTGGGACAGGCCTATGCGGCGCTGGGCGAGACGCGGCGCGCCGTCGAGATCCAGGAGCAGCGCCTGGAGATCGCCCGTGAGACCGGCGATCGCCGAGGCGAAAGCTACGCGTTCCGCGACCTGGGAGATGCCTCTGCCGCGTTGGGTGAGATGCCGCGGGCCGTCGAATTCTATCAACGACACGTGGATCTCACCCGCGAGACCGGCGACCGACGGGGTGAGGCTGGTGGACTGCATCGTCAAGCCGCGGCGCTCGATCGGCTCGGAGAACGCACCCGGGCGATTCAGGCGTTGGAGGCGGCGCTCAGGATCTATGAACAGATCGAAGACCCGGAGGCCCAACCGGCGAGGCTCACCCTCGCCGAATGGCGAACGAGTCGGCCCGAGATCCGGGAGTGATCGATCATCTCTTCGGCCGGCTCTGCGGCGCCGTTGCCTGATCGTCATCTCCCGGCCGTCACGCCTCCATCCACGGCCAGCAACGTCCCGGTGATCCACGAAGCCTCATCGCTGGCCAGGAAGAGGATCGCGGCCGCGACGTCCCGCGGCTGACCGTTTCTGCCCAGCGGATGGAAAGCGTTGAATCCGGAGAGGACCTCCGCGACCTGCTCCCGCGGCAGAAAAGTCTCGTAGACCGGCGTCTCCACGACGGCCGGCGCCACGGTATTGACCCGGATCCGGTCTTTGGCCAATTCGATCGCCAGATTGCGGGTCAGGGCATGGACTCCGGCCTTGGCCGCCGAGTATGCGCTGGACGGCGTCAGGCCGATCGCCTGGCTGGCCCACATCGAGCCGACGTTGACGATCGCGCCGCCTCCGCGCTGTTGCATCGGGGGAATGGCGGCCTGCGACGCGTAGATCGTGCCTTTCAGAATGATGCTGAGATAGGCCTCGACCTCGCCCGCCGTCTGCTCGAGAAAGGGCGCGGGTTTGAAGATCCCGGCGTTGTTGATGAGCAGATCGACGCCCCCGAAATGTTTCATCGCCGCCTCGACCATCCGCGAAGCGGTGGCCGGATCGGCGATATCGCCCGCGACGGCGATGACCCTCTGGCCCGACGCATCGATCTGCGACCGAGTACGGGTCAAAACATCGCCGCGTCTTCCATTGATCACGACTCTGGCTCCGAGAGCGATCAGGCTTTCGGCCGTCGCCCTGCCGATTCCCGTCCCGCCTCCGGTGATGAGCGCCACTTTACCTTGAAAAGTCATAATTACTCTCCTTTGATTTGTATGCCGGGCCACTTCGGGGTACAACATACCCGGCTCGAGTGGGGTGGGGAAGTAGGTACTTTTTTGTCAGGCAGGTACTTTTCCGTCTAAATTATGGCCAAAGCATCGGAAAAAAAATCGACGGGTCGATCCGCCGCGAGTAGTCCGGAGAACCTTCGGAAGCCTGCCCGCAAGCGGACGGCCGCCGCCGCGATGACGGAGAGCGTCTTCGCCTGCAAATGGTCGGCGCGCATTCTCGGTCTGATCCGGGACGGGGTCAATCGTCCCGGCGCGATCACCCACGAATTGGATGGACTCACGACCAAAGTTCTGAACGACTGTCTGCGCCGGTTGCTCGGTTTCGGATTGCTGGAGCGGACGTCTTATCCGGAGATTCCGCCGCGGGTGGAGTATCGGTTGACCAGGCTGGGTGAGCGGTTTGTGCTCATTCTGGATGCCGTCGACGAGTTGCAGCTCGAGCTTGACGGCCGGGACCGGAACCGGGAAGCTTCGATTAAACGAGGAGAGAGCGATGAAGACTGCACTGCTGGTTATTGACGTTCAGGTCGGAATTGTCGATCACTTTCCGGCATACGACAAAGATCGAATTTTGGCCAACATCGACGGCCTGCTCGCGCGGGCCCGCGCCGCCCGCATCCCGGTGATCTACGTCCGGCACGACGGCGGAGCGGGGCATCCGCTGGAGGCGAATACCGAGGGGTGGCAGATCCATCGGGTGATCGCGCCGGTTGACGGAGAACCGATCGTCGATAAGCGATCGTGCAGTTCGTTCTACCAAACGCCTCTGCAGACGATGCTGGCCGCCGACGGGATTTCGCATCTGGTCGTGACCGGCTGCATGACCGAATACTGTGTTGACACCGCCTGCCGTCACGCGACCACCCTCGGGTTCGATGTGACCCTGGTCGGCGACGGGCACACGACGGTCGACAATGATCTGTTGAAAGCCGAGCAGATCATCGCGCATCACAACCGCGCGCTCGACGGGTTCGATTCCGGCGAAAACACCGTGACCGTCAAACCGGCGAGCGAGATCGTTTTTTGAGGCGCGACGCCGGATCGGGAGATGCGAATGCCGATCCCATTTACCTTGTCTCGTCGCACCGTCTTATCCATTCCGTTGCTCGCCCTCTTCACCGGTAGACCTCGAATGCGAATCTTCAAATATGAGATCTGGGACGTGTTCACCGATCGCCCTCTGACCGGCAATCCCCTGGCGGTCTTCAC
>DATEFT010000753.1:0-13981 GCA_035280505.1 Blastocatellia bacterium | reverse complement strand
TCAGGATGCGGGAGAATCAGGAATCGCTCTTCGGCCAGCCCGGCGATGACGGCCTCCGCGACCGCTTCGGGCTCGATGGCGTTATCCAGAAGCAGGTTTCTGATCATGCCCTCCTCGCCGAGCAACATCTTCGTCCGCACTCCCTGAGGGCACAGACAGGAAACTTTGATTCCGGCGTCGCCATAAGTGATGGCCAACCATTCGGCAAAGGCCACCGCCGCATGCTTGGTCACGGAGTAGGGAGCCGCGCCGATCTGGGTGAGTAATCCGGCGGCCGAGGCGGTCTGCAAGAGATACCCCTCGCCGCGCGCCAACATCCCGGGAAGCACGGCTCTGGCCGCATAGAGATGAGCCATCATGTTCACCTCCCAGATCTGACGCCAGGCTTCGTTCGGCGCTTCGACCCCGCCCGGCGCCCCGCCGATCCCGGCGTTGGAACAGAAGAGATCGATCCGCCCGTAATGATCGATGGCCCTCGCGACGAGTTCCTGGATCTCGGATTCAACGCTCACATCGGTTTTGACGGCCATCCCACCGACCGCGGCGGCGACTCGCGCCGCTCCATCCGCGTCCAGATCGGAGACGACGATTCCCCGCGCCCCTTCGGCGGCAAAACGGCGGCACAGCGCCTCTCCGATGCCATGGGCCCCACCGGTGACGACCACGACCTGGTCTCGAATCTTCATGGTTTCCCTCTCGTTCCGTTGAATTGATGATGCGCTCATTATGCCTACCTACCGATCGGTAGGCAAGCGATCGAGGGAGCGCCGGCGGTAGTGGCCCGGCCGGGTTCCGGCCATGGTTTTTTAAGAAACCTTGACATTCTAGGCATGGCCGCCATATCTTGGCCGGGAACTCCGGGGATCGGTCAGTTCGACCTTACGGCTGTTGGAGATAACCCGATGACTCAACCGAAAGCAGACCTCCTGCAAGGCACGCTCGATATGCTTATTCTCAAGGCCCTCAGTTTAGGGCCGCTGCACGGCTATGGGATTATTCAGCGCATTCGGCAGATGTCCGAGGAGATGCTGAAGGTCGAGCAGGGATCGCTCTATCCCGCGCTCTACCGGATCGAGCAGCGCGGCTGGGTCAGCTCAAAATGGGGGCTGAACGAGACCGGTCGCAAAGCCAAGTTTTACAAGCTGACGAAAGCGGGGCAGAAACAACTCACGGCCGAGGAAAAGAGCTGGGAGCTGCTCGCCCTGGCGATCGCGAAGGTGAGGCAGGCGACCTGAGGAGCAGACCCATGAAGTGGCTCAGAATTTTCATCGCCCGGCTCTGGGAACCGCTGAAAGTGAGGTAGAGGCCCCTCCGGTTCCGCCTATTGGGCCAACCAGAGCGGGAGTTGAACCAGGAAAGGCGAGCCGGGGTTGACTCTGACCCGATAGATGGTGTGCGGCAGGGGGTCCTGTTGCAGCAAAAGCCGTTTCCCCTCGCCGGACTCTTTTTCGGCGACCGTCCATGGATTGCCCGCGCCGCTGCTGGCATCACGTTTTTCCGCCGGACCGCCGTACGCCTTTTCCAATTCCTTCATCGGCTGGTTGAGCCTGGGCAGGACGAGGTCTGCCGAGAGATGAACGGGGACGACGAGATTGGCCGGTAACGGCTCGGGACTGACAATGATCGTCAGCATCTCCCTGGCCAGAGTCCGGTGGCCCTGTACTTTTCTGAGAGTGAACCAGGGGATCGGATCGCCCTGCGCCGGCACGAAGATGAGCTGGCCCGGTTCGACGAGATTGCCGGCGGGAGGGGTCGTTTGAGAAGGGAAGATCTGATACGCGTCGCCGGTCGTTCCATCGTCGTAAACTTCGTGATCGAAGACGTAAAGATAGCTCCTCGTTTGGCGCGGCACTTCGAAGCCGAGCCTCACCATACTGCCTTCCTTAAAGCGCGTCTCGGCGCCGACCCTCTCGGGCAGAAAAGAGTTGTGCTGATCGCTGGTCTGCTGCAACAGCAACCGATTGCGATCCTGTCGGTCTTCCAGGGTCGCCGAGCGCATTCGCCAGATGGTGATCCCGAGCAGTTCGCCTTCGACCGCCGCGTCAGGCGGCGTCTCCGCTTTGCCCGCGTCTTTGCCGGCCTCGGCCGGCGTCTTGGTCTTGTCGGAAGCTGAGGCGCTCTTCCTGGCCCGCGCGGTGCGGAATTGCAGGTTCCACAATCGCCGGATCCGATCGGACTCTTCATCCTGCGGCGTCTGCCCGGTGACACCGACCATGGCGCACAGCGTTAACAAGATCGCGGCAGCCGGCAGGCAGCAGCCCACTCCACGGTTCGACACCTGTTTCATTTCCCCTCCAGCCTGGCCCATTCACCAGAGACGATGAAGCCGGCCCAATAGTACGGATGCTGCCGTTGCGAATCGGCGAGCATCTGGATTTGCACCTGCCGCATGGCCTCGCTGCGCCCCTCTCCGGTCTGCAGCGATTTGTAGTAAGCGATCATCAGATCGCGCGTGCCCTGATCCGACACCGGCCACAGGCTCATCACCAGAGTCTCGGCGCCGGCCAAGACCAGCGCGCGGCGAAGACCGTAGACCCCTTCCCCGCTCCGCACCTCACCGACGCCGGTGTCGCAGGCCGACAGCACCACCAGTTTCGTCCCCCACCAATTGAGCGCGGAGACTTCCCAAGCCGTCAGGATACCGTCCTCGGTTCCGCTCGGCAGCAGGTTGGCACCGGCCAGCCCCAGCCCCGATCGCAGCAGCGGGTTGTCGGCAAACGACCCCGAAAGCGAACTCGAAACCGGCACGGAGAGCGGGGTCTGCTGCAACAGGATTCTTTGGCTCGCCTCCGGCGGCGGATCGACGGCTTCCCGCCTGGGAGGCTCAAGGAAAAAGCCGTGCGTGGCGATGTGCAGAATGTCGGGGGCCACGGCCTTTTTGAGCGCAGTTTCGGTCGCCTCTTTTCGGGTCAGCACAGTCGCTTCAGGCAACAGCGCTTTCAATTCTACGGCCTCGACCGCGGTGCCGGGCAGCGGGGAGAAATAGGTCCGCGCAAACGGAGAGGTATTCGGCAGAGCCGCTCGCGCATCGTGCTCCTCACGCTCGCCGAAATCGGGATCGGCGACGATCAGCGAATGCTGCCGGCTCGGCGTTCGGTTCTGCATCCGCAGTAGATCGCGCCCGCTCGTCAGATAGGTAAACCCATAGCGGTTGACGAGAAAGATCTGGTCCTCGTCAACCAACGCGCTGAATGGAAGCAGGTTGAGCTTGCCCTGCGGAGCGATCAGGAAGGATTTCGAGGAGCCGGCGAGTCTGCGCACCGGCTGCATAATTCTTTCGTCGAGGACGCGGGCCAAAACCTTGTAATTCGTACTCTTCGGATCGCGCAAAGCCTCGCGCACCCGATCGACCAGGCTGTCGATCGCGTCCGCTTCGCCCAGATCCATGCCTTGCGGCGCGCCTTTCGCGGTCAGCACGTAAACGGCATAACGAGGCGCGGACTTCGGCTGATTGAATTCGTCCACGGGCCGGTACCGGGCATATTCGATCAGCGCGGCGTCCGCCGGGATCAAACGTTGAATCGATTCCGGCGTAATGGCCTGCGTCAAGGCGCGAAAGCCGCTGCTCTTTTGACCGATCTCCTCTTCGAGCTGTTCGATCTCCTTTTCGAGCTGCCGGGTCTGGAGTTCATTCGACTTGAGTCCGGATTCGCCGACGATGATCAGGTTGGCGAGCCGGGTGCGCGCTTCGAGCAACCGGTCGAACAGCGATCGATCCGGCTCTTTAACGCTGCGCCGCAGTTCGGCGATCGAATCGGTCTGCGCATCGAGTCCTCGTCCTTTGTGACGCAACAGCGCGGTCAGCGCGACCGCGCAAGCGGCCGGATCGGTCACGGCATCGCTCAGATGCAACGAGAGTGTGAAATCGAGCCGGCTGGAAGATTGCGCCAGATAAGAGAGCTTCTGGCGTTCCGACCCGACGATGAGGTTGCGGCGCAGATTGGTCTCTCTGATCTCGTTGGAGCGTCGCTGCCACGAGATCGCCTCATGGGTCTTGCGGCCCAGGCGCGCCAGCAACGCCAGGTTATCGAAAGTCTGCGTCAGCGCGGGATGGTTCACCCCCAACTTGTATTCCTGAATCCGGCGGGCGCGCTGGAGCAACTCATTGGCTTCGGCCAGGCGACCCTGGCGCAGGCGGATGAGCGCGAGGTTGTTGAGCGGATAGCCGATTCGCGGACTATTATTTTGCCATTCGCCCTCCTCCAGCTTCAGCGCCGGTCGCGCCACCTCCATCAGCCTGTTGATCGTTCCCCGCCACCCCTCATTTATTTCCAGGGCTTTCTGACAGAGCGCCTCGGCGCGAATGTAATCGTTTCTGGCCAGGTGAAGCGCGGCCAGGTTGTTGAGAATGCTGATCGCGTCGGATTGATTGGTCCTGGCCTTCTTCTCCGCGATCTCGCGCGCACGGTTGAGCAGCGGTTCGGCTCTGGCCGTCTCGCCTTGCGCCAGCCAGAGGGCCGCCAGATTATTCAGCGCGCCGGCGTGCTTGATGTCATCGGCGGGCAACGCCTTTTCAATGATCGTCAACGACTGTTGATAGAGCGGCGCGGCGGCATCGTAGTCGCCTTTGGACAAATATAAAGAGGCCAGTTGATTCAAGATCTCGGCGGTGAGCGGAGTGTTGGCCTTCTCAGGAGGGACGGTGAGGCCCAGAGCGCGCCGCAGGTGAGTCTCGGCCTCCTGATAACTCCCTTTGCCGATCAGCGCCCTGGCCAGGTGGTTGAGCGTCGGGATCATCTCGATTCCGGGCGAGGAAGACTGCGATTGCCTCAGGGATAAAGCCTGCTCGGCAATCTTGGCGGCCTTTTCATATTCGCCGTCGTCATTGAGTTTGGCCGCCTCCTGATCGAGCTTCTTCGCGTCCATCGTGGTGGCGCCCGCCGCCGCCGCGGCCGTCGTCTTTGGCGGAACGGTCTCTTCACACTTGCTCCCGTTCCTGCACGCACAAGGACGTTTATCATCGAGCTGATCGCCCCGGCCGAGCTTGTCCGCATCTTCATGAAACTTTTTGACCAACCGGCCGAGAAACCACGAGGAGTTCTGCGGATTGAACCGATTCTTCTCCTGTCTGTACCAGATCGCCTCGGCGCACAACGCGTCCAGATTACCCTTGACCTGATCGAGTCTCGCCGGCGAGATCACGTAACCGGTCATGGCATAAACGAACTCCCGCCGCGGATCGACGTCCTGGCTTCTGATCTCCGCGAAGGCGATGAATGGAGTCCGGTATTCGGTGTAGACCAGGAAGACGAAGTCGGCGGCACCGGGATCGGCCGCCAGCTCGAATCGTTTCTGCTTCTCGAAAGTCTTCCTGACCATCGATTCGACCGCACGATCAGGTTCGCCGTTGACTTTGAAACACGCGACGAAGGCCGATCGTCCCGGCTGAAAGCTGAGAGATTGGCTGGCGCCCTGCTGGGATGCGGCCTGGGCCCACGCCAACGCGGAACAGAAGGCGATCAAGATCGGAAGGCGCTTGTTCATAAATACCCCGTCAATGATGTTCAAGCTTCACTCGTCCAACAATTAGACTGCCGTTGGCCTTGAAAACGGTTCGTTGCTCCGCCTCATCCATTTGGGGCGGGGGCGGCGTTTGCGCGGTCAGAAACTGAAACAGTGCCCGGCGCCCGCCGGCGTCGCCGATGACTCCCTCGTCCCGCGGATTGGCCCAGCCTTTGACCGCTTCGAGTTCGGGCAATGCGGCCGCCGACCAGATCAGCCAGACGGTCTCCGCCCCCTGCTCTCCGTCCAACTCAAACCAGTCGCTCCCGGGATCGGAGCTCGGTTGCGGGATCTGGACCGGATACGCGGCGCGGACGGCAGCCGATCCCCGACTGGTGATCGTGTTGGGAAAGAGCACGTTGTACAACGGCAATCCGTCGCGCTCTTCCGGCGATTGATTGACGATGTAGAGAAAACCGTCGTGTGTGACGCTGAGCTGCAATCGCACGCGATCGCCCTGGCCAAACAGTATTTCGCCGGGCAGCGAGAAGGGTCTCCCATTGGGGAAGAGCTTCGGATTTCGCCGGACCGTCATCGAGTAACTCAACCGGCATTCAGCCTGACTCTCGGCGGGCTGCAAGGCGGGCGCCGTCCCGCGCGCTTCACGCCTGGAAGAGATCGGCCAATAGAATGCTGCCGCGCCCAACGCGACCAGGGTCAAAACTCCCAACATCATTTTGAAGATTCGCGCCCTGCCCCACCACGGGTGAGACGGCGAGCTGGCCGTCGCCTCGGCGAGATTTACGGCGCGGGCCTCCTGGTTCTCCGGCTCAACCGCGATTGATGCGGGGTCGTCGGCGGCGATCTCCCGAGCCATGATTTGCAGGGCGTTCTCGGAGATGAAACCCCGGGCCTGGTCTCGCGCGACCAGCAGCGAATTGACTTCCCGCCACAGCTCCTCGTCGCCGGCGCAGGCCGAAGCGAGAAAGGCCGCCCGCTGATCGGCCTCGCAGTTTAAGGCGTCATGAAAAAGCCGCTCGATATCCCGCCACCGCTCGGCAGTCATTCCCACCTTCATCGATTGCTCATCTCACGATAGAGCCAGGCTTGCGCCAACTCCCATTCGCGGCTCACCGTTCGAGTGGAGACTTTGAAGACCTCGGCGATCTCTTTGATAGTCAGGCCGACAAAGAACCGCAGCTCGACCACCTGGCTTTTGCGCTGATCGATTTGGGCCAGGCTCTGCAGCGCCTCGTCGAGCGCGATCAGATCGACGCGGCGCGCCTGCGGAATCTCGGCCGCATCGTCCAACGCAATTTGAATCTCCTGGCCGCCGCGTTTGCTGGAGCGCCGCTCCCGCGCGTAATCGACCAGAATCTGCCGCATCACTCGCGCGGCGACCGCAAAGAAATGGACGCGGTTTTGCCATTGCACGTGGTTGCAATCAATCAGACGCAGGTAGGCTTCGTTGACCAGCGCGGTGGTTTGCAGCGTGTGGCCGGCGCGTTCGCGCCGCATGTAACGCTTGGCCAAATGATGCAACTCGCGGTGGACCAACGGAATCAGGCTCTCGAGCGCCGACTCGTCGCCCGCGCACCAAGCCAGAAGCAATTCCGTGACATCGTACGTGGAGGTTGTCGCCATAAATCCGATACCAAGATGCTGAGTTGAACTGCTGAGGGCGTAAAGCCAGAACCTCACCCGAGAAAACTCCGCCCTCTCCTGATAATTAGAGAAGGATTTGTTAACTCACTTAAACCTTCATTTACAGCCGACTATCGGCATGGTGGTCAAAATTTATGGATCGTGTCAAGTTCCACTCGCCAATTACGCTTCAGAAGGTGAGCCCAAACGGAAGGCGAGCCGTTAGTTCGCCGGACCTTCAACTGCTATCCATAACAGAAGGAGTGAGTATGAAAAACTTGACGAGAATTTTTTTGTTCTGTCTTTTGACCTGTGCGATTGCGTTTACCGCCCAGGCGCAACCCGCCGCGGCGAACCAACAACCCGCCGCCGCCGACCAGAAGGCTGTCGGCACCGAGACGATCATTCCGAGCGGATCGAAAGTCTACGTCGCGCCGATGGGTGGATTTGAGACCTACCTGATCGCCGCACTGGCCAAAAAGAAGGTGCCGCTGATGGTAGTCACCAGGCGCGAGGATGCCGATTTCGAGATCGTCGGCAACAACGAGAGTCAGAAGGCGGGATGGGCCAAGATCATCTTCGGTTCCGGTCTGCCGACGGTCGAGGCCAGCATTCAGGTTATCAATTTGAAGACCAACGTCGTGGCTTGCGGGGTCTCGGACCATCGACGCGACTCCGCCTTCGGCAAACGCAGCGTCGCCGAATACCTGGCCAAAAAGATCGGTCAGAAGATGCGTAACGACGAGAAGCCGGTAACGAAACAGTAGAATCTGAGGTCCGGTCAACAAACAGAGACCTTAAGATTGTACAAGACGCTCGCACCAGACGGCTCGTATCCTCTTTTGCCCTGGACCGCAATTCATGCCTCGCGCCTCAGGTCGGCCTCATTTTGTGTTGTATCTTGTGATTGATGTTGAAGCCCACCCGCGCGAGCCGGGAGAGATCCCGATGAATTCAGCAGACCGAAAGAGGAGAAGATCCATGAGACATCGGACGAGCCGAGCCATCTATTTCGTGATCCTTCTGGCGGGGCTGCTCTCAGCCGCGCCCGGAAATCAGGGCCAGACGCCGCCCGCGACGCAGGCCAGGATCAAGATCGACATCGACCGTGTCATCGGCGAAGTGAACCCGCTGCTGTTCGGCAACTTCGCCGAGCACCTGGGCCGCATGATCTACGGCGGGATCTATGAAGAGGGCAGCCCTCTTTCGGACAAGGATGGCATCCGGCTGGACGTGCTGGAAGCGGTCAAAGGCCTGAACGTGTCGATCCTCCGCTGGCCCGGAGGTAATTTCGCCTCGGGCTACAACTGGACCGACGGAATCGGACCGAAGGACCAGCGCCCGGTGCGAGTCGAGCTGGCCTGGAACGATCTGGAGACCAACCGCTTCGGCACGGACGAGTTTCTGCAGTATTGCGAGCGGATCAAGGCGGAGCCGTACATCTGCATCAATGCCGGACTGGGCACAATCGATGACGCCCGCCATTGGGTCGAATACTGCAACGAATCGCGCCATACATATTGGGCCGATCAGCGGCGCAAGAACGGACGCGAGGAACCATACCGGGTTAAATACTGGGCGCTGGGCAATGAGATCGACGGCCCCTGGCAACTCGGCCATAAGAACGCGGAAGAGTATTCCAAGTTCGCGCTCGAAGCCGCCAAGGCCATGAGATTGGTGGATCGCAGCATCAAACTCGTCGCCAGCGGTTCCAGCAACTACGGCGCAGACTGGATCGGCTGGAACCGGACGGTGTTGACCACGCTGAGAAATACCGCCGATTACATTGCGATCCACACCTATATCAACAACCGGGACAATGACCTGGAACGATTTCTGGGCTGGTCGCAGACGATCGACAACTACATCGAGGTCACCGAAGGTTTGATCAAAGCGGCACAGGCGGGCCAGCCGAACCCGCGCCCGATCGCGATCGCCTACGACGAGTGGAACGTTTGGTACCGGGCGTTCGACCGGGAGAAGCTGGAAGAGATCTACAATTTTGAAGATGCGCTGGCGACGGGGATGTTCTTCAACTCCTTCTTTCGGCACGCCAATATCGTGAAGATGGCCAATCTGGCGCAGATGGTCAATGTCATCGCGCCGATGATGACCAATAAACAAGGTCTCTTTCTGCAACCCACCTATTTCCCCCTGGTCGAGTACAGCAAACAGCGCGGTAATAACTCATTGGACGTGCTGGTCTCCGCCCCGACCTACAAGATCGGCAACCGCCCTCCGCTCAAATACCTCGACGTCTCCGCCACTTACAACCAGCAGGAGCGGGCGATCTATCTCAATGTGCTCAATCGGAGTAAAGACAAGGACCTCTCCACCCGAATCGATAACCAGGAGGGACGCATCGAGAATGAAGTCGGCGTCTGGGAGATGAACTATCCCGATCTGAAAGCGACCCACACCTTCGGCGACGACAAGAAGGTGCGGCCGGTGAGCCGGACCATCACCCCCGCGATCGAACGTAACGGCTTCACGTACACATTTCCGGCGCACTCGCTGACCATCATGCGAGTGCGGCTGCCATAGTCCGGGTTCTATTCTCGTGCACGATTCGCGGGCTCTCGACACCGACACGCAACATCTGCGATTCGATTGTTATTCGATCTACTTGAAGCCTATAGGGCCGGGCTCGGCCCATGCAAGCGAATCGAGATTCATCCACTGGCTCAGCACTCCGCTAACAAAATTGATTTATCAACGCGAAAGACACGGAAGACGCGGAATCAAAGACCTTTCGCGCATTTCGCGTGTTTCGCGGTTAGCGACAATTTTCGCGGTTTTCGCGGTTTAGAATGAAACTTCAAAAAACCCGGTTGGCAGAGATGGGAGAACGGCCCTCCCGCTTCTGGCATCTGGTTTGCTGCGATCTTGACTGAGAATAGAGGGGTCATCAGGTGGCCCCCCACAGGAATAGAGAATGGAGGAACCAGGATGGGAAGGGTCAGGCGCAGCGCCGCTATCATCATCTTCTTTTTCATGGTCGGTTACGGAATCGCTTCACCGGCCGCGCAGGAGGCGAACCTCTTTCACGCCGATCCCCGGCAACTGGAGCTCTTAACCGAGCGCTTGAAAGCGCACGCGCAGAGCTTCCGCCGGAGCGTCAAAGAGGCCATCGCCAACAACGCTCTGCACGATGCCCCCATCGGAGTCTACATAAGTGGCGCCTTCACCTGGGAGTTCGAGTGGCTGGCGGACCGGCTGAATGCGCGCATCAAAGATCGCAAACCGTCCCTCTCCGAAGCGCAGGAGTTGCTCAATCGTGCCCAGTATATCGAGACCTTTATGAGCAGCTACGAGCTGGCCCCCGAGGCCGAGCGCGATTGGCAATTGCTGTCCGCCGATCTGGACCAACTGGCACAATCCTATCGGATCCGGACGCGCCGGAAACGGCCGGAGATTCAGGGCATCCCGCAGCCGGTCGAAACGGAGGCGTTGGAGAACCGGTTAAGAGGCACCTACCAACTGGAGACGTCCCAGAGTGCCGACCTGCGCAAGATAGTCAATCGCCTTGCCGACGATCTGCCGAGCCCATCACGCCGGCGGATCCTGACCAAGCTGACAGCGCGCTTGAAAGACCCTGAACTCCTGGCCATCGATCGGCAAGGAGACCGGGTCACGCTGGCCTCATCGCTCCAGGCGGCGCGCGTCTACCCGGTGCGCGGCAAGGCAGACATCACGCAGGGCGAACGCCCTGAGACGCAACTGGCCGGAGGCCAATTCCGCATCAATTCCGCCGATGAATCCGACGATCGCTTTTCCGTCATCTACAATTCGATCTACCTGGGTTCGGGTCTGGAGGTCACGCGCATCGCGATTCTGCCCCAGCTCAAGCGCCCGATCGTCGTGGTCAGTCGTTACAAGAAGGTCTCGGACCTCCCGCGACTGAAGATCTATTCGGGGGAATAAATTTGAGATTCAAACCGCGAAACACGCGAAAGACGCTGACTCATTAAACTTTCGCGTCTTTCACGTGTTTCGCGGTTTCGAAGTATCTAGAAGCGATAGAACAGACCGAACTGCAACAAGCGCCGGCCGTAGAAAGTGCTGTTAATCTTGCCGAAATTGGTGGAAGTGATCGTTTGATCACCGAACCCCCAGGTCGGGTGATTGAGGATGTTCGAGGCGTCCATTCTGAATTCGATCGACTGCCGCTCGGTGATCTTGGTGTTCTTGCTCACGGCGAAGTCCATGCCGAAGACCCAGGGGCCGGAGAATTGCCGCCGCTGCAAGCTCCCGACGGTCCCCGCCACCGGCTGATAGTAGATCCGATCGGAGGCGCGCCCATCGGTGGCGATCGCCGAAGCATCCAGAAAATACGGGCCGCTCGGTGTCATCCGGACCTGGAAGAGGTCGTTGAGCTGCGATCCCGAGAGGTTGGAGTTCGCGGTGTTCCCGGCGGATTGAGCGGCGCGGTTGAGCGTCCCGCGCCCGGAGAGCACCGAGAACGGCGTCCCCGATTGCTTGGTGATAATGCTGCTGACCGACCAGCCGGAGAGCAATCGCCCCAGGTGTTTCACCCCGAGCCGGTGCCCGGGCCCCAACGGCAGTTGGTAGACGAAATTGCCCTTGATCACATGAGCCACGTCGAACGGCGCGCGCGCACGCTCGAGCTGCGGATTGTTGAGATCGAGCAACGCCTCATTGCGATTCTGGAAAGCGTTGTTGGAACCGGCAACGGAGTCCGACAGCGTTTTGGAGAACGTGTAGTTGGCCTGGAACGTCACACCGCGAAGCCGCCCGCGCACTTCAAACTGCAAGGCGTTGTAGGTCGAATGGCTGTAATTTGAGGGAAAGTTCGTGACCAGCGCAGACGGGTTGGGAAAGAAGCTGATCGCCCCATTCTGCCGCTGGTTCTGATAGGTGAACGCCAACTGGCCGACCTCGCCCTGGTTGAGCAGATTGACATTGGCCGCGCTGGCCAGATTTCCGCCGTTGGGCAACAGCGGGAAGACGGTCAGAGGCTGGCTCCCCGGGAGGTCCGGGTTGAACGCTCCGCTGATGACCGTGACGCGGTCCTGGCTGCGCCTGGCCGTAGAGAGCGCCACGTTGCTCTGGGCGCGCTTGAAATCCGCCAGGAACTCGGGGGCGATGGTCACCTGGTTGAAGTCGATGCCGCGAAGCAGTTTCGTCCCGTGGTTGCCCACGTACCGCAGATCGAAGACCATGCCCTTCGACTCATGTTGAACGCCCAGGCTCCACTGCTGCACGTAGGGAATCTGCAGGTTGGGATCGATCAAGGTCGGCGAAAAATTGGTGCTCAACGCGAAATTGTCCTGGAACGTGCGCGGCACCTTGAGCGTCGGCGCAGTGATAGCGGGCAGCCCCGCGCTCACGCGGCCGGTCAGGCCGGCGGCGCTCACGGTCTGGACCAGGCCGCTGTTGCCGTTGATGTTGTTGGTGACCACGGCCATCAGCTCGTCATTCACATAATTGATGCTGTAACCGGCCCGCACCGCCGTTTTGCCGTTGCCGAAGACGTCCCATGCCAATCCGACGTTCGGAGCGAAGTTGTTCCGGTCCGGATTGTACAGGGGCCGGCCGTCGCCGCTGGAGAAATCGAGGGTCGCGTTGGAACGCAGCGTCGAAAACGCGTCGCCGGCCAAGAGCGGTGACAGGGCCAGTCCATTCTGCTCTTTGATCGGGCTGTAATAATCGTACCGCAAGCCGAGAGTGAGGGTCAGGCGCGGCCGCACTTTCCAGGAATCGGCGAGATATCCGGCGTAGTTATCCAGCGTCCACTGGCGCTGATTGGCCGCCCCCTTAACGAAACCGGAAGTACGGTCGGTGACGTTGAAGGTCTGGGTGTAGCTGGTGAGGTAACCGGCGAGGTTGGCCAGCAGGTTGTTGGCGGCGGCCACATCCACGTCGCTGGCGCCCGGCAATTGAGCCTCGGTCAGCCCCGGATTGCCGGTCCCGACGCCGAGCGTCATGGTGGGGGTGATCCCGTTCTCGCTGTAGACCTTGATGGAGACCCGTTGACCCTGGAACCCGAACTGAAAAGTATGCTTGCCCCGGAGGTAAGACGCATTGTCGTTGAGATTGTAAGTGCGCGGGGACCGGCTTTGGGTCCGGAAGGTGTTCACCGGATTGCCGAACAGTCCACCGGCGATCCCGATGATGGCGTCACCGAACTGCTCGGAACTGATAAAGGGCACGGGCGCCAGATTGAAGCCGCCGCGCAGCTCGTTGGTGAAGGTCGCGGTCGGATTCCATCGCCACCCGACCGAAAGAAGCTTCGAGGTATCGATGTTGACCACCTTGGGAACCGTCGTGTAGTCGTTCGATTGATCGGGGCGATCGATGTTGTCGCTGTTGTAGATCCAGGTCCCCGAAAAGGTATTCTTCGTCGAGAGATTGTAATCGACCTTGCCCGTGTAGTGGTCCTGGCTGCGGTTCTGGCGGATGTTGAACGAGTATCCGGCCGTATTGCGCAACAGCGCGCTGCCGCTGTCTCCGACATTGAAATTATTGATCGACTCGGGACCGGGAACCCGCTGCAAAATGGCCTGCGCCGCCGGGTCGAGCGCCACACCCGCGGCTTGCAGCAAGTTCACCCGCTGCACCGCACCGGCTCGGTCTCGATAGGTGAAGATGCCCTGCCGCGCGGTCCCCGTCAGGATGGTTCGATTGGCGGCCTGCTGCTGGCGCTGACGCAACGCTTCGAAGTTGCCGTAAAACAGCAATTTGTCCTTGATCACCGGACCGCCCAGGCTCCCACCGATCCAGTTCGAGTTGAGAAAGGGCCGCTCGACGTGGCTCTGGTTATTGAACCAGGTATTGGCGGCGAAAGCATTGTTGCGGTTCTGCCAGTAGACCGAGCCGTGGTAGGTGTTGGTTCCCGAAGGCGTGACGAAAGCCACCTGTGAAGCGCCTCCGC
>DATEFT010000752.1:0-5088 GCA_035280505.1 Blastocatellia bacterium | reverse complement strand
GGAGCGCCGACATGGTCGCCTCGGTGCCGCTCGAGGTCAGACGCAGCTTCTCAATCGAGGGCACGGCCTTGATCACCTCTTCGGCCAGCTCCACTTCCAGTTCGGTCGGGGCTCCGTAGCTGGTCCCGCGAGCGGCGGCCGCCTGCACGGCGGCGATCACCTCCGGGTGCGCATGCCCGAGGATCATGGGCCCCCAGGATCCGACGTAGTCGATGTAGGTGCGGCCGTCCACGTCGGTCACGGTCGCCCCCTGGGCGGACCGGATGAAGAGGGGCGTGCCGCCCACACCGCGAAAGGCCCGCACCGGGCTGTTGACGCCGCCGGGAATCACCTCCTGGGCGCGGCCGAAGAGCGTGATCGATTTAGAGTATTTGTTAATTGTCTGGTCATCCATAGTTTTGGGTTACAGATAAATTCTTGCGTTTAAGCGCATGCCTGTGTGATCATCAGTTCTATTCTTCGCGCAACTCGTTATATCAATTCTAAAAGCACAGACTCTGCTCTGTGGCCAAATTGATGAACGGGCATTACGCATGGGCTCCGGTCCATGCCACGTTTCTTCAGGAGGCCGATTTGAACGAAGAACTGAGCCAACTCATCTCTCTTCAGGAAATTGATGTCGAAAGCAAGCGACTCAGAGATGAGATTACTTCTCTTCCAATCCGACGACAAGAACTGGAACGCCAATTCTCTGATTCGGTCAAAGAATACCTAGATCTTAAACAACAGCTTGATACTTTACTGGCGGAAAAAAAGCGATTTGAGTCCGATCTCGAGGGGGAACAACAAAAACATCAGAAATTCAAGAACGACCTGATGAAGGCGACCAATGAGAAGGAGTATACGACGGCCGTGCGCGAGATCGATGTCGCGCGCAAAGCGATCGGGCTCCTCGAAACCGAAGTTCTGAAGTTGATGGAGAGAACCGAGAAGCTGGAAGCCCAGGTCAAAGAGCGAACGCCGGAGATGGAATCGCGCCGGGTTGAGGTCGATCGCCAGATCGCGGAATGGTCGGCGGCGGCCGAGATCCATCAACAACGCCTCAACGAGCTGACGGCGCAGCGCAATCTGCGGCTGCGCGCCCTCGGAGCCGAGGCGCGCGGAACCTACGAGCGCCTGTCGAAGATGCGTTCGGGCTTCGCCCTGGCGGAGGCTCGCGACTGGTCCTGCCTGACCTGCCGAATGAAGATCCGCCCTCAAGTCTTCAACGACATTCGCCGCGGCGACAAGATCATCACCTGCGAGAACTGCGGGCGCATTCTCTACTTCCGGGCCGAGACCGCGGTCCCTTGACGCTCCGGAGCGGAATCGATCGCTCGCCACGTGCGGCCCGGCAGCCTCCCACGGCTGCTCAGCGGCCGTCCGGGCGGCTCCGGCGCCCCTCGCGCTGTCTGACCGCCTCGAACAGGACGATCCCGGACGCGACGCTGACATTCAATGAGTTGAGCTGGCCCCGCATCGGAATCGAGATGATCGCGTCGCATTTTTCACGGACCAGCCGACGAATGCCTTTGCCCTCGCTCCCGAAGACGAGCGCCAGCGGCCGATTCAGATCGAACTCCGAGTAGGCCGTCTCGCCATTTCCCTCGACGCCGACTACCCAGAGCCCGCGTTCCTTCAATTCACCGATCAGCGGCACCAGATTGGTGACCCGCGCCACCGGGACGTACTCGACGGCGCCCGCCGAAGTCTTGGCCACTGTTTCATTCAATCCGGCCGCTCGATGTTCGGGGATGAAGACTCCCCGGACGCCGGCGCCCTCGCAGACCCGGAGAATCGCCCCCAGGTTGTGCGGGTCTTCGATCCCCTCCAGCAGCACGACCAGCGGCAGTTCACCCAGCGCCTCGAGAATCGAATCGGCCTCGACGTAGGCGCCGGCCCGGTTGAGCGGCGCGACCAGCGCCACCACGCCCTGATGTTTGGCCTGGTGGGTCAGCTCATCCAGGACGCGGCGCGCTCGCTCTTCGACCGTGACTCCGGCGCGCTGAGCGTTCTCGATCAGTTCGGCGAAACGCGAGAGATTGGCGCCCGAGGCGATCAGAATTTTGTGAATCGGTCTCCGCCGCGCGCGCAACGCCTCCAGCACCGGCACGAGTCCATAAATCTGGTTCATCCCTCCATTATAGCCCAACCGGCTTCGATCGCCGGTCGCCGGTTTCGTTATTTTCATTCGTCATTTATGATGATGGTCATCATGAGAATATCACCGAACTTTTGGATCAGTTTTGTGGGGCCCCTCATTTTGATGATGGGCCTGATGGGCGCCTGCGGCGCTCCGGTTCAGAACGCCGTCAGCGCGCCGGAAGGCAGCCGGGCCGTCTACCCGCCGGTGATCGAGGACACCCCGGCGCGTCAAGAGGAGGTCCAGGAGGCCTGGAAGAACCTCCTCACCGAGTTGAAGCTGCCCGTTGAGCGACTCGAACTGGAGCCCGTGATCGATACTCCGCGAGCGCTGCCCATGAACCTGACCGGCCAGATCAACCTCAAGAAGACCGGGGTCTTCGGCGAGATGGAGGCCAAGGACGCTTTGCGCAATTTCATCGAGCGGACCAAGGGCATCCTCACCGGCGATCCGAAGAGCACCACGCTGACGCTCAAGGACCTCTCGCTGGTCTCTTTCTCCGATGACGGGACCTTCTACCGCGCCGCCTATCATCAGGCGACCTATCCGTTCCCGATGGCCAACGGCTATGGCGAGTTGCGGTTGACGGTCGATAAGAACGGCAAGCTGCTGCAATGGGGGAGCACGCTGATCCCTCAGTTCGAGCTGCCGGTCACCCCGGAGATCAAACCGGGTCAGATCGTCGATCGCCTGATCAATACCGAATTTGAATACACCAACTTCGCCGGCCAGCCCCAGCGCTACAAAGTGACCAAGCGTGAAGAGATCGTGATCAAGGATACGGTGATCTTTCCGAGACTGGAGGGTCAGAAGATCACGGTCCATCTGGCCTTTGCGGTCGAGGTCGGCAAGGGGATGACCTGGACCGTCTACTTCGACGCGATCAACGGGCAGCGACTGGGCGAGAAACAGAATTTCGCCACCTGATCGCGCGCGCCCCGATGTTTATTGGCTTTAATTAAGACTGCATATTAATGATTCAATCCGGCTGAGGAAGAGGAAATCTTTTGCCTTTTGCCGTCTGATTTCCTACATTACATCCATCATAAAAAGATACCGACGTCGCGGAAGCGAAAATAAAGGCTCCACGATGCCTCGATTGCAGCCAGTGCCCCTCGGTCGAGGGCGATGATCGGTGCCCCGCTCACAACTTAATATTTCTGATCGAGAAGGTCTTCAAACTCGAAGTAAAGATCATGGTGGGTAACATCTTAGGTAATTATCGAATCACGGAAGAGCTGGCATACAGTAATACGGGCATGGTCTACCGCGGGCAGCACATCCAGTTGCCGCGAGAGGTCGTGATCAAAGAGATCGTCATGAGCATCTACCCCGATGCGACGCGCGTGCAACTCAAGGCTCGCTATCGACACGATGTCTTCATTCAGTCTCAACTCGAGCATCCTGGCATTGTCCGGCTCTATGAATCGTTCGGAAAGAGCGAGAACTACTACATCGTCTCGGAGTATGTGCCCGGGATCAACCTGCGCGAACTGCTCGAAAGCCAGGGGCTGCCGACTCCCGGACAGGCGCTCTTTCTCTGCAAACAGGCGCTTCTGGCGCTGGATTACGCGCACAGTTTTCAATATCTGAGCGAATCGGACGTTCCGCATACGGGCATCATTCATCGCGATTTAAAGCCGGCGAATCTGTTCATCGATCAGCGGGGCAAGTTGAAGATCGCGGATTTCGGAATTGTGCGGCTGCCGGACCGGCAGAGCATGGCACCGCCCAGTTTTCGACCGGGCACCGCCGAATACATGCCGCCGGAACAGTTGCGCGGTCTGGACCTCGATGCGCGGTCCGACATCTACAGTCTGGGGGTCACGTTCTACCAGTTGCTGACCGGGCAATTTCCGTTTTCAAAGCCGCCGAAGAATGGGAACGGCAATAAGAACGATCCGGCGACCTTCTTCGATCTGACTCCGACCTTGATGACCGTGTTCCGGGCGGATATTCCTCCGGCGCTGGCCGCGGTCTTTTCGCGCGCGATCCATCGAAATCCGAGCGAGCGATTTCAAACCGCGGCGGAGTTCCTGACCGCGATCAAGGAGTTCGAGCAGAACAACGGCGCGGCCGAAGTTCAGACGCGGACGGTGACGGCCGAAGCGGCGAAGGCGTCGCCGGAGGAGGTGACCATCGTCGACCTCGACGCCGACCTCGACCTCGATCTCGATCTGGCGGTCGAAGAGGCGGAAGAAGAATTTGTGGCGCCGCCGCCGCGCGCCAGGTCGTCATCGACTCCACCTCCCACCGCGCCGGGGTCCTACGAAGAGATCGATCTCTCCGACCGGAAACGACCGGGAGCGACGGCCGCCTCGACCAACGGGACGGCGCGCGACGAGCGCCGGGAGGATCGAGACCGCCGAGTCGCCGCTCGCGCGTCCAACGCCAGCTCGCCTCCGGCCCGCCGCCCGGCCGCTTCGGAGGTCATGCTGCAGAGTTACTACCCGCCGTCCGAAGAGGGCTCTTCGAATCTGTTCAAGAGCTGGGACAGCAAGCCTGCGGACTCCCGCAAGCTCTGGGCGGTGGCCGCCACCGTGCTCGTCCTCTTCGGCGTGGTGAGCGGGGTCTATCTGCTCTCGCAGAGCCGGAGTACGGCGGAGAAGAGTTCCGCCCAGCCCGCCCCCAATTTGAGGGCGGCGACGACCTCCACTCCCGTGCCGACTCCGACGATTGCGCCCGAGGCGACGCCCGTCGACATTCCGGTCACGACCACCTCGAACCCGGGCAACCCGGGCAATTCGGACGTGGCGACCGCCGGCAATCTCGCTCCTCCGGAGAACGGGGAGTCCAAAGCGGAGGTTCGTTCGGGAGATCTGCGCGTGCTGCAGAAGGCCCGCAAATCGGACAGTCAGGGCCGGTTCAGGCAGGCCGTCAACTACTACCACGACTATCTCGACAGCAGCCCCACGGCGGCCGATGCCGGGGTCGTCTCCGAACAGCTCGATAAACTCAAAACCTTC
>DATEFT010000751.1:0-3696 GCA_035280505.1 Blastocatellia bacterium | reverse complement strand
TCGGCCGGCGCGCGGCCCGGCTGATCGCCTCGAGCGCCAGATCCTTCTTGCTCCCGATCAACTCCGCCTGTCCGTCGATCACCATCTGCGGCGTGAAGGCGCCGGTGCCGCCGAAGACGTCGGTATAATCGTTCTGCCGCTGACTGAAGGTCGGACTCGAGAAGGGATCGGCCCAGCCGATATAGTTCCAGTAGTCGACATGTTCACCCAGCGCGATGATCTCGGCTCCGGCGACCGGTTGCGCTTGCTCCAATCGCGACAGGACCTCGTCCGCCGGAGGACAACTCGAACAACCTTCCGAGGTAAATAACTCGACGATCACCGGACTTCTCATGCCCTCGGCCTTGACCGTCAACGGTTGCGCCGTTCTCAATGCCTGTCCGGTCGGGATGTAGCGAAGGTACCCCAAACCGACGATCAGCAGGATCAAAACATTGATCGATAGTATCAACCAGGTCTTCACAGTAATTTCCTTTCACTTTGGCACTTAGACGTGATTGTGTGGCGACCTTTTTTTTATTATTTTTTGATCTTTGTCTTATGCTGCGACGGCTTTGCTCTAATACTCCTCTAGTATATGTCGCCGGGCCGGAGATTTATTTCAACCGGTGAAATTATTGTCCGGAGGGATGGGATGTTACCGCGTTATCGTATTGCTCAAACGGAGTTTAGGTGTAAGGATCGGGATAACTTCGCCGGCCCTGATCTCGGGCCGATACCTCGACAAATGTTAGGTCGTGTGACTTTGATCACAGGTGATGGAGTTACTGTGGTACTTTGAGAAACCGCGAAACACGCGGAACAGGCGAAATCCGTATCCTTTCGCGTGTTCCGCGTGTTTCGCGGTTGATCGACCGATTTTGCCGGCCGAGTATTCAGTTATCGCTCGGTTACTTCTTTGCGTCCGGCGTTCTTCACGTAGCGATCCATCCAATTGATCATTTCAGCCAGCGTATGGAGGACCGATTCGCGAGCGGTGTAACCGTGGGCTTCGAAGGGCAGCGTCACGTACCGCATGGTCGCGCCGTGACCTTTGAGCGCCAGGTAGAGCCGTTCCGTCTGGATGGGGAAGGTCCCCGAATTGTCGTCCGCCTCTCCGTGAATCAGCAGGATCGGCTCGTTGATCTTGTTCGCGTACCAGAAGGGCGACATCTTCGCGTAGACCTCGGGCGCTTCCCAGAACGTGCGTTGCTCGCTCTGAAACCCGAAGGGCGTGAGGGTGCGGTTGTAGGCGCCGCTTCGCGCGATGCCCGCCCGGAACAGATTCGAGTGCGCCAGCAGGTTGGCGGTCATGAAGGCGCCGTAGCTGTGGCCGCCGATGCCGATCCGGTCGCGATCGGCGACTCCCATCTCCACCACCTTGTCGATCGCGGCCTCGGCGTCCGCGACGAGCTGTTCGACGTAGGTATCGTTGGCGGTCTCGCCCGGTCCCACGATCGGCATGGCCGGGTTGTCGAAGATCGCATAGCCCTGGGTCAGCAGGAAGAGATGCGACGGGCCGCCGACCTGGATGAATCGGTAGGGCGAACCGGTGATCTGGCTGGCCGTATCGGTATCGGTGAACTCACGCGGATAGGCCCACATCAACACCGGCAGCCGCTCGCCCTTCCGGTAACCGGGCGGCAGATAGAGGGTCCCGGAGAGCTTCACGCCGTCCTTCCGCTGGTAGGTGACGAACTGTTTCTCCACGCCGGTGAGCTGCGGCATCGGATCTTTGAACGCGGTCACGGCCCGTCTGGTCGCGGCGCCGAGATCCCGCAGGTAGTAGTTGGGCGGATCGGCGGGCGTCTCGTACTCCGTGAGGATGGTCTTGGCCTCGTCGTCCAGCAGCGTGACCACCGTCTCGTAGGTCTTTTCGGCGCTGCGGAAGAGCCGTTCGGTCTTGAGCGTCTTCAGGTCGAGCCGGTCGAGGAAGGGGCGATTTCCCTCGGGCGAAGCTCCGGGCCCGGTCAGGTAGATGTAGTTCTGATGCTGCAGGATGAGCCCGCCGCGGAGCCGGTTGACCGGGGAGCCGGGATTTTGATAGGCATCCTGCTGCCGGCGATCCCACACCACGCGCGGTTGGGCGCCCGCTTCGAGCAACCAGGTTCGCGTGCGCCGCGTCTGCCGGTCGGATTCGCTCAACAGCGCGACGCCCTTCTCGGTGTAGGCGAGACCGCCGTAACGCCAGGCGGTCTTGGCGATCTCGGCGGGCGTGCCGTTGAACGGCGCCGGGAGTTCGACGATCCGGTCGCGGAACGGAACCTTGTTCCGGGGATTTCCCTCGTCCAGAGCCTCGGTCCAGACCAGATTCGCGGGTTGATCGCGCCGCCAGTGCTGCGCGCGCGGCCCTTGCCGCACGCCGCCGATCGGGGTGCCCTCGCTCGACGGCAGGTCCGCAATCTTCTTGACGATCTCGCCGCGCTGATTCCAGATCTCCAGCTCCCTGGCGAAACCGCCCATCGGCACCAGCCGCGAGAACGGCCGCTTGATTCGCGAGACCAGCAGGTACTGGCCGTTCGGAGATTCCGAGACGTCTTCCAGAATCGCCGGCCGGCCGATCAGCGTCTGGCGGCCGCTGGCGGCGTCGAACGCGGCGAGCTGGCCGGTGAAATAGTACTCGAAGAGATCTTCGTCATAAGCATTCTTGATCAGATCTTCATAGGTGGCCGCGGGAGCCGCCTTGCCGTAGTTCTCCTGAATGTTGGGGCCGGAAGGCACCGAGGTCCTGGCCGGAACCGGCCCGCGGTCGGCCGGCACGAGCTGGCACAGGATCTTCACGCCGTCCTGCTGCCACTCGCAGGGCGGGCCGGCGGTTCCGTTCAACCGGCTCTTCCCGCTGATCAATCGGGCCCGGCCGGTGGCCGTCTCGGCCACCCAGAGCTCGATCCCGTTGGCTTTGGTATTCGTGAAGAAGAGCCGCTGCCCATCGGGCGAGAAGCTCACGCTCCCGAGGTTCGGATTGGGCGGAGTGGTCAGTCTCTTCTCCGTTCCGTCGGCGATCGATTTGAGCGTGATCGCGATGGTGGCGCCGCCTCGCTGCTGGCGCCCGTTGGTTTGGGGATTGATGCGCAGACCGGCGATCCGGTGAATCGGCTCGGCCAGGTCGGCGATCGAGGGCATGTTCTTTCGAGAGAGCAGGGCGATGGTGCGGCGGTCGGGACTGACGATGACGTTGGGTGTCGGCGGCGCATCGAGCATGTCGACGATCGCCTTCGGCGGCGTCAAATATTGGTTTGATTGCTGCTCCGCCCGAGGGCGGGATTGATCTTTCGGATTCGGCGCGGCGGCCGGACCGGAAGTCGGTGAGATCTGGGCGTACGACATTGCGGAAATCGAGACGACTAACGCGGCGGCGGCCGCGCAGGACCTTCTTCGCATGGTAAACCTCCTCTGATCTTCTGGATGCAATAGGCGGCCCTATTGTAGCAACAAGATTCAAACCGCGAAATGCGCGAAAGACGCGAAAGGTCGTTATTTCCGTGTGTTTCGCGCCTTGACCAGGGAGGTTCGTCGAGAGCACCTCCTTACTCTCCGCCCTGTTGCAGCAGCTTGGTGACCAGGCCGGTCCAGCCCGTCTGGTGGCTGGCGCCGATCCCGGCGCCGTTGTCGCCGTGAAAGTACTCGTAGAAGAGGATCAGGTCGCGCCAGTGCGGGTCGTCTTGAAACTTTTCGGCGCCGCCGTGGACCGGCCGGCGGCCGTCCTCGTCGCGCAGA
>DATEFT010000750.1:0-11506 GCA_035280505.1 Blastocatellia bacterium | reverse complement strand
GACCGGCGATTCAGCGTCTTCCGCGTGGTTCGCGGTTCGGCCTGCGCCACTCAGCCAGAAGCCTGATCCATCTTGACTTACCCGGTGAAAGAAGGTTATAGGTGTAGCGTATTAATTCACCAAAGATATTCCCACCTTTGTGCACGGCGCTTGATCAGGGCAGGTTAGGAGACGGGTGCGACTGGCATGGAAGTAGGTGGTATCGAGGCAAGACCCCACGTGATAAACCGGTGTTAGTCTGGCTACTGATGGCGGGTCGGGTCGCGCGGCAGTTCTCATAGTATAATCAGATTGCTTTAATCGAGTTCTCGTTTTACACGCGGAATCGACTCAAATCAGCGGATCTATTCAAGGCATGAAAGGCGAGATTGTGCCCGACGTTGAGTCCGGGGCTAATTACTTTTCCATTGAATTCCTCGACGACTACTATTCCGAATGCGAAGAGCATCTGGTGATTGTCCGTCGCGCCTTGCTGGGTCTTGAGGATTTTCTGACCCGGGGGCAAAGCGACCCGTCATTGCTGGAGGAGCTCTTCCGCAGCTTCCACTCGCTCAAGGGAAATTCGGGCATGGTCGGATTGCGCGAAGCGGAACAGCTCGCGCATGAGATGGAGAGCTATCTGCGCGCGCTGCGCCAATCGCAGGTGGCGCTCACCGCGGACGGGATCGAGGGCCTGGTGGCGGGCACCAAGGCGCTGGAGCTGGTCATCGCCAGACATCGTTCCGAACAGCCGCTGCCGGAGATCGGCCCGGTTCTGAGGCAGCTCTGGGCGCTCCTTCCGGGCGCTGGCTGTGAAGCTCCCTCGTTGTCTGCTTCCTTATCCGAAAGATCCGAAAGGCCGTCCGAGAGTTCGGCGTTGCCCGCGGTGGTGCCGGAGCTGAGTGTAGAGGCGCGCGCTCGGTTGGCGTCGGCGCTGCGCGGAGACGCGCGCGCCTGGAAGGTCCATTTCGCGCATTCGGCGGAGCTGGCCAACCGCGGCGTCAACGTCAATGAGGTTCGCGCGCGGTTGCAGGAGGTCGGCGAGTTGATTCAGGCGATCCCGCTGGTCACGGCCGGAGCCGGGATCGCGTTCGAGTTCATCGTCGCTACCGGCTCGGACGAGGCCCTGCTGGCCATCTGCGGAAAAGACGGGTTGAGTTGTGTGCCTTACGAGCCGCCGGACTCGAACGGATCCGGCGTGGTGCCTCATCACTTCTGGAGCAACGGACAGGCGGCGCCGCCGGCCGACCCGACCGTGGCGATGGTCGCCCCCTCGAACGTGGTACGTGTGGACTTGATGCGACTCGACGACTTAATGCGCATGGTTGGCGAACTGGTCATCAGCCGCGCCCGGTTGAAAGACCAGCTCGATCGTCTCGAACCGATTCTGCCTCCCGCCGAAGGGCGCACTCTACAGGAACTGGGCCAGACCATCGAACGGCAGCTTCGTGATCTGCGCGGAGGCGTGATGCGTGTCCGGATGGTGCCGATCGGGGAGATCTTCGAGCGGATGAGATTCGTGATCCGGGACCTGGCGCGGGATGCCGATCAGGAGATCCATCTGGAGATCTCGGGGCAGGAGACCGAGATCGACAAGTACCTGGTCGAGCGCCTCATGGACCCGCTCCTGCATCTGGTTCGCAACGCCGTCTCTCACGGTCTGGAGCCGATGGCCGAGCGCGAGGCGCAGGGCAAACCGGCGGCCGGAAGGCTCCGGTTGGCGGCCTCGACCTCGGGCGAAACGATCAGGATCGAGATCGAAGATGACGGGAGGGGCATGGATCTTCGGCGGATCGAGGCGCGCGCACGGATGGCGGGTCTGATCGGCCCCGGGGTGACGCTCGCTGAATCCGACCTGCTCGATGTGATCTGCCTGCCGGGATTCTCGACCCGGGAAGAGGCGGATCGCGCCAGCGGGCGCGGCGTCGGGATGGCGGTCGTCAGAAAGGCGATCTCGGATTGCGGGGGGGCGCTCGCGCTGCAAGCGCGCGCCGGGCTGGGCACCCGCTTTACGATCGAGTTGCCGCTGACGCTGGCGATCACCGATGCCTTGATCGTGACCGCGGGCGGGCAACGATATGCGGTCCCGCAGTCGGTCGTTCGCGAGGTGCTCGAGGTTCAGGTCACCGCCCTCACGTTCATCGAGCGGAACGAGATCCTTCAATACCGCGGCGGGGCCCTGCCTCTCGTGCGGTTGACGCGGTGTTTCGGGCTGGACGAGACGGCCGCTCCCAATTTGAAGGTGATTGTGGTCAACAGCGGATCGCACGCCGTCGGGATTGCGGTCGATCGGATCCTGGGTCTGCGCGAGATCGTGGTGCGCGTCCTGCACGATCCGCTGGTGCAGGCCCCGGGGATCGGGGGGGCCACGGAACTGGGCGACGGCCGCGTCGTGCTGATTCTGGATGCCGCCGGCTTGATTCGCGCCCGTTCTTCCGCGCAGAAGGAGCATGCCTATGACTGAGCCTTTCATCCTCTTCGAGCTGGCCGGAACGACCTACACCGTGCGGAGCCACGATGTGCAGCAGATGGAGATGGTCGAACATATCACGCCGGTGCCGAACGCCGCGCCTTTCGTCGAGGGCGTGGTCTTTTCGCGGGGCCAGGTCATCCCCGCCGTCAACCTGCGGCTCCGGTTCGGCTTCAAAGCGATCCCGCATGATTTGCGGACGCGACTGATCGTGGTCCGGGTCGATGAACGCCAGGTCGGTCTGATCGTGGATACGGCGCGCGAGTTTGTGAAGATTCCGACCGATGCCATTCAGCCCCCGCCCGAAACGATCACCGGGCTGAGCGGGAGATACCTCGAGGGCATCGTTTCACTCGGCGAGCGGCTGGTCCTGGTGCTCGATCTGAATGAAGTCTTGAACTTCGCCGACGTGAATTTGAGCGAGAGTTTTTAGTTTTTCTGTTAGTGCTTTGTTAACAAATCCGGATTCAAACCGCGAAACACGGGGAATCATCAATCTTTCGCGTCTTCCGCGTCTTTCGCGGTTTGAATAATCACCGCGGCACTTCTACTCAAAACTGATTGAGGGAGTAGTTACGAGATGGCAGTTAAGACACGCAAAAACAATGGCTATGCCAAATCGGAGATCGGCCTGAAGCAGATCCGTGAACAGATCACGCAGCTCAAGGGCCGCGCCGACGACATCGGCCGCATCGCCGAACTGGTGGCGGGTGGAGCCGAATTGCAGACGAGTTCGCTGGACTCGGCCAGACTGGTTGCCAACCGGATGACCCTCACGCTCAGGGAGACGACGGAGCAGGCGGCGTCGATCACGGGCTCGGCGGAAGGGCTGGTCTCGTCGATCAACGAGATCGGGGCCTCGATCGAACAGGTCACCTCGAACACGGCCGGTCTGGCCGGCGCGGCCGCCGAGACCGCGGCCGCGATCGAGGAGACGAGCGCCGCCATTCAGAGCGTGACCGACATCGTGCAGCAGATGGCCGTCGCTTCTCACCAGGTGACGACCTCGATGAACGAGATCGCCAGTTCCGTCAAGAACGTCGGTCACGACACGGAGTCCCTGGTCTCCGCGGTCAATGAGACGGCCGCCGCCGCCGAAGAGATGACCCATTCGATCCAGAGCGTGGCCGGAAATGCCGACGACCTGACGGTCGCGGCGGAAGAGTCGGCCTCCTCGATCAACGAGATGGCGGCCTCGATCGAAGAAGTTTCGGTGATGTCGGCGAACCTGGCGACCTCGGTCGAACAGAACTCCGCCGCCATCGAGGAGATGGCGCGTTCGGTGAAGGGGGTCGCGCTCAACAGCGAGAAGATCATCGAGGCCGCCTCGGGCGCCGCCTCGAGCGCCGCCCAGATGGACCGCTCGGCGCACTCGGTCGCCTCCATGGCCAAACAGGCCGATGAGGTCACCCGCCGGGTGACCCGCGAAGCCGAAGAGAGCGGAGCGGTGGTTCAGAAGGTGATCGAGGGATTCGCCCGCGTGCGTGATGCCCAGATGCAGTCGTCCAACGTCATCCGCGAGATGGGCAAACGCGCCGATGACATCAGCGGGATCATCGATACGATCAACCTGATTGCCGAACGGACCAACCTGCTCTCGTTGAATGCCTCGATCGAGGCTGCACGGGCGGGCGAGGCCGGGCGCGGGTTTGCGGTCGTGGCCGAAGAGATTCGCAATCTCGCCGATCGCGCCGCTCGGGCGACGGCCGACATCGCCTCCATCATCAAACCGCTTCAGGACGTGGCCCGGGAGGCCGTGACCTCCAGCAACGAGGGGTTGCGGGTGGCGGATGAGAGCAGCCGCCTGGCTGAGGACGGCGCGGCCAGCCTCGGAAAGATCCTGGCCGGAATCGGCGAGGTGGGCCAATTTGCCGGCCAGATCGCGCGGGCGACCGACGAACAGCTTACGGCCGGTCAGCAGGTCGTGGACGCCATCAGCACGACCATGGCCCAGGCCCGGCAGGTCGCCACGGCGACGATCGAGCAATCTCATTCGGCCGACAACATCTCCCAGGCGACGTCCCACATGCGGAAAACGGCCCACGAGATGCGCAACTCCATGGGCGAACAGGGCAAAGGCACGCGCGATATTCTGAAGGCCGCTCAAAACACCACGGTCCTCGCCGCCACCGTGCGCAAAGCCACGACTGAGCAGGCGCTCGCGGCCAGAAATATTATGCAGTCCATGGAGTCGATGCGGCGCGGCGCGGCCATGACCGCGCGCGCTCTCGGCGAACAGGCCACGGCCGGCGAGCAGATCACCAAGGCCGCCATCGAACTGACCCTCATGGCCGAATCGATCAGCCGATCCATGACGGAACAATCGGTCTCCGCCGTGCAGATCACCGGGGCGGCGCAGAACATTCGGCGGCAGACTGATCAGACGACGGCAGCCCTGCTCGAACAGTCGCGCGCCTTGCGGGAGATGTTCGGCGAGGCGCAGAGCGCTTCGCAGCAGATCGCGCTCATCACCCAGGCCAATGTGGAGCATTTGAAGACGGCGGCCATGATCCTCGAATCGTTGATCGAGATCCGCCAGATCACGGAGCGCAATACCCAGGGCGTCCTGGAGACGCTCGACGGGACGAAGTCCCTTCACTTACAGGCCGAGAGGCTGACCGAGATCCTCGATCTCGCCGACGGCGACCGGAGTCGCGGCCAGGGACGGAACCAGGACGGCGCCGCGCGAAAGCCGGCCCGTAAGGCTCGACCCGGAACGGCCAGGTCGGCCAAATCGGCCAAATCGGCCAAATCAGCCAAATCAGCCAAATCAGCCAAATCAGGAGGCTAGAGGGACTATGAACTCGAATGCCGACCTCATCGATCAACTGGCCACGGGCCGGGACCCTCGCGCCGCCGCGCGGCTCGTTCCATTTCTGAACGACGAGTTGCTGCGGGCGCGGGTCGCCGAGATTCTGGGCCGGATCGGTGATGAGGAGACGGCCGGGGCGCTCGCCGCCTTCCTCAACGATCCCACCGCGCCGGCCGAGGTCTTCGCTAACTCGCTGGCTGCGATTCATGATCGTTATCAAAAGCGTTATGGCGGAGGAGCGGAGATCGCCGACCTGACGCGCGGATTGATCACCGCCACCGGCACCCAGAATCTACTCGATGCGATCGATCGAGCGAACGCAGATGAGGTGCGCGGATTGGCCCTGGTGCTGGGTTGGTTGAAAGGCGCGGCGGTCGAACGCGCGCTGACGCGGTTGCTGGGCCGGCCGACGGCCCGCGAGGAGGTGGTGGCGGCCCTGGTTCGGTCCGGCGATCATATGACCGAGATCTTGATCGAACAACTCGAGGCCGACGATCTCGACACGCGCCAGACGGCGCTGATTGCGCTGGGGCGACTCGGAGATCCGAGCGCGATCGACGCCATCGTCCGGCTCATCCGCGAAGACGAAGAGTTGATCGTGATTGCCGTCGGCGCCCTGGCGAAGATCGGTGACCGGCAAGCCTTCGAACCGCTCCTGAATCTGCTCGGCCACCGGTTGGCGGTCGTGCGGCTGGCCACGGTCTCGGCGCTCAATTCGCTCAGCCATCCGGAATTGCCGGCGCGCATCCGGCTGCTCCTCTCCGATCCCAATCCGCTGGTTCGTGAATCCGCGGTGAGGATCGGCGGGTATTTCGGTTATGCCGATTGTGTGGACCTGATTCTGGAACGATGCCACGATCCGGTAGAGAACGTTCGGTGTACCGCGCTCGAACAACTTCCTTACCTGGATGAATCTGCCATTATCATTGAGACCCTGGTGAGAGCATTGCATGCAGAATTACCGCGAGTTCGTGCAGCGGCGGTGCGTGCTTTCGGCAATATCGAAATCGAGTCGTCCTGGGGCCATTTGCAGCCGGTGCTGTCCGATCCGGACGATTGGGTTCGGTACTTTGCGGTGCGCTCGATCGGGCGGCGCGATCTGAAAGCGGCCGCGGATTATTTGGCCGAAATGGCTCGAACCGATGCCGCGCCTCAGGTGAGGATCGCGGCGATCGAAGCGATCGGAAGTCTCAGCGCGCCGGAGTCGACGGCGATCCTGGCTCCGCTCGCCGAGGCGGAGGACCTGGATCTGGCGCGAGCCGCAATCAGCGCCCTGGGCGAGATCGAACATCCCCAGGCTCTCGGAGCGTTGTTGATCGCGCGGGAATCGTCCGATGCGCCACGGCGTCTGGCGGCGGTGGAGGCGCTGGCCGGGCAGAGCGGCGCCGAGGCGGTTGAGGCCCTGCGGCGGTCGGCGGCGGATGCCGATGAGCTGGTGGCCCAGGCGGCCATCGAAGGGTTGGCGCAATCGGTGGCCGCCGGAGCGGTCGAGGCGCTGATCTCCGTGGCTTCCGCCACTCCCCGACGTGAAGACTGTATCGACGCGCTCGCGCAGGCCGGTCAGGAACGAATCGACGAACTGGCACGCGGATTGAACCGGCCTCAATTCGAGGCCCGATGTGTAGTAGTTGAAGCCCTGGGCCGAACCGATCACCGGCAGGCCGCAGAATATTTGCAACTGGCGCTCAACGATTCAAATGCGGCGGTGCGGCAAGCGGCGATCGCGGCGCTCGGGCACAGCAGGGGCCGCAACCGAAGATGAGATTTTACGCGGAGACATTGGGACTGCCTCGGGGCGCCGAGGCGCTGTTGTGCGATCTGATTCATGAGCGGACCGGCCTTTTCTTTGACACCGGGAAGCAGGATCTGTTGATCGACAAGCTGGCGCCGCTGGTGGTTGAGCGTGGGTTCAATTCGTTTCTGGACTACTATTACTGGCTCAAGTACGATGCCGGAGCGGAGCAGGAATGGGGGCAGGTTATGGATGCCCTCTCGGTCCAGGAGACCTATTTCTGGCGGGAGATCGATCAGGTCACGGCGCTGGTCGAGATCTTGATGCCGGAGCTGATCGCCCGGTTCGGTCAGAAAGGGGTGCGGATTTGGAGCGCCCCGTGCGCGACCGGCGAAGAGCCGCTGACGATCGCCATGGCTTTGAACGAGGCCGGCTGGTTCGATCGCGCACAGATCGAGATCTACGGCAGCGACGCGAGCCGGGGCGCAATCGAGAAGGCCCAACAGGGTTTCTATCGCCCGCGCTCATTTCGGAATCTGTCGCCGGCGCTGCGTGACAAATATTTTCAGGCGGAGGACGGGGGATGGCGCGTCAAGCCCGACTTGCACGCGCGAATTCAGTGGCGGGTGACCAACCTGATCAATCATGATGAGGCCCGGCGGATGGCTGCCGTGCCGGTCATCTTTTGCCGGAACGTCTTCATCTATTTTTCGGCGGAGATGGTTCGCCGGACGGTCCGGTTGTTTGCTGAACTGATCCCCCGGTCCGGTTACCTCTGTGTCGGTTCGTCGGAATCTCTGCTCAAATTGACCGACGATTTCGAGCTGCAGGAGATCGGCGGCGCGTTCATTTATGTCAGAAAGTGAGATTGACCTTCAGGCGCAGGCTGTCGATAAGGACAAAAATTAGCTCAGGCTGTCGATAAGGATAAAGATTAATGGATAGAATCGTTCGGGCGCTGATTGTCGATGATTCCGCGTATGTGCGTAAAGTGGTTAAGCAGATCCTCTCGCGGAGCCCCGGGATCGAAGTGGTGGGGACGGCGCGGGACGGGATCGAGGCGCTGGAGCTGGTTCAACAACTCAATCCGGACGTGATCACCTGCGATCTCAACATGCCGAGGATGGGCGGCTGCGCTTTCGTGCGGGAACTGGCGGTCCGCGGCCTGGTGCCCACGATCATCATGAGCATTGAGAGCGAGAGCGGTGAAGAAGCCCTGGCCGCGCTCGATGCGGGCGCCGTGGATTTCGTGCAGAAACCGACGGCGCTGGCGACGGAGAAGATCTTCGAGATCAGCGAAGAGCTGATCTCCAAAGTGAAGGCAGCGGCGGACGCCCCGGTCGCGCGCCTGCGGGAGTTGCCGGCGGGGTCGCCCGTCGACAGCTCGCCGACTGCCGTGCCCCAGGTCGGAACGACGAAAGTGGATGTGGTTTTGATCGGAATTTCAACCGGCGGCCCACAAGCCTTAAAGTTTCTGATTCCCCAACTCCCCGCGTATTTGCCGGTGCCGGTGGTGATCGTTATGCACATGCCGGTCGGTTATACCGAAGTCTACGCGCGTAAGCTGGACGAGATCTCTTTGCTCTCGGTTCGCGAAGCCTCCGAGGGGGAGGACGTGAAACCCGGGACCGTCATTCTGGCCCGGGCCGGACGCCATCTCACTCTGAGGCGCGGGACCGATGGCCGTGTCCTGCTCCACCTGGGCTGGTCTCAGGACGACACGCCTCACCGGCCGTCGGTGGACGTGCTCTTTCAAAGCGCGGCCGAGGTCTATGGCTCGCGCGTGCTGGGGCTGGTCATGACCGGGATGGGGGCGGACGGCAAGCAAGGGGCGGCCTGGGTCAAGGCGCAGGGCGGGTTGATCTATACAGAGGCCGAAGAGACGTGCGTGGTCTATGGGATGCCGCGATCGGTGGCCGAATCCGGGTTGAGCGACCGCAGCGTGCCGCTCGATCGGATGGCGCAGGCAATTATGGAGACGATATGAAAGCAAAAATCCTGGTAGTGGATGATTCAAGTATGGCGCGGCGCACTCTCCGCCGCATTCTCGAACAGGCGGAATACCTGGTGATTGAGGCCGAAGATGGAATCGCCGCTATCGAACGTTATTTTCTCGAGAAACCTGATCTGGTTATGCTGGATATGGTGATGGAGGGAATCTCCGGCCTGGAGACGCTCAGCAAACTGCGCGAAATGGACCCGGGAGTGCAGGTGCTCGTGGCGACCGCCGATATTCAGGATTCGACGCGCGAGATGGCGGAAGCCGCGGGCGGACGCGGCCTGGTGAATAAACCTTTTTCGTCGGAGAAAGTACTCATGGTGGTTAACGCCATACTGGAAGGAGGTCGAGATGCAACTGACTGAAAGGCAGCGCGATGCCCTGTCCGAGCTGATCAATATCGGGTTCGCGCGGGCGGGGGCCTCCCTCTCGGATCTGACCGGGCAGCGGGTCGTGCTCGAAGTCCCGCAGGTGGCGATTCACCGGATGAGCGAGTTGAACCAGGCGCTCGGCCGCTTCGTCACCGGCGATGTGGCGACCGTCCACCAGATCTTCACCGGGCCGGTCGCGGGCCATGCGTTGCTGCTGCTCGATTACGACGGCGCGGTCGCCCTCAAATACCTGCTCACGGACGAGCCGGTGTTGGCGGGCCGCCTGGACGCTTCGGCGCGTGAGGTCCTGACCGAGGTCGGCAACATCCTGCTCAACTCCTGCCTGGGGATGTTCGGCAATCTGCTGCAGGTGCAGGTCTCGTTCTCGGTTCCGCAACTGCATCTGGAGTCGTTGCGGGCGGTGCTCGACTCGCTCTTGATCGGGAAGGAGGAGTTGAAGTACGCGATTCTCGTCCATACCGGTTTTCTGGTGCGCGAGTCCGACATCAAGGGCTTTCTCGTGATCGTCCTGGGGGTCGCCTCTTTGGACCGCCTGATCTATGAAGTCGAAAGATGGGAGGAGCGACAGGTCTGACGGTTCGTCGGCCGCGGCCGATCGACCGCCGATAGTTATGGTCTTCAAAGATGAGTGCGACAGACTGCTCTTCGATTCCAGTCTTCTGGATTGGCTCAAGAACTTCGCCGACCGGGGCGTCTTCACGACCGACGAGGAACTGAAGATCTGCACCTGGAATCGATGGATGGAGCTATACAGCGGGCGCAGCGCCGCCGAGGTGACCGGACGCCAGTTGCTGGAAATCTATCCGGAACTGAAGGAGCGGCGGTTGGAGCAGTATTACCGCGACGCGCAGGCGGGGCAGTCTCGAACCCTTTCGCAGAGGCTTCATGGGTACCTGCTGCCGATGCGCCCGATCCTGACCGATCTCGGGTTCAACTTGATGAGGCAGAGCGCGCAGATTATGCCGCTGCTGGCCGAGGGGCGCATCGTCGGTACCATCACTTTGATCGAAGACGTGACGGAGCGGGCGGCGACCGAACAGCGACTGCGCCGTCAGGTCACCGAACTGGAACATCTCGCGCGCGCGCTGCACGAGAATGAGCAATGGCTGCAGACCACGCTGCGGAGCATCGGCGACGCGGTGATCGCGACCGACGCTCAGGGCCAGGTCGCCTTCGTCAACGGGGTGGCGGAGTCCCTCACCGGCTGGTCGCAGGAAGAGGCGCAGGGCGAACCGCTGGCCCGCATCTTCACCCTGATCGACGAGGAGACGCACGCTCCGATCGACAATCCCGCCCAGGCGGTTCTCCAGGAAGGGACGACCGTCGGATTGGCCAACAAGTCGGCGCTCCTCACGCGGGATGGCCGGGCCGTTCCGATCGATGACAGCGCCGCTCCGATCAAGAATGACGCGGGCCAGGTGACTGGGGTCGTGCTGGTCTTCCGTGACGTGACCGAACGCCGGCTGGCCGAGGCCGCCCGCGAAAAACTGTTGTCCCGCGAACATGTCGCCCGCCTCCAGGCCGAAGAGGCCAGCCGCCTGAAGGACGAATTTCTGGCGACGGTCTCGCACGAACTTCGGACTCCGCTCAACGCCATGCTGGGATGGACGCGAATCCTGCGGGCGGGCGGGCTCAATCAAGAAGAGGTGAGGCGGGCCATCGAGACGATCGAGCGCAGCGCGCGGGCGCAGAACCAGTTGATCGAGGACCTGCTCGACGTGTCGCGGATCATCAGCGGCAAGTTGCGGCTCGACCTGCGGCCGGTCGAACTTCCGATCGTGATCGAGGCGGCCATCGACACCATGCGGCCGGCGGCCGGGGCCAAGGGCATTCAACTCGACTATGCGCTCGATACGACGGTCGGTCCGGTCCTGAGCGATAGCGACCGCCTGCAGCAGGTCGTCTGGAATCTGCTGGCCAACGCCATCAAGTTCACTCCTCAGGGCGGCCGCGTTGACGTGCAGTTGCGCCGCGAAGGCGACCAGGCCCAGATCGTGGTCTCCGACACCGGGCGCGGCATCAGCGCCGAGTTCCTGCCCTATGTCTTCGACCGGTTCCGTCAGGCCGATCACTCCTTCTCTCGTCAGCAGGGAGGCCTGGGACTGGGGCTGGCGATCGTCCG
>DATEFT010000749.1:0-4033 GCA_035280505.1 Blastocatellia bacterium | reverse complement strand
CTGATGTCCTCACCCCATCAACAGTCAGATTGGTTATATTTTTGCCACAATTCCGTTTTTAATGTCAAGTGTAATTAGGAGGTTCATATCAATTGCTTTAAGTGGCGTCCTTGCTGATAGTTGTGGAGCCGGTTCGGAGCTGTAGCGCAAACTTTCGCGACGCTAGTCGGAATGAATTGAAGAGCCGAGAAGTTAGGCTCAAACCAGGACGATTACTCCAAGTCTGACAACGTTTGAAAAATAATTCAAATCCGTCCTCGACGCCAGTTGACAAACAGGCGCAGGACGGGTACAGTCACGATTCTTTTTGACGCGGGGTGGAGCAGCCAGGTAGCTCGTTGGGCTTAACACCGCGGAATTGACAATGAGTACGAAACTCAGGGGAGACATTGTAGAGCAATCTGCCGTACTTCAAGCGTTGAAGCGCGGCTGGGGAGTTCTCAAACCTGTCGGAGATATGTTTTTCCTGTGGACGTCTTCATCAGCTTCGCCAGTGAAATCCATCTGGTCGAAGTTGACAAGCGTCAGCGAAAACCTCGGTCAGCCGAGTATCGTGAGGCTTGGAATCTAATTCTGCAATGGGCTGTATGTGGGGAAACTCATATACGATCACCTCTCAAATTCGGGGAACCCTCTGGTAATGGTAATCCCGAGCCAAGCCGCCAAGAGTTTAAAAAATCTTAGCGGAAGGTGTAGAGACTTGATGGGAGGCACCCTAACGTGGCGACGTCATTGTCGCGCCGAGGGTGAAGGGAAAGTCCAGACCACAAACTGAAGAGCAGGCGGCGAAAGCCGTAGTGGTAAGCATAACCCAAAGGTCGAGGGTTCAAATCCCTCCCCCGCAATCCGATTGAAAGGGACCGGTCCTGAAGCCGGTCCCTTTCATTTTCCAGAATCGTCCCCAACGGTAGATCGAGATCAGGACGCGCTTGCTTTCTTGACACGCCGAGCGGAGCTTTCTTGACACGCCTAATGGCCCAACGTATGATGCGAACCTTGAGTTATCATACAATCTAGAATAGCTTCCGGTATTTGAGAGAACAGCCTGAACCGTTGTGAAAGTTGAAGACCTGAGAAGCGGTCGCATAAGAAAGAAGCAAGCGGAGATATGCTTGGCGGGTACATAGGTGAAGTTTGCCAGCGCGGCTTGAACGGCATCGTCCGGCAGCTCGCGCGAGTCAACCCCAATCCAAACTTGATTTCAGTAATGGGACTGGGGATTAACCTTTTCGCGGCCTTGCTTTACGGTTACGGTCAGTTCTTCTATGCCGGTCTGGTCATGATCTTTGCCAACATCTTCGATATGTTGGATGGGCGGGTGGCGAGATTGACGGGTCGCGTGACCAAGTTTGGAGCCTTCCTCGATTCCAGTCTAGACCGACTCTCGGATATGGTGGTGTTTTTGGGAATTATCATCTTCTATTCCCGGGACACGCAATACCATAGTACTCTGTATGCCGCGCTGACCGGTGCGGCGTTGATCGGGTCCGTCATGGTCAGCTATACCAGCGCACGGGCCGAATCGCTGATCCCCAAATGTGATGTTGGTTTTTTGCGCCGTCCGGAGAGGGTGGTCTTGTTGATACTCGGCTCGCTCACAGTCTGGCCTGAATCTACCCATCCGTTGCTCAACAAGATGCCGGCTACCATCTGGTTGATGGCGGTCCTCTCTTACTGGACTTTTTTGCATCGGCTCTATCACACGTGGCGCCAGATTCGTGAGATGGAGAGTCGAGAAATGACAGTCAAACCTGAGGTGGTCAAAGCTCAGGATAACCAGCGGTTGCGTCTGGGTCATGGTCCCGCTTGAAGACCCGAAAAAGCCGCTCAGACGCTCTTTGATCGTTGCTCCCCGATTTTTAACAATATGCTGGAAAAGCCTTTGCCAAGTTCTATGATCTGTCCCTGTTGTGGGCATTCTCGCCAAATCTCTATCCCTGAATGTACGGTCTGCGGTGCCCGGGAAGTTGGAGAACCCTTGACTCCGCCCGACATCCTGCTGCCGAAACTCGGACCGGCGCTGACCGCTCTCGGATGTGGGTTGCTCGTGATCTTCGCCTTCCTCGTCGTCTGGTTTTTCGGCAATGATCTGAAGGTCGGGCGCGTGCTTTTGGTCTCCGCGCTCGGCGACGGCTTCAAGTTGACGAAAAGTCTGTTACAGGCGGATCCGAAATTGCCATACTATCGAATCTTCAGTTATGATGCTCTCCGTCTGGCATTTACGCTCTCATTCGGTTTGATTCCTCTGTCGGTGGCCGGGATCTGGTTGGCGCGGCGGGCGCTGCGGTTGGCCCGCACCAATCCGGCGCGGTTCGGAGGGGCAACGTTGGCCAGGTTCTCGTTGCTGCTCTCGGTCGGGCTCTGCGTGATCTTCAGCGCCATCGCTCTCATCTCTATTCCGGACGCCATCGAACGGGGACGCGCCAAACATCGGGCGGCGACCTCTGCCGCCATGTATCAACTGCACGCGTTGGCGCTGCAGAGATACTACAAGGAGTATGGCAGCTATCCGCAGGAACTCTCCGATCTCTCGCGGGTGGCGGCTGAAACGGTGTCACAGACCGACTACTGGCAACACTCGTTCAGTTATGTGCCGGTCGGAGTCATCGCTTCGAAGGGCAGCGCCATCAGCTTCAGCAATTACAAACTGGTCTCCGCCGGTTCCGATGGTAAATTCGGCACCGCGGACGATCTGACCATGGTGGATGGCGTGATTGTTTACGGACAGTCGGAAAGCGATTCGCCGGCTATGACTCTGACACCCGAGAAATCGCGGTAAGCGTATCAAGCGGTAATAACCATTATCGGCGGCCTCAAGCTGCCAGTCCTCCTCCACACTCAGCTTGGGGCCGATGGTGCTGACCTTGTTTTGCTCTGCGGATAGAAGACCATGTATCCCAATCTGTTCATTAGGCTGATCAATAAACTTCGTGGGCGTGATCCGGTCGCGGAATACTATGCCTGGCTGGCGAAATTCGGGCGAGTTACGGAGGGGCGAATCCTCGACTTTCATCAAGACGACACAGGGATTATCATCTACTATAAGTACAAGATCGCCAACGTCGATTATGAGACTTCGCAACGGTTGACTCCCGATCAGTTGCACCGCCGGGAGCTGTGCGTTCCGGGCGTCAGCATTACTGTTCGATTCGATCCGAAGAATCCGGGCAGTTCGGTCGTGCCGTAGGCGAGCCGCCGTGAGGGGCTGCCGCCGGGTGTTGTTTGATCTATGTTTCGCAAGATCCTAATCGCAAATCGCGGAGAGATCGCGGTGCGTTTGATCCGCGCCTGCCGTGACCTGGGAATTTCACCGGTCGCGGTCTATTCGGAGGCCGATCAGGAGGCCCTCCACGTCCGGATGGCCGACGAAGCCTATCCGATCGGCGGCGGACCGGCCTCGCAAAGCTACCTGGTCGGTGACCGGATTCTCGAGGCCGCGCGCGCCTCGGGCGCCGAAGCGGTGCATCCCGGTTATGGATTCCTCTCCGAACGCCACTCCTTCGCGGCCGCCGTCAGAGACGCCGGCCTCAATTTCATCGGGCCCTCTCCCGAATCGATCGAGCTGATGGGCGACAAGACGAGCGCCCGGGTCGCCGCCCAGAGGGCGGGGGCGCCGATCGTTCCCGGGACCACGCGGCCCCTGACCGACGAATCCGAGGCCCTCAAGGTGGCGGCCGAGATCGGTTATCCCGTGATGCTCAAGGCGGCGGCCGGCGGCGGCGGCAAGGGCATGCGGGTCGTGGGCTCGGCGGCCGAGATCCGGACGGCCTTGGCCCTGGCCGGCGCCGAGGCGGAGTCGGCTTTCGGCGACCCGTCGGTCTATATTGAGAAGTTCATCGAACGTCCGCGCCACATCGAGATTCAGATCATGGCCGACCGGCATGGCCGGATCGTGCACCTGGGCGAGCGCGAATGCTCGGTTCAGCGCCGCCATCAGAAGGTGATCGAGGAATGTCCCGCCAGTTTTGACGACCCGGAGCTCCGCGAACGCATGGGCGCGGCCGCGATCGAGATCGCGCGCGCCGCCGGTTAT
>DATEFT010000748.1:0-2717 GCA_035280505.1 Blastocatellia bacterium | reverse complement strand
GTAGATGCGCGCCCCCGGAAGTCTCCGGTCCCCCACCATGCTTTATACTTCAGATATCGAGTTCGCTTGGAAGCAAGCGATGGTTAGTTGTCTCTCCCACCACATCCCCCCCCAAAAGACGCCTGGATCAGGCGCGAGCCGACCAGGCTGAGAAGCAGAGCGGTCAGTAGCAATAGCGGACAGATCAAAGTTTGGTACGCAGATTGAATCGATGATGGATGACGCCGATGGGCGACAGCGATTCGGTATCCCCCCGCGTTGAACCTGAGGCGCGGCAGCCCGAAGTGGCTTCGCGGTCTCGTTGCGACCCGGCGTCGTCCGGTGACAAGGCAAAGGGAACCCAATGATGAATATTGCACGAGAAGAGAAGGAACTGAAGAACGAGGTCATGAATGGGTCCGAGGCAATGGCGATTCAAGATGGAACCGTTAACTTGCGGGCCCAGGTCGATGCAATGATTGAGCACTGGTTTACCGATATGTGGCTCCTGGTCTCCGACGAAGATTCGCACGATTTTTCGCGGCCCCTCCTGGGAAAAGATCAGAAGGTCCTGGCTCTGGCTTATCGCGGACAGTTGCATTTGCTGGAATCGAAGCCTTCCGCCCTGAGTGTGCTGCGGTCCGTCGGAATTTTGATGAAATCCTGAAGACGGGCAGGAGAGAGATGTACTCAAAATTCGGAAGAGCACGCCGCGGGCGGACGATCACGGTCGTCATCGCCCTCGCGGGGGTAGTCGCGTTGAGAGCGGCGGTCGCCGCTCAGGGCATCAACTATCCGGTGGGCTCGCCCACGGGAACCAGCGGCGCGGGCAATGCGCGCACGGATCCGGACAATCTGTTCATCCGCAACAACGTGGCCGGGATGACCGAGATTGCGCTCAACTCCGACGAGGAGCAGACCGGAAAGCTCGTCGGCGCGACGGGCGGACGTTGGCGATGGATGGGAGATCTGCAGTTGGGAACCTATCGTTACAGCCGCGAACGAATCCCGCCGGGACCGGCCGCGGGTCTGGTCTCGGAGACGAGGCTCGGCCTTCCCGGCCTGGCCACCGAGGCCACTTATGTCAGCGGCAGTCATCGTTATGCCCTGGGTTTCGGGCTGTACACGATCTACGGTTTTCAGAGCAAGCTCCAGGATCCGGCGCAACTGGGTCCATTCGCCACCTTCTTCGACACCCGCGTCGCCTCCAACGATCTGGCGGCCGGCGGCGCGGTGCGCCTGCACCCGAAGCTCTCGGTGGGAGGCTCGTTCATCATCGGACGCGGCTTTGCCGACCTCTCGCTTCCCAATCCGCAACTGGCGCCGCTCGGAATCGCGCGGCAAGACCGGCTCGACGTCTCCGGGATCGGAGCGCCGGGAGTCAGCGTCGGGCTGCACTATCGTCCGACCGAGAGGATCAGCCTCGGGATCAATTACAAGACCCGCCGGAGCTACGACCTGGAGGGCGATCTCTCGACCTTCGTCGCGGCGGGAGGCGCCATCGTTCCCGTCAATCCGCAAGTGGCGGTCAAGCTCAAACCGCCGGCCGCGGCCGAGGGCGGGATCGAGATCAAAGCTCTCAACCAGCTCCGGCTCTTCGCCGATTTCCGGTTCTACGATTACACGGCGGCCTTTCAGGAGATCGCCGTCAACGAGCGGCAGAGCGGCCAGACGCTCTCCACGCTGCGCCTGGAGATGTACGACGTGCGCTCGGTGAGGGCCGGCGGGATCTATACCCTGAGCGAAGCGACCAAAATTCATTTCGGCTGGGCCTACACCAGCAACGGAATCCCGGCGGCCAATCTGACCCCGGGGACGATCAACCTGGGAGGCTTCGACCTCAGCGGCGGGATCGGCAAACGGATCGGAGGGCACTGGCTGAACCTGGCGGTCGCCGGGATCCTGGGTCGCAGCCGGACCATCGGGCCGCTGGAGAACCCCACCTTCGCGGGCCGGTACAGCGGCCGCGGAGCAATGCTGGGCTTGGGATGGCGCTGGTAACCGGCGCCGGTTCCGGACCCCGACCGGACAAGCTTGAAAAAAGAACGGTTCATTATCAATCGCCTGCTGCGACCTCACTGGAAAGCGCTCGGCCTGGCGTTCGTCGCAGTCCTGATCGAGAGCCTGGCCGACCTCTTCGAGCCGTGGCCGATCAAGATCGTGCTCGATTATGCGATCGGCTCGCGGGCGCTGCCCGAGGGGACGGCGGGTCTGATCCGCCCGATCTTCGGCGAGAGCAAGATCGCGATCGTCAACTTCGCGGCGGCGGCGGCGGTCCTGGTCGCCGTGGTGGGCGCGGTCGCGTCGTACCTGCAGAACTATCTCACCACCCGGGTCGGCCAGTGGGTCCTGCACGACCTGCGGCAGATCCTCTATCACCACATCCAGCGGCTCTCGCTCTCGTTCTATGATCGGACCAAGACCGGAGACCTGATCAGCCGGGTGACCGACGATGTGGATGCGATCCAGAGTTTCATCTCGTCGGCGTTGCTGGGCATGGTGGTCAACGTGGTGACCCTGGTCGGAATGCTGGTGGTCATGTTCTATTTCAACTGGCGTTTCACGCTGATCGCGCTCTCGGTCGCGCCGATCCTCTTTCTGGAGGTCTACAGCCTGACCCACCGGATCAAACAGGCGACGCGCGCGGTCAGGAAGAAGGAGAGCGAGATCGTCTCGATCATCTCCGAGACGCTCTCGTCGATTCGCGTGGTGAAGGCTTTCGCCCGTGAAGAGTACGA